>NZ_VFWL01000029.1:0-41374 GCF_006442495.1 Mesorhizobium sp. B2-1-3
CATCTGGTTTGGGACCAGAGGGTCGGGAGTTCGAATCTCTCCACTCCGACCACTTTGCGCACAGCAACGCGCACAACAACCTCCCAAAATGCCCGTCTGTTCCCCTGTCGTTCCGTTCCCCTCGACCAATGTTCGCGGAGACAATGATGAAAGACATGTTCGGCAATGAGGTCACAGTGGACGAAGCCAGACGCCTACTGAAGGCGAAGGCCAAACCGCAGAAGCGTGGCTATGCGGCGGCGCCAGGTACCGGCCCTGCGGGAGAGACATGCAAATCCTGCGTTCATTACCGGAGCGTCAATGGCGGCTCTCGGAGCTTTCCGAAATGCGACGTCATGCGTGCTTCATGGAGCCACGGCCCCGGCACTGATATCCTTGCCAAAGCGCCTGCATGCCGGGAATGGAAGCCTGCCAGCCTAACCCCTTCACCTGAGAGGATCTGAACATGAGCGAGAAACGCGATTGGCAAGACGCTACCAGCGCCCCGGAGAATGTCACTGTCTGGACGAAGATCGATGACGCGGACGGCGAACGCAACGTTCAGACGCTCAAGCGGCAAGGCTCGCTGTGGTGGTATCCGGACATGACCATGTACGTCTATTATCATCCGACGCATTGGGCGCCGGTCTAACCCTCCGCATGTTCGCAGCACCGGAATAGGAGAGAAGAATGCCAAAGGCCAAGCACCCCATGCAGCCTATCGTCTGGGTGAATGGGAATCTGCGGTTCAAGGAAAATGCCATTCTTCGATGGGCGGTTGATAGTGGCAAGCTGAGCCTGAACGAGATAGCGCTAGAGGCCGCTACGCAGGGATTTTCGAAGGATGATCAGATGCAACTGGCGCAACTGATCGGTTACTCTGTCAGCGGCTATGGTGATCTACCCTATGCCTCCAAACAGAGTGTCGCCGCCGCCGATGCGATTGCGGAACAGATGATTGCGGCAAAAAAGCCATGAGCCTTCGCAACCTTCCCGCCCTCGCCGTCATCGGCCTAATCATCGTCGCGGCATACTGGGGAATGAAGCTGCTGGGCTAGGAGCGCTCCGGGTGCGCCTTCCCCATGCCCGACATGAGATTTGAATTCGGCGCATAGATCAGCGTGACCTTCTTCGACTGGCATTGGGAGCAGCGCAGTTTCGGCCGCAGATCCCATTCCATTGCCGGTGCGTCGGAGCCGAGCTTGGCCTTCAGCGCTTCCAGGTCGAGATCCTGGCTATGATTGCACGACGAGCAATGAGCTGTGACCTTCATCTTCTCGTCTATCAGGCTTTGGATTGTCCATGGCATTTGAGGGAATATAGGGAAGGGCTTGGGGGGGGAAGAATGAGGCGGGCCGGACGCTACCCCGGCTGACGGTGGGTGCCGCTCTCGAAAGAGACTTGCTCCGTCACTTGGCTGATCTGCCCAGATGCCACCCTGCTCTGTCTGCTGCGTGTCTGCTTTCCACGCCGCCGCCTCACGGAAATGTATAGCGCGAACCCCACAGAAATGGTAGGCTTTTCCGATGGATGACCTGAAAATTCACATTATCACGCCAGTTTTCGAAGGCATTCCGTGGCCGATTGAAGCCAGAACGACCGACGAGGCTTGGCAGATTATGCGGCGCAACGGCTTCTCAGTCGTTAAGACGATGACGCGCGCCGAAGCGAAAGAGCTTTTCCAGACAAAACCGCTCCCTTGACGCTCGCCAGCACCGCCCCAGACTCATGGAATGGCAACAGGCATCAAAGCTGGCGACACCGTCTCGATCACCGCAATAGTCCGCAGGCGTGTGACTGAGGACCGCGTAAGCGTCTCCCTCCCCGGCTATAACTTCCCCCATTCCATCGTGGATAAATCCACCAAGGTAAAGCGAGGCCAGCAGATAGAGCTTCAAGGAGAGGTTTTGCGGGTGGATGAGGACAGCGTGACCATTGGAGGCAAAAGCCTCGGCGTCACCGTTCCAATCGACAAGGTGCGGCTGGTGGAGAGCTACGCCGCGCCGAAACGAAAAAGGCCGCTGGTCGATGCGCCGGATTGAGGCGGGCCGGGCTTGATACCGGCTGCGCTTTTTGTTCACGGTCTCTGCCACTCGCCGATTTCGTCTGGACTTGCCAAAGTACGTCGGGTCACGGTGGCGCCGCGCTGGGCTAATCGCTTACCCATGTCAGCGTGTCCTTCCACGCCGCCGCCTCGTTGATTTCTATAGCGGATTCCGGTGGGGGATGATAGAGTTTTCGGATGCTGACCATCATCATAGACAAAAACCCACGTATGGCGCTGGCTGTCTTTGTGGCCGTCGCAATCCTCATGAGCCCGTTGATATTCGTACACTGAGGCGATGCGCCCGACTAGGATGATCGCCTATCTCGGCTCCAAGCGTGAAACCGAAGTCGAATGCTGGCCTGTCGATCATGGCTGCGGAGCCGGTCAGGTGCCGTGTTTCGAATGCGGAGGGGATGGCGACTGGACGAAATTCCACCCCGAGCCGTGGCGATTTCCCGATGGGCTTCCCTGTGTGGATTGCAAGGGGATGGGGAAGGTCTACGTCTCGATCTAGGCTACGGCGATCATATTGCCGGCGTCGGGAAGATGATCAGGGCGCCATGCCGCCTTTCACGATGAAGGCCAGAATCGCAAGGATGATGCCGGACAGAAGGAGCCAGACGACGCGGGACAGGTCGCTCGATATCTTGTCGACCTTCTTGCCGACACCATCGATCTTATCGTCCATGTGCTTCCACTTTTCGTCATGACGGGCACTCTCGATATCCCGAGCGACCCGCCAGTTTTCGAGTGCCACCACGCGGGCTCGGAGGTCGCCGCTGTCCATGTTTTCATCCACCATTTTTCGCCGCCCTGCTCTGCCCTGCTAGTTCTTGCAGTAGGCATCGCGCTTTGCATTCAACGCGCGGTTGCCATCGATTGTTGCTTGGGTGTCGCCCTTGGCCGAGTAGGTTGCCGGCGACCAAATCAGGCAGATTTCCTTACCCGTTGTCGCGGTTGTAAGGGTCTGACTGCACCCCGCCAGAAGGGCGAGCATTGGCAGCGTCAGAGATATCCTTGATATGCTTCGCATACGAATCGGCCTCCTTGGCCTTGTCAGCGTTGGCTTGTGCTTTGGCGCCGGAGAGACGGCCATGGACCCATGCGCCGGCAGCGGCAACGATGGCTGCGCCGATAGCGATGATTGTTGGGTTCGAGAGAAACCAGGCAACGAGCGTGGTCATTTGGCCCACCCGAAACGATGAGCCAGCCAATACCAGCCTTCGGTGATGGCGCCGATCGCCAAGCCCGCCGCTGTCTCAACAAGCATCTGGATATCGGGATCGGCTGAGAATGTGCCCCCGTCATCGGCCGACAGGAGCCCACGCGCGACAAGGATGCCGGCGAAATAACGAAGTGCGATACGGACGATTACGGCGGTCATGGCAGGATGCTCCAAAGCCAATCGGTGATTTGATGCCAAAAGCCAGCAGCGGCCATTGCGATGAGGGCGAGGACCGTGGCGGCAGGGGCGATTTTGCTGGGTGGTGCGGCGACAGGTGGAGGCATAGGAGCGGCAGGGGCCGGTGCGGGCGTCTGCGGAGCCTGGATGGGCTGAACGGGTGCTGGCGGGGCTGCCTGTGGCTGCGCCGTCATCTTCAGTGCATTGGCGCGCACTGACGCCACGCGGCTTTGCCAGCCCTTGCCAAACGTGCTCCATGTCGAGAGACGCTTCAGGAAAGCCAGACGGGCATCGCAGAGCGTGTCGATGATAGCGCCGGCAGGCTTTGACTTCACTGCAGCGATGGTCGCAGGGCCGATCTTGCCGTCTTGCGGGAGGCTGACACCGCATGCGGCTTGAAGATATTTCGCCGCCCTGCCCGACCCGCTGTTCACGGCAAAATCGAACACAGCATAGTCGACACCATCGGGCAGCTCGGCGCCGGCAATCGCGTCCCAGTAGAAGCGGCGATAGACGGTCGCGACCTGCGCATCGGTGATATGCCGCAGATCGTCCTTCGTCGCATTGGCTTGGACGTAGCGGCGGAAGTTAGCCAGGGTGACGCCCTTCATAGTGGCGCCACCCGGATCGGCCGGATTATCGCTCCAACCTCCCTCTGATTTCAAAACGAGCGCAAGCGCCCGCGTAAAGTTGCGGTCCATGATGATTTCCTTCTAAGATCTGGAGATGAGATTTTCAGTTGAGCAGATGCGCGACGGCACGGCCTTGAAGCGCGTCGATCTATCGGCAGCCAGCGATGTCGAGGCTGCCAAGGCTTGGGGTCCGGTTATCGTCCCGCAAGGCCGTGAGCCCACATCCGGGGAATGGATACGGGTTACTCAGTACGAGAGCGGGAGGACGAGCTGGTTTAGGGTTGGGGAGTGATCACCGGCCACGCGACCACCGGCAGTTCGGCCAGGAATGCCTCGACGGTAGGAACCTCGCGCGCGCCTGCCGATACCTTGTCCAGTTCGCCGTAGGCATAGACCCACACCGCGTCGCGCCAGGCGACAAAGGTTGTCGCCTCAGCCGACCACGCCGGCACGGTCGATGCGACATAGCTTGCGAGAGCGTTTCCATCGGCATAGGAGCGCGACGCGGCTGTCTGATCGACCAGCGATTGGATTGCCGACTGGAAAGTCGCCAGCAGGGCCGCTTGTGCGTCTTCCGCCTTCTGCGCGGCGGTGATGATGATAGAGGGGTCAGGCGTCCACATCTGGAGCCTCGTCGTGTGGCACGGCGATCGGCCCGTCTTCCGTCACCACGATCGGGTCTGGGAAAGCGACCGCCTGCGAAGGGTTCGGGCCATGCGGAAGGGTCAGAACGATGTGAATCTCGCCATCGGTCTTGGTGACAGCGCCCGCGAACCAGCCGCCGGGGATATTCCCCAGCTTGATCGTGTCGCCATCGGCAAGCCCGTCGAAGTTGAAAAGCTCGCCATTGATGCGAATGCGGTCGCCCGTCTTTTCGAGTACCAGAGCATCGTCTCGGCGTTGCGGAGAAAAGGATATTCGCATCAGAACCACCTCCCCACTGCGACGCAATTGAACGTATTGGTCGAAATTACATTGACCGAAGAAGCGAACTCAATGGCGATGGTGCTGACAGTGTTTGCACGCCAGTAACCGGCGGTGATGGTTGTCACGTTTGAAGTTATTGGGCTAACGACGCATCGAGGGGCTGCCGCAAACGTAGCGGCAAATAACTCAGTTTTGATGAAATAGGCGTTGGCCGTTGTGTTAACCGTAACGATGGTTCTCCAACATATCTGGGTGCCATCAGCAAAACGAACGTAGTCGCCGTTCGCATTGCTACCGGCTTCGATCAGCCCGCCGGTCGGAACACCAGCTGATTGCGCTACGGTGGCAAGGATATTCCCGCGCCTGAACGCTTTATCGGCCGTGAGCGTGGCCGAGACGCGCGCATCTGGAAGTGTGCCGGTGCCCAAGTCAGACGCGCTGCCGCTCGATGCGACGGCGGCCAAGCTGGCGCTGATGGTGGCTTTGATATTGGCCCACGTCACCTTCTTGACAGCAAACGACGCCGCGCTGTCCGCCAGCGGAAATTCATCGGCATCAACCGGCGTCGTCTTGCTCGTCGCGGCATGGACCGCAGCACCGAGATCGGAAATCTTCGTCGCCAGTTCGCGCAGGATTTCGTTGCGCCAGTCCGCGCTAAAAATGCTTATGGTCATGAAACAAACCGGTTAATCATGTGTGGGCTTTGCTCCCCGGCTACTTGAACGCCGTGCACTGACAGCTCATATTGGAGGAATGCGAGGGGGATTTCTTCTTACTGTAACGCTGCTTTTTCTGGCGATGGCTGGTTCGGCCATGGCGGGCGGCGACGAACCCGAGGGTGACCCGCGCGGGGACGACGCCGAGTGGAACCCGCCCGCTCGCTTCGATCACCCATACACAGGCAAGCTGACGATCAAGTATCTGCCGATGTCGAGAGTTCAGCTCGTTTGTGAACGATATAAAGCGTTTGACGACCAGGTGATGTACGGCTGCGCTTCCTGGGACAGCACGTCATGTATTATCGTCGTTATTGACCACCAGTACCTCAACCAGACGCCCCAAGCACTCATCAGGCACGAAATGGGCCACTGCAACGGATGGGGAGCCGACCATCCGGACTGACCGCTACCAGTTCCATCCATCGGTGATCATCGCGGTTGCCGCTCCAGAACTGCCGCTGATGCTGATCGCCCGTCCTGTTTGCGCCGCCTGGTGATTGTCGTAGCCGACAACGCACTGATAACCCGCCACAGGGCTGAACTGGCTGCGCTTGGTGCAGCCCGAAACCGTCAGTGTGGCGGAAGAATTCTGCACCCCGACCGTGATCAAGGTGGCGTCGTTTTGCACATTCAGCGTGTCCGAGATCGGAGAAAATTCGGAGAAGTTGCCATTGGACGAACCTGATTCGATGTCGTTGCTGCCGATCATGGAAAAGACGATGACGGAGCAGTTCAGGGCAATGTTGGTCGTGAAGGAAATCGTCCCCGACGTGCCGCTTGGGTTGAAACTGTCACTCTGGACGCCGGAGAAAACAGCGCTATCGGTCGTGCCGGCATAATACCAGAAGAACAGTGGAGCTACACCACCGACCGGGGGAACGCCGCCAACGGTGAAATTGGTAACGGTGACATCGGCGGGGGTCTCGACACCGGCACTTTTCCCATGGGCGATGACGTAGCACAGCAGCCGCCTGTTCGTGAAGACAGGGCCGAAGTTCACGCCGGCGAAGCTGTGGCTCGTGGAAACCCCGCTGGCCCCGGTAGTCGCCGGGATCTTGAGCGCGGTTTTGTTTGCAAAGCTGGTCGGGAAGGTGATCGGATCGCTTGACCCGACGTCGGCAAGCCATCGAGACCGAGCATCCGGGAAGGTGTACGGGGATGTCTGCCCGAGTTCGGCCACGACTTGGGCAGGGGAAGGAGAAGCGCCGAGCGTCATCCCGTAACCGTCAGCGTGCCGTTGATGGTGGTATTGCCGAAGATCGAATTGCCACTAGCGGCGAATGTGGCTTTGATGCTATTCCCGGCGATGAGGGAGACGCTGTTGCCGGCAAAGGTTCCCATCCCGGTATCCGTATCGGTCGTGAAAAGATATTCTGCGGCAAGTATGTTGCCGGATGCAGTGACGGAGCTTCCGAATGTCGCCGCCCCTGTGACTCCCAACGTGCTGCTGAAAGTCACGGCTCCCGTAGCGCCCAACGTGCTGCTGAAAGAGCCAGTCGTCCCGGAAATGGCGGCTGGCGTCGTCGCCCCGAGCGTGCCATTCAGCGCGGCGCTCGTCAGCGTCTTGCCCGCCATGGTCGTTGGCAGCCTGGCATCGGCCAGGGTTCCCGACGAAGCATTGGATACGTTGAGCGCCGTGAGATTGGCGCCTGAAGCTGCTGGAAGCGTGGCAGGGAAGCGGCCATCGGGCAGCGTCCCCGTCGTCAGGTCTGATGCCGACCCGGAAAATGCAACCGCCGCCAAGGAGGCTATCAGTGACGGATTGATCAATATCCATGCGCCAGCCGCCGAATTGGCCGCCGTCGAATAGTGCAGCAGGAAAATGCCGCCCGCGACGATATCTCCGGCCACCAGGGCGACGTCTGCGGAGGCGCCCTGCTTGCGGATGGCCTTTGAGCCAAGGCTGTTCACGTTCGCCGTTACTGCTCCCGTATTGGTGGAGGCAGCCTTGAAGGCAATACGCAATCCCTGCTGATAGGCTGTGAAAGCCGAATTGGCCGTGATCGTCAGCGCATTCGCCGTGCCGGTCGGCACCAGCGCGCCGCCAAGATCCGCGATGAGTTCGGCCACGCGCTCCATCATCACCCGGGCCGAACCGTTCACCGTGCTGGGCAGTTGATTTTCCAGCCAGTTAATATCGGCATCAGCCGTCTGGTTGTCGTCAGGGGTCTGTGACCAATCGTAGATTGAGCCAGCCATTATGCCATCCTCGATTGCATGAAATGTGCGAGATAGTCAGCCAGCGTCGGGCCTTGCGGGGCCTGCATCGGCTGGATTTGCGGTGCTTCCTGCGGCTGCATTGCCGCCAGCGCCCCGAGCAACCCGCCGCCCTTGTCTGCTCCGGCATCGGGCTTGCCGGTCATCAGGTCCATCAGCCCTTGCGGTGGCTGCATCTTGCCGCCTGTGAGACGGCTGAGTAGACCCTGATGAGGAGCCTCTGGGCCTTGCTGCATGGCTGCGATCGGTGCATCGTTGATGGTGCGGGACGGCAGGGGCGCGAGATAGGCTTCCTGCCCCTTGGGGCCGTCTGGCGGGACCGGTGCCGGGGCTTGGGCCGAGAATGGCACCCCGCGCGCGTTGTCGGTGAAATAGTGGTTGCCGATCTTCAGGGCATTGTCCGAATTGAGCCGCCGCGCCCAAGACGCCGTGGAGGCGCCGGGGTTGGCATAGTACAGGGCATCGCCGGCCACATCGGGGAGCGTGCCGCTCTGAAGCTGTTCGGCCACTTGCCTCGCTTCGGGGCCGATCTTCGATGACTGGCCCTGAAACTGGTTGCGGGCAAGCGCCTGGTCCAGCAGGCCGCTGCCGTACCCTGAGAAATTCTGGCTGGCGCGATTGCGGATGACATCGGCCACCGCCTGCAATCCCATGAGCCCTTCGCCGCCGGCTTCCCCTTGAAGGATGGATGCGAGCGTTTCAAGGTCGCTGCCGTAGCGACTGGGTGTCCCGACATAGGCCATGAATTGCCTCGACGCGAGTTTGTGACTATGTTGAAGGGATGCAGATCGACCACGACCCGGAAGAGCCGCCCCGAGACAGGACGGGGAATTGGATTTATTGGGCCGTCTCGGCAGCGGTTGCGTTGGTTTGGGTCGTGTCGCTGACCACCATGACGCTTGATTGGCACTCTGTCCGACTAGGTTTCTTGACCGGTGGGATTTTTGTTATCGTTGGCCGCGCCATTACTGGCGACAAAGTTCCAAAGTGGATGCGCCGTTAGCGCGACCCCAATAGGCCCTGAATGCCGCCGCTCCGCAGCAAGGCTGCAAGAAGCGCCTCACTCACCTTGTTTGCCGGCCCTGCCGCTGCCTGGTTGCCAAGGTAGCGCTGCGCCATCGGGCTCATCAGCGTTCGGCCTGCCACGTAAGGGGCTGCGGCACCTGCGATTGCGCCTGGAATGCCTGCGATCATGCTGCCGACGCCGGCCGATCCTATTGGAACGCCAAGGTTCCGAACCGCCGATCGCGCGGCCGTCCCAGAGTTCGGCAGGGGCGTCATGACCGCCTGCCCCGCCTTGGCAAGGTCTGTAAATTCGCTGGCCCCGTTCGCGAACCCTTCGCGGTTGCCCGTCGACGCCGCTACACGCAATTGAGCCGGTGAAATGAGGCCAAGCCCCGCTGCCTCGCCGCCGCCAGACGATGCCCGGTTGACGACCTTGTAGTTTCCATACTGCTTGCGGAGCACCTTCCACGCGCCAAGGTCGGCCGGATCGATCGAACGTTCCATGGCACCGTCAAGAGCGTTACGGATGCCCCTGAAGGCTCCCGCTAGGGTCTGGTTGGTGGTCGAGCTTGCCGCGCGCGACAGATCGGAACGAATGGACTGGTATTCAGGGCCCGAGAGCTTTCCGCCATTGGCGTTTACTCGGGTGACGAGGTCGCCAAGAATGTCTTTGATGATGGGCTTTTGCTGGGTTTCCAGAAGCTTGTTGTACCGCTGAAAGGTCTGCCCGACATCATTCGCAAGCTGCTGGTCGGCAACCATCGAATTGCGGTTGGAGATATCTTCGAAAGCCTGCCCAAGGTTGCCTTTGAGCGCAGCGAGATTGTCCGGCGTGGCACGACCCGAACCGCCCGCCTTGCGCATAGCGGCATCGGTGAACGCTTCGGCCTGCCGATCCATCATGCCGGCGGCCTTGGACCCGCCAAGCTCGCTTTCGGCATAGCGCAGCGCATTGGAACCGGTGCGCTGCCCTGCCGTGACAGGAACGCCCTCTTTGGAAAGGAGACTGACGGCTGCTTCGCGCTCTGGGGATGAGGCAAAGGGGCTGACCACCTTGCGCGCCAGCGCAGACCCACCGGCAGCAAGAATAGGTGCCGCTAAACCTAAACCAGCACCAATGCCGGCTCCGGTTGCGCCGCCCGCGATCCTGTTGCCATTGTCGGCCGAGCCGGAACCGTAAGCACCGCCGTAAAGGAGGCCATCAAGGGCGCTGCCAGCGGCAATCTTGCCGAGCCCCGCTCCACCGCGCGCAAGAGCCGTAGCGGCCCCTCCGCCGCCTGTAGCTGCTGCCTGCGCCAGGCCCCCGCCAATCTGACCTGCGAGATATGAGCCGGGATTGTCCGATTGCGCCTTTTTGGCATCGCCGCGCATTTCGGAGAGCACCTGGTTGCGAGGCAACCCAGACACAGCACTGCCGAGATAGGAGGCCAGTTCGTCGCCATAGCCGAATGTCGTAGCGTCAGCCGCGCCCATGGCGGTGGACCCTGCTTGACCATAGTTCCGCGGTGAATATTCGGGGATGTTGGCAACGGCATCAGGGTTTGCCCCGCCGGCAGCCTTGGCCCGCTCGATCCCTACTTTTGCCCGCGCGTCGGCTTCGGCTGTGCCGTCCGATTTGAAATCCTCCCAAGGCTTCTTGTCTTGGGACCGGTACTCTTCCCACGGAAGCGGCATTTATTGCGCCTTTTCCCAGTTGGACGGCTCGGAAGGATCGCCACCCTTGAAGCGGTAGCCGTAGCGGGTTTCACCAACTGCCGGAGCGGCATTGGGGGCTGGAGGCGCGGCACCGCCGGGCGCAGTTGCTCCGCTGGCCTGCTGGCGCGCGCGATCAAGGCCCGTCTTGATGACATCCTCGAAATCATTGAGTGCCTTCGCGAATTCCTCGTCAGACTGGGCAGTATTGAGACGGGCGATGGCGTTTTCGGCCTTCGTGCCCTCGATTTCCGTGATCTGGCCGCCGCCTTTGAGCGTCTGATATGCCTGGAGAAAGGTCTGGCCCTTGGCCTGGTCCAGCATGGTGCGGAAATTGGTTGCATTGGTGCCAGGGAGATAGTTGCGCGGGTCTATCGTGCCGCTGAGGCCAGTCGCCGTCTCGCGACCGGGATGGTTCTTCAACTGCTCGACCACATCGACCGTCTGCTGAGCGTTCTGCTCAACGCGCGGGAGATCGAAGGCGGCGGCACCCTTTGCCTTTCCGAGCGCCTCTTGCGCCTGTGCCCCGGCGATATCTTTCGGGATAGTACCAACAACGTTGCCGCCCCGGTCCAAGACGCCCCATGCGGTGCCCAAGTCAATCTTTTGCACGCCGGGGGTGAGGTCTACCCCTTCCGGTATCTTCGCTTCAACAAGGCCGCCAGCCTTCGACGGCTGCATAACAACGGTTTTGCCGTCCCGCTGGCCGTAAATGGGGTTGAGACCGTACTGATCGCGCACGTTCTCGGCCTTTGGACCGCCCAACGGCTGCATGCGGGTCGGGTCCTTCATGTCGACCATGAAGTCCTGTTCCTGCCCATCCTTATTGATCAGGCGCTGGATTTTCCAGTCCGGCTGACTGCCCGTCTTCCATTCCTTATACCAGCCGCGCAGTGCATCGGGATCGCTGGTGAGATAGGCTGCCTCGCCCTCGCCTACGCCCTGCGTCTGCAACCATTGCGCGGTCTGGTTCGCTGCCTTGGCCTGCTTGCGCTCCTTCTGCCGGCCCATATTGACCTGCATCAGGGCAGCGCCAAGCTGCTGGTTGCGCGGGTCGATCATGGCAATTGCGGGAGCGAGGCGCGACAGGATATCGCCCATGCCGCCGCCCTGCTGAGGTTGCTGAGGAGCCGGCTGCTGTGACTGTTGCGGCTGCATGGAAGGTTGGCCGCTGAGAAGGGAGAGTAGACCGGCCATTTAGCCTCTCCTGTTCTGCGAAATCATGGACGCGATCAATTCGGCCAAGCCGCCCGTCTGCGGCGCTTGGCCTGGTTGCTGACCGGTACCACCACCTTGCGATGTGGAATTGCGCAGCAGTTCCAACAGCCCACCAGGACGTCCAAAATGATTGTCAATAGGCTCATTGCCGTGCTGGCCCATGCCCATGCGCTGGAGAAGGCCGCCCTCCTGGCCGAGACCGGAGGTGAGTCTCTCCATGAATGGATGGGATGCGGCATTCGGGTTCACTTGGAGAAGCGAACCGCCGCCGAACATTGCGTCCAGAATTCCCATTTAGTCGCCTCTCAAAGTGCGCTGAACAGGGCGCCGAGCGCGCCAAGGACGTTCGAAGGCTGACTGCTGGTTGCCGTTTGGGTGCCGTAATTCCCCGCAGACTGAGTGCCGGCCGAGAGCAGTCCGCCAAGCCGCGCCCAATCCTGCATGTCGCCCTGACCCCATTGCTTGATGAGGTCGTTAAGCTGGTTCTGGCTTGCCTGATCCAACTGGTTGCCAAGGCCCATCTGCTGCTGCGCATCATAGGTCTTGTTGTTCTGGATCGTCGGCAGGGCTCCGATCATCGACATGATGTTGTTGAAACCGGTGTTTTCCAGCCCCGCCGCGTTCAACTGGTTGTTGGTGTTGTTGGCGATGTTCTGGCCTTGAGCGCCGGCAATGCCGCTTGCCGCATTGAGGCCGGTCGAGGCGCGGTTCTGCTGCGAGCTGTTCAGCGAATTGGCCGCGTTCATCTGGTTCTGCTGCTGCTGGTTGTAGTTGTTATAGAGCAGATTGGAGGTGTTGCTGGCGATGGAATCGGCAAGCGTCCCCTGTGCCACGCCAGAACCGTACCGACCGGCCCCGGACATCGCCTGGTTGACCTGATCGGCAACCTTCTGGTTCGACGTGTCGATGATGTTCGAAAGCTCGGGCGAGCCGTTCAGCATCGAACCACTGGCGTATTGCTGGAGTGCGCTATCGCCCGCACCGGCTCCTTGGGACTGGTTGTAGATGTTCTGGAAGTTCCCGGTGCCGACTTGCCCCATGCCGTTCTGGAGGTGGGAAATGGCCCCTTGCGTGGCAGTGCCCTGCCCGCCCTGCGCCAACGTCTGGTTGAATGCGGCAATGGGTGCCGTCTGCATCAGGCTGTTCTGCTTGTTGTAGGCGCTCGAACCCGGTGTTGCCCAAGCCGGCGATGCCGTGCTGGCGTTGGTCTGGCCGGATTTGTTCTGGGAGCTTGCGTTGCCCATTACCAGAGCCCTCCGCCCGAACGACCCTTGAAGGTACCATACGCGCCTGTGCTTTTGCTGCCGTCGGGGGGTTGGTCCGTCGTCTCGCCTGTCACTGAATTGATGTAATTGTAGATCGGGACATCCATGCTGCCGCCGTGGGAGCCGGCGCCCTGAGCTCTCGTGCCGATCTGCTGCCGCATCCATACGCCCTGCCCTGCCGCCTGAGGCTGCTGCGCTGCCTGCTGCTGCGCCTGTGCGGTTAGCTGCTGACGCGCCTGCTGGATGGCCGGATTGTTGAACACGCTTTCGTTGGTGATCGGCGCACCACCGCCGGTTGCCGCCATCAAGGAATTCATGCCCTGGAGCGTGGTGGGCGAAAATTGGGCCTGCGTCGGGCCGCCATAGACGTTGTAGCCCTTTTTCTCGTCATAGAGCTTCATGGCGTCATTCGCGCCCTTGGTCAGGAGCGGTTTTGCCCAGTCCGGCGGATCGTTCTGTTGTGTCGTCTTGCTTTCTTTGCTGCCCATGGTCACAGTGCCTTTTCGAAAATTCGCGCCTTGGGCGCATAGCCGAAAGCCGGCAGTACCTTTGCCCATCCATCGCGGCCGACAAGCTGGCTGGTTTCAGCGCCTTGATCCTTGGCCCATGCCTCGATCTCCCGAAGGAGCGGCATGCACTCATCCAGGCGCTCGCCTGCCACCTCAGCCAGCAGCAGCCGCTTGCGGCCGGTGGCGTTGATGGTGACGATTTCAGTAACCGGGGTCAGGACAACCGTGCCGCCATCGAGGCAGACCCAGAGCTGGCGCTTTCCCTGCGCGCATTCGGCAATGATGTTTTCCGGGGTTTCGTCGTTGAATCTGGCGCAGTATTTTTCGAGACAGCGCACGATGCCGGGCCAGAGCGGCAGCATTTCCTCCGCACTCATGTTGGACGTCAGCCGGATTTCCATCAACCCGACCGTCCCGGCACTTCCGCCACCGACAAAATCACGTCGAGCGCGCTGGCAAAGCTGGCCTGCACCCTGATTTGATCGTCAATCTTGAGCGCAAAAGCCTCCAGCGGAAGCCAGACAGCGCTATTGGCCGGGACGACATGCTGGTAAAGCAAACGGTATGCGCTGCTATCCGCATTGCTGTACCAGCCTACGGTTGCCGTGCGATCCGTGGCGCTGACATTGGTTAGCCGAATGCCGACAACCTGTGTATAGCCGGTGGCCGTGAAAACCGTCGTGTCGCTCGTGGTGGTAAGGTGCGCGCCGACGAGACGGGTGGCATTGGCAACGTAATTGCTCACGCCTGCCCCTCCTCGACGCCATCAGGCTCCACACCGTGGATATCGCCCCATGTATTGGCGGGGTCCGATGGAATGTTGATTTCGAACCTGTGAAACCGCCCGCTCGCCCTTGCCGGGATCAGCCCGGTTCGCTGGCTGGCATCGGCGGGGAGCTTCCATGTCCCGGCAGCACCTGCCCAATCCTTGACCCGGACACGGCCATTGATCATCGGCGCATCGCACAGCGGCCTGAAGCCGCGCACGAATGTCCGGCCCGTCTGGGACAGCATTGCATCGCCGGTCTGCAACGTTGCCGACAACGGTGCCCCGGAGAACACGCCGAACTTGAATTCATCGTTGATCGCGGCAATCAGTGGCGTCGAGCCGGCCCATGCTCGGCTATCCAGCGAGAACGGCAGATCCTTCAGCGCCAGCCCCAGACTGTCCAGGCTGTCCAGCGTATAGCCGGGCGTCACCGCATCAATCAGGCCTGTCAGGATGGTTCCCGGCTTCAGGAGCGACCAGCGGTTGATGCCGTAATGGTAGAGCAGCACCTTGTCATAAGACATCGGCACCGTGTTTTCGTTCGACCTGTAGGCCCAATAGACGATCTTGCGGTTTGGGTCTTCCGAGCCATACACCTGGAACAGCTCGGAATGGTCGATGTCTTGCAGGAAGAAGTTATCGACGCGCTCGACGCCGATTGGCTCCGGTGGCGTGCCGTAGCGATAGAACCCATCATCCGACAGGTAGAAGATGCCTTGGCCGGTCTGCACGATCGAGCGCGGCGCAAGGCAGCCATGGTTTGCCACGGTCTGTGAAAACGTCATCACCAGCGAGGTATCAAGCGCCAGCGCACCTTCGCGGATCGATTCCGCATGGAAGATCACACAGCCCTTGTTGCCGCCGGCAAAGCCCATGATCTCGCCACCGTCCGGAAACGACTGGAAATCCGACGATCTTTCGCGCGGCGTCCACCATTCCGAATTGTTCAGGCCAGACCATTGAATGCGGCGCTGATCCGTGACCTGATTTGCCAGGACCACGAAATCGCCTAGCGTGCCGGTGTAATAGGCCTTCGGCGGGGAGCCCGGCAGATCAGCGAACTGGACCGGCGTGGTGATGTCGATCCATTGCACCGGATCAGCGCCGTTGGTGGCAATGAGGCGGTTGCCGTACTGCGCAAAATCCCATTTTCGATCCGACGACCCGGTATAGCCGCCGACCTTTGACATATCGACCCAATCGAGGGTTGATACATCGAGCATGTAAAGCCCGGTCTGCGTGCCGGCGAAAAGGCGATATTGCCCATTATCGACATAGGCGAGATAGGTGCCCATCGGCGCCGCCGGCAATGCCAGCGACAAGGGGACGAACCCGGGGAACGGCCCATAGGAATTGGCCTTGGGCAGCACGTTCTCCATCCTGTCGCTGTAGGCTGGATCGAAGGTGGAGCGATCCGGGCCGAACTCCGCGAAAGGGATCATGACAGCGCCCACGACCACGGATAATTGCCGCGCACGATACGGCCGACGCGCAGCAAGGCAGGATCGACGGTGGCGATTGCCCGGTTCTGCTGCGCGATGTAATGCCTGACCTCTGGAATGCCGCTGTTCAGAACCGCTTGGAACTGTGCCGCATAAGGGCTGGCCTGGATGAACAAGCCACCCCAGACCAACGACGCCGCCAGATACACGTCAGGGTGATTGGTCAGAAGCCAGTTTGTCGGGGCAGTCTCCGAGAGCTTGAACCTTTGCTGGAAGCGGAAGCGGAACGAATAGGCCTGGTCGAGCGGGCAGTTGAAATCGATGTTCGTCCCGTCGATCGCCCAATAGCGCGGGCGCATGGATATCGTCTGATAGGGAAACGTCCCGTCCGCCTTTTGCGTCAGTTCCATTTCCGCCGGAATAATGCCATCGCTCAGGAACAGGGCGACCGGCGCCGCCATGCTGAGAGCCGCGATGTCGATGACGCGACTGTCAACGACGCCGGTAAGGGTGGTGTCGAGTTCGACAGGGGTCAGCTCCCGGTTGAGCCTCGCCTCACCCAGTGCGATGAAATCGCCGGCTTCACCGGATAGATCGCTACGCGCCATCCAGTCGGTGATCGATGCCAGGAGATCGTCGTAATTATCGAGCGCCATGCTGCCGCTCCTTGAGCCATTCGGATGGATCGCCTGTGTAGACGCTCAGCCCGTCATGGTGTTTCAGGATAATCGAGGGATCGAGCCAGACATCACCGACCGTCCGCCACAGGCGGCAGAAGCCGTAATCTTCCCCGTAGAGCCGGCCATCGACAATTCCGGTCGGGAAATAGTCGTGACATTGCCTGCCGTCGACATCGAGATAGACATCGGCCGCCATTTGCTCGTAGGCTTTGCGAGAAACCTTCAGGAACCCGCCGGGAAGGCCATCGACCTTGTAGAGGTCACCAACCGGCTCCGGATCGCCGAAGACGTGGAAAAGCTCATCCGGACGCTTGGCGCGATAGGTTGCCCCGATGACATCCTGCGGGCGCTGGGCGAGCTTTGTCAGGTCGCCGGCCTTCCATGAAATGTCCGCGTCAACGAACACCATGCAAGAGGCCTGCGGGATATCGAGAAACTTCTGTGCCAGCTTGTTCCGGGCGATCCCGATCAGGGCGCAGCCGATTTCCCAGACCGGGAGAATGTGAATGCCCTGCTGGAGAGCGATGAACTGCTCTGCCAACAGGGAATCCACGAGTGCGGCGACCGGCTTCCCGTCATGACAAGGAATGCCGACGCATATCAGCATCAGCCGACGATGCCCTTGGCCGCGAGGACGGCATAGAGTTCGGCAAATGCGGCAGCGACATTGGCCGCCGTGGTTGTCGCGGCGGTGAGGGCCGCCGAGAGCGTGCATGTGGCCTTGGCCACAGGAGAAGCGCCGTGAAAGCCGACCTTGTCGGTAGCGGACTGACCGAGCTTGACGCCATCGGCGCCGCCGTCTGAAAGCTGTTTTGCAGCCATGTTCGTGGTTCCTTTGAATGAGAGGGGGAAACGGCCCCGATTAAGGGGCCGCTATGGATCAGGCCGAGCCGCTGACGCGAAGGGCCTGGCGCGGATCGATCGCCTTGGTGCCGTAGAGCATGTCCAGACGCCAGGCACTCACATCGTTGATGCCGTCATAGACGGGGATGACGCGGACGCTGGTGCCCTTGTAGGTACGGCGGGAGACATCGACTGCGCCGGGAGGCGAGACGAGCGGGACCGAAACCAGCGCGAAGGCCTTCTCCGTGAACATCATGTTCTGCCGGTATCCGGTGCTGGCGGTGCCCACGGCGGTGATGGCTGCCGTGTTGAGGTCGGTCGTGCCGGAGGCAACAGCCACGTTCTGGAACGCGCCGGTCCAGATCATCGCCGGGTAGAACACCAGCGTGTTGGCCGAGTACGAAACGCAGGTGAACTGCTTGGCAAAGCCGAGATCGGCCTTCGACACCGGGTTGACGCCGTTCACATTGGCAATCGTGAACACGTCGCCCGGGTTCAGGTTCAGCGAGGCAACAGTAATGGTCTGCTGCATCGAGTCCTTGACCGTGGCATAGTCGATGGTCGAGGTCGTGACCGACTGGTTGACCGTGCCGGAAAGATCCGAACCGGTGATGTGGGTCGGAACGTTCTGCGACATGTAGGTATCGACACCGCCGATCATGCCGAGCGACCCCTGGCGGTAGGCGCCCTTGGCCGCGTCCTGGATGTAGAGCGCGGTCTGGGAACCCAGCAGGCCCCAATGATCGGCCGGCGACAGGACAGCGCTGCGGCCATCGGTCGGGACGGCGTATTCGTCCAGACGCTGCGGGCCGACCGCGAAGTCCTTGTAGCTGTCGATCGTCTGGCCCGCGGTGCCCACCCAGTTCGGGACGGACGCGTAGAGGGCCATCAGGTCACGGTCGATCTGGTTGGCAAGCTGGACCATCGCCGGCTTGATGACGCGCTCGGAGAGGTCTTCGATGCGCAAGGTCAGGTCTTGGGTCGTGAACTTGAAATCGACGCCCTTGAACTTGTCGACGGTAATGGAGGTCTTGCCTTCGATCACGTCCTGAGCGGTCATGGTGGAACCGTTGCGGACGGTAAAGTCGGTCGGCTTGCGGATCGACAGAGTCTCACCGATGTTGTAGCCGTTGACCTTCTTGTCGAAGTCGTTCTCATAGCCCCGGAAGACCTGCTTGGCCATGACGAGGTTGTTGTCGAGGATCATCACCGCCTCTTTGGCAATGATGTCCGCCGTCAGTGTGGTGTTGGACATTGTGGTTCCTTCGGGCGGCCTTAGCCGCGCTGGGACTGGACGACATCACGTCGTTCAATCGGGTTGGGTCTATCGCCCCTGCTGCTTGCGGCGGGCCGCCACGTACTCGTCCATGTCCATGTCCGCGAGGTTCTTCCGGGCTGGCGGGTTCGCCTTGGCCGCGACGACCTTCAGGGGTTCGACAATGGGAGCCGGCTTGAGGGCTGCGGGTTTCTTCGTAAGGGCCTGTTCACCGAGCCTGGCGAGATAGAGCATCTCGTAGACCATGGGGGACATGGCATCGAGCAGGTTCTGGTTGGTGGCGCCCTTGCTTTTGGCCCACTCCACGACCTGGCTATCCGTCTCCGGCGACCAGCCCTTTAAATTGCTTTTCGCCCATTCCTGCGTTTGCTCGAAGCGCTTGGCAGTCTCCTGCTGCGCCTGTTGAGAACGCTGGTTCTGGCGTTCGCTCAAGTCGTTGTCGATGGCGGCTACCTGATCCTTCATGGTCTGGTAGCGCATCCAGTGCTGCTGGGCGCCAATCGGGTCGTCAGCCGAAAGCTGGTTCCAATTGACGTTCGCGTATTCGGCCATCTGGCTCTTGAGCACAGTCAAATGGCCCCGCGCCATCAGTTCATCGTTGGACGCCTGGAATTGCTGGTTGAGCTGCTGTGCGCGGTCTTCCAGTTCCTTACGGGTCGCTGCGACTTCCTGAGTCTTGCGGGTGTAATCGGCCTGCATGAGCACGCCGTCCTTGAGGCCTTTCGGCCCCTTGATCTTCTGCCCGTTCCAGTCGAATTCCTCGAGATCATCGTCCGGGTTGGGTAGTTCGGCAATCTCCTCGCCTTCGAGCGGCAAGGCGCCGGGGTCTGTCGGTTCGTCGTGCTCCACTGCTTCGATTGGCGCTTCCGCTTCGGCAATAGGTTCGTCTTCACCGGCCATAGGTGCAATCCCTTTCATGGGTTGTTGCGATTGCGCCTATGCGGCGGCGCGTCCGATCCTTCAGGCGTTCTGCCTGGGATTGGGTTGAGGCTTCGCTGCTGCTGCTGCGACAGACGCCTGTGCCTTGTAGAATGCGGCATTTTGGTCAGCGACGATCTTGCGATTGGAGACGCGCTCTTCGCTCTCGATCTTCCGAAGCTGTACGGTTTCGTCCGACTGGATCTCGGCAATCTTGTCCGACTTGTCGGCCTTCAACTGCTGGTTTTCCTGCTGGAGCTGCTGAAGCTGGGTAGCCATTTGTTCAATCTGCTTCTTGCCCTGCTCCATCTGCTGCTGGGCTTGCGGAGGAACCTGACCGTCGGCAGCGGCCTGCATCTTCTCCGCGATCTTGTCAGCGCCGGGCCAATCGAGGTTCTTGGCGAGTTCTGGAACAATGATCGGCGCAGCGGCCGGGAAGGCGCGAACCATTTCCGTCATCGACGCGGCGGCTTCCTCACGACGAGACGTGAAGCTCGGGCCAGTCGTTACCGTCAGGTCGTACTTGCCCGCCGTAAGGTCATGAATAGCCATGATGGGCTGCATCAGCGGGTTGCCGGCCTGATCCTGCACCGGCTGCCCGTTCGGCCCCATGACAGGCTGCTGCATCGGCTGGCCCGTCTTGGGGTCTTTCTGCTGGTATTGCTGGTTGATCGGCTTGGCTTCCTGCGTGCCGTCTTCTCCGATCACCCGAATGATGCGCTCCCCGGAATAGACCTTGGGGATGAGATCGATCAGGATGCGCCCGGTATGCCGGATGGCGCGGGCCATGTTGTCGATGAAGTGGAAGGTCGAAACATCCCCTTCCCGCTGGCGGGCCATGATGGCGCGGCCCGATGTCTCATTCGAGCGAGCCCCGAGAGAGGCGTCATAGAGCCCGATGATCGACTTGATGTCGTCGGAGGCGTTCAAGGCCTCCTGAAGCGCACCGGCCGCCGTGCCCATATCCAGCGGCTGCCTCTGCGGAGGCTGCTTGCCCTTGCTGTACTCAAGAAACGGATGGCTCTTGGTGTTGGCCGTGTTCCAGCGCTGGATATCGACATCGAAGGCGCCCTCTTCACCGATGAACGGCACCTTGGGAGCCAGAGCAACAAGCTCGGTGCTTGCCGTGCGCCAGTAATTGAACATGCGCTGCGCATCGATCGCGTTGTGGATCAGCGAGCGGAAATAACGCTTGCCCTCCACATCGAATTCATCGCCATAAACCGGGATGATCGGGATATAGCGGCCCGGCCATTCGCGGGTTTCGAGGATTTCCGCACCCGACATGAAACGCTGCGTGACCTTGCAGGATTTGGCCGTGCGCTGACGAACGACCTGAACCTGCCCGGCTTGCAGCAGGAACTGCATATCATCGGACTGCATGTCCTCCAGGTCGTGGATGCTGCCGTCCGAGAGCAGCACGATAGGACGTTCGGTTTCCTCGCGCGTCCACCATTCCGCCACCGTCGTGGTGTTGCCATCACGCCAGCTCGTGCCGACCTCGTTCCAGACCGAATCGTCCCAATCGACCTGCGCCTTGTCGCCCCACTGCGCCTCGAACTGCTCCTTGGTCATCTGGTCCACGACAAAGGCCTTGTCCCAATCGGAACTGTCGGCTTCGCGTGAATTGGGGTCGCCATAGACCGAGAATGGGTTGGACACCCGCTTGATGCAGATATCCATGTCGAACGCATCGTCGTAGGCGTAGTCCATGCCGACGCGGATATAGCCAAACCCGCCAGTGACCGCGCATTCCGTGGCTGTGTCGTAAGCGGTGTCAGCGTTCGAGGTGTATTCGATGTTGCGGATCAGGCCATTCATCAGCTCGGCCGTGGCTGGGTCCGCTCCGCTGTCAGCCGCATGCACCTTGATCGAAGGCTTGTTCTGCCGGGCGTCGTTGACAACCTGGCGAATGAATGTCGGCAGCTTGTTGATGGTCAGGCAAGGGCGCCCCTCGATCTGGCGCTGCCTTGCGACATCGGCCGGCCACTGGATGCCAAGGCGGGAAAACTGGATGTCCTCCAGAGCCGAGGTGCGATTGTCGTTCTCCGCATCCTCGCAGAGCCGGAAATCCTCCAGCGCTGCGCGAAGCAGGTCGTCGTCCTCGCTGCCTTTTTTGGGTTTAGCCATCGATCATCCCATCCAGCCGCCAGGCCCATGTTGAACAACTGGCCTTGGCTTCGGCTCTACGACCGGTTCTGCAAAAGTCAGCGCTACCGCGTCCCACTCATCAGGGGACCGCAGACCGCGCTTGCGGATGTCGTCTTTGCTTTCGAGGACCAGCCTTGTGAGGCTGTCATATTTGTAGCCAGGCGCGCAGGCGTCGGCTTGGATCGCATCGGAATCGGGGATATCGACCCCTGCCGGCTCTTCCAGCCAATCCTTGGACTTTCCCCACATTTCAGCGCGGCGATTGAGATACCCGCCCTTTGGCCTGCCGCCCTCGTCAAGCGGTTGTGGCTCCAGAGGCGACGAACCGAAGTTGATGGCTACGACGATGTCTCCATAGCCCATTTCGCAAAGACGGTCGTAAACGCCGGCGCCAACACCGCCCACATCAATGAACACGCGGGCCGGCTTTTCAGCATCGATAACCTGCTTGAGCCAGCCAACCTGGCCCATCGTATCAAGGCCTTGGCGGCTTTCCACCTTGAGGACCTTGCGGCCCCTGCGACGGGCAAGGGACGCCCTGTCCTTGCCCTTCCAATTCGGGTCGTATCCTATAACAAGCGGGCCACTTTCGGCGGCCTCAGTCTTTCTCGCCTTGAGGATCAACGAAGCGGGGATATAGCTGTCATGCCCCGACATCTGGAAGGCTTCTGCCGCAGTGGCCGGATATTCCTGCTTGAACAGCAATGGGTCTTTCAGTTCCGCGATCTTGTTGCGGCGCCAGACCATCTGCTCAAGATCCAGATCGTAGGCCGCTCGGTATTCGCGCTCCTCGTCGTTTAGCTCGAAGCCTTCAGGGACATTACGCCGATACTCAGCCTGCCAGAACCACGGAATGAAGATGGCTTCGTAGTCGCCGACCCCCGCCTCCGCTTGCTGCCAGCGCTCGTGGAATTCCCCGCCCATGCCGTTAGCGGTCGATTCCAGGATGATCTCTGTCCCCGGAAGATCCGGGATGGCCTGAACCACGCCGGCAAAGTGCGTGGATGCATTGGGCCAGAACGCCACCTCAGAACCGTGGAAGAGCTGGACCGTCTGCGACCTGCCTGTCGCCTTTGCCCCCGCTGTACCGACGGCGTAGCCGCTTTCCAGCCTATCGAAGAACAACTCCTTGGCGTTCGCCGCGCCGGTTGATGGCTTTACGAGAGGCGGGCAATGCTGGTGGTAGCGATCCACCATGCCGAACAGGTTGTTGGTCGCGTCCTGCTCATGGGTGAGGATGAAGCAGCGCAGACCCTTATTGTGCGTGACCCGGTGATAGAACCGGCCGCCGACATATGTTGAAATGCCCTGCTGCCTGCCTTTGAGGACGAGCGCCCGGACTTTCCCCGTCCTGGCCTTCTGGTCCTCAAGCCTGGAATGAAGATATCGCTGCGCCTCGTTGATGCTGAGCGGAACTATCTTGCCGTCTTTGGCACGGATGTGCAGGCACCGCTCGGCATAGTGCGAGAATTCGTTCTTGAGGCGCTGGCGAACAGACCGTTCCCGATCACTCAAGTTCGCCAAGAGCGTCCTCGTGATTGATCGTCACGCCAACTTCCTTGCGCTCCGTGTAATCGTCGCGGAAGCGGGCCTCCATGGACTTCTTCCAGACAGCGGCGTTGAACTTGTCCGAAGTCATGCCAGCTACGCCCTCGGTTTCCCACCAGGCTTGTGCATGGACCTTCGCTCGCGATAGCGCTTCTAGAAATTCGGGGTGAGCCGCAGCCCAGTTGTCGATTGTCTGCCGGGAAATGTCGAAATGCGCGCACATTTGCGCAACGCTCTTGCCTTGCCTGCCGAGATCCACGACCTCTTCGCAGTTGGCTTCGACATATTCAGATGGGCGGCCTGCGGGCATGTGCTGGCAATCCTTTTCAGGTTGTTGCCTCAAACGCAAAGCGCCCGCTCATGGCGGGCTGCTGCTGATAGTTTTGGGAGTGGATAGGAAACGACGCGACGAGTGATGAACTCTCGTCAGTGCCCGGCCGAGTTGTCCCGATTGGTCCGCCAGCGGCAAATCATCTGATGCGGATATTAGCTGATTTTCGGTTAATTGCAAGTGTCATGCGGCAGAGAGTTGGCCGGCCTCGAACTCCACCGTGGTCAGGCGCCCGAATAGGCTCACCATGGCCTTGATGTTGCCGCTCTTGGTCACCTCTTCAACAATGGCATGGAAGCTGGCAAACGGCCCGTCGATCACCGAGAACTCCTTGCCCGGCGCATATTTCATTTCGAGCGTGGCTTTGATGGTCTTTGCCTCTTCCTTGCGATGAATGCGCGCCGCGCGCGTATCGTCAAAGCGCATATCGACCTCGGCTAGATAGATCTCCTGCACATCCTTGCCGGGGACAGGAATCGGCTTGCCCTGGTATTCAAGGAACTTCTCGACGCCCTCGCAGGCCCTGACAAAGCCGAAGTGCTGAAGCTTGTTGCTCCTCGGCATGCCCACGAAGATGTAGCTCACCATGAGCGGGCGCTCCTTGACCAGATAGGTATTGTTGCGCCGGTGCTTCTTTTCGATCCGCTGGCGTGGAAAATAGACATCGAAGCCCGCAAGCCTGACATTGTCTGCCGCCTTGGCCTCACACTGGACATTGGTCCGGACCACATACCAAACCTTTTCTGTATCGATCGGCTTCATGGCTTCTCTGCGCTATCTGGAGAGCGGATGGCGGCGGCGATTTGGCAGCACGCCTCAAACTCGTGCGACCTATCCGAACCAATGTCCCACTTCTGGGCGATATCATCCGCGATCGATGCGCATCGCTCACGCTCCTGCATCAGCGCTTCGGCGAAGTCATCGGCGGCCCAATCGACGCCACCATTGTAGATTGCTTCCTTTGCAATCCTCCGGGCTGTAGCGCGGATATCATCGGGGATGGTGGTCATGACGATGGTCCGAACTTGTTCATTGGAACCTCCACCCCGGTCCAGATAGAGTGCCAGCGCCAAGGGCTGTAACCACACGATGCGAGAAAAAACCCAAGAACAAACCACCACCCTGAATATCCAAGCACAAAGACCGCATAGCCGGTACCGCCGATGCAGAGCCCCCAAACCATGAAGCTATAGATCAAATAGGTGATCCCAACCCATGCAGGGGCTTTGGGTATCTCGCTCATTCTATCGCTCCATGGTTTCTGCGGGAGAGAGCGTCCCGACCGTTGGTGTGAGCCTTGCGCCTGTTCCGCTCACGAGCGCCTTCGATGTCATAGCCAACGAGGGACTTGGCGCCGGTTGCGTGGCTGTAGCTGGCGAGTGAGTGGAGGATTGAGGTGTGGTCTTTCCCGAACCACTTTCCTATCTGTGGGCTGGACAGCATTGGCTTGCGGTCCTTGACCAGGTAGATAGCCTCGTTGCGAGCCCTGACAACGCGATGCTTCCGGTTGTCGCTCGACATCTCGCTTGGACACACCCCATGCTTTTCGCAGATATGCTCTACGATCTGGCGAGCCCAATCCGGCATGGCTTGACGCCTGAACGTAAGCATTCCCTGCCGTCTTGCCTCCTGTTTCTCCGCAAGCTCCTTGGCTTCGTCCGCGCGAGTTCTGGCCTCCCGAGCCTGGTCTATGAATTCCTTGGTGTAGATGCCTTTTGCGGAGCGGATTCTTTCTCGCTTCGCTTCGACATAGGCCTTGTGAACCGGCACGATGCGTTGCGCGTTCAAGACAGGGGGATAGGCTATGAGGCTCATGGTGAACTCCTACGCTGCCTCTGATTTGGCCGGTGGTGGCCCATAAACAATTCCCGAGCTCGCAATCCACTTCGCCCCCACCGGGATTTCCTTTGCGATGCTCATCTTGCGCCATTGGTCGTAGGAGATGTTTTCAAAGAGGACCGGGAGATGGGCATTCTCTGCTAGGCGCTTCTGCTGCCTGACCTGGAAGGGCGCGAGCGGGCCGGGGAAATAGCGCGGTGCTGGCAGTCTCGGCTTGGCTTTCAGGTCGATGTATTCCTGTCTGCTGCGGGCTTCGGTGACGAATTCCGCAATCGATGGTGCGAACGTCTTCGATTGGCCTTCGACATCCCCCATGGTGAACCTTTGCGCGGCTTCAGTGACGGCTTGCGGCGAAAGGCCCTGCAAAACCTGTTCGTAGGTTCCCATCGTTAGATCCGGATTGGCCGTGCCCTGTGGAAACGAGTTCAACATCCCGACCACTGCCAGATACGCTTTCTGATCCATTGAATTTTTCCATGGCTACATCGAAGACGGTGCGTCTTCCGCTGGTTTTGGCTGGCTTGCGCATCCAGTCGGCTTTGAAGCCGGTCCAGTTGCGATTTATCATTTCCTCCACTGCCTCATTCGGGTCAGGGCTAAGCCGTAGCTGCTTGAGCAGTATCTTGACCGCAAATGGCGTCAGCGGAGCTTTCTTTGCCTTGCGATGCTCCATGAGGCCGAGGGCGTGTTCCTCATCCAGAACAGTCAGGAGCGCGTCTAGGATGGCGTGGCGTGTCTCTAGGCTCATGCGGGCGACCATTCTTCCTGCACGATCTCGGGACGTGTGTAGTCCGCAATCTGCCCGTCAGGCCCGATCTTCAGGATGATGTAGTCGCCATAGCCATTGTCGCCGTGGCAGAGGAAGTCGCCGGGGACATAGCCCTCACGGTAGGCGATTTTGTTGCCGTCACCGTCGAGCAGCCAGTATTCACCGTCATCGCAGACCTTGTAGTGAATGTCTGCCTCGGTTCCTTCCGGCCAATCGACAACCTTGCCCGTAGGCAGATCGATCTTGACATGCCATACGTCGCCATGGCGGCCGGAGATAAGCGTGCCATCGATGTCGTCCACGCCATTGACGAGCGCGTCTTCCCAATACCTGACGCCTGCATGGCCTAAGATAAATCGAGCTTCCTTCATTGTGCCTCCAGTTCGATGCGAACACTCCCGCCCTTTCGGGGCGCCTCCTTACGCAACGCTATCTGCCACCTGCTGTCGTCAATGCCGATCACGTCAGCGATGCCGTCGAGATAGTTTTTGACTGAACTCAGCATGCCGTCTAAGTCTCTGCGGCGACCGTCTGGCGGTGAGAAAATCGCCGTGACTTTCAGCGATTGCGGTATGTCCGGATCTTTCAGCCTGATCCCTGCCGCAAGCGTGCAGTACGCGCCAGTCTGGCGAGCTACCCTTGCCGCCACCGCCCTTCGCGTCCAATGAACACGTGAGTTCGGATGCAAGACGCGTGGCGGCCATGGGAGGTCTATGGCTATCATGCCGCCTCCCTCGTTTGGAGGATGGCGCGGCCTATGATTTCCGGGATTTGCGGGACGACGGTGTTGCCGAACCGGTGGGCGGCAGCAGTAGCCAATCCTGCGGGTACCCCATCATCCATGCTGCGAAGCGATGACAGCTTTTCGTGCCAGACCTCAGGCCAAGCTTGTTCAGGGTCGTGTACAACCCCTCCCCGTTCGTCGGTGAAGACCCAACCTGATTGTAATTCCCGTTCACGGTAATGGTGGGCAACAACCGCCGCAGCTTCGCCCGAGCGTGTGCCCCGCCGTCCAAGATAGAGCTTGTGCCGCCGCTCCTCTTGGAACTCGCTACTGGCGTCGGTAGCAACGATCCAGACTCTTTCTCTGACGTGCGGGGCACCAAGTCCGGAAGCTGGAATAACATGCCATTCGATATCGTACCCGAGCGCGGCCAACTCCCCGAAAACGTGTCGAGCCCAAGCTCCCCCGTCGCCAGTAAGCAAGTCTGCGCTGTTTTCCAGGATGATGACGTAGGGTCGTAGCTCGCGAGCAAGTCGAATGATCTCAGAAAACAGACCTGTACGCTCTCCGCTAATTCCGGTTCGTCGGCCGGCAACGGAGATATCTTGGCAAGGGAACCCGCCGGTGATGACATCAATGCGCCCCAAATCTGCGGCACGTATGGTCCGCACGTCTTCGAAAATCGGGACGCCTGGCCAGATGCTTCGAATGTCAGCACGGCGCTCCGGGTTTATTTCGCAGAAGGCCACCGTCTCAAAACCACCCGCGCGCTCCAGCCCAAGCGTAAAGCCGCCGATACCGCTGAAGAGATCAATGGCGCGCAGCTTGGTCATACCGCCATCCAAGCCAGCACAGCGCGATAAGCCGCCCACCCGAACAGCCCCACAGCAATTACAAGAACCCCATACATCCATAGACCGGAGGATTTCTGCTCTGGTTCGGTGTAGGGCTGGTAGAAGCCGCTGGAATCGAGGACAAAGATCCCGTCAGTGGTGGAGATTGTGCCGGGCTTCATGGGTGTATTCTCCCGTTGCCTAGAGCCGGTTTTCGATGCGGCGCAAGCTGGCGTAGATGTCGGCGTGGATTTCGCGCAGGAGCGCTGCCTGACGCTCGACGCCGTCAATCAGGCCTCCACCGCCGATCTCCTGCAACTTCGCGCCAGAGGCGTCGGTAGCCGGCGCGGTGCCAGTGAGCCTGTCCGCGATAGCCTGCGCCATCTTCTGCATGTCGCGAAGATTGCTGACGGCATCGCCGAGACTATCGAATGCGTTTGCAGGTTTCGTCGCGGTGGCGCCAAGCACTTGGCTTTCGGCCAAATAGTTCGGGTTTGCCATGGTCATTGTTCCTTCTGGTTGCGAGGGTGTATTCCCTCTAGTACCCTCCCAAGGCATGGCAACGGCTCGCACGTAGGAACCATCTGGCATTCCAGATGAACAGTTGGCGGGATACATGCTGGCGATGGTGTGAACGCCATAAGGCCTGCTCATTGGTCATTCACCCCTCAGTTCCGGTGCGATGATTAGGGCGAGCCAGCGAGCGGAGCGCAGCAAAGAACGCGCTATAGAAATCCGCCTCGTGGCCCACCAGGAGAGCGGAGGCGTGGGCGATGAGGTCGTCGTTGGTTCTGAGTTCTTCTTGCGCATAGCGAAGGCCAGTTTTCCTCTCTATCTCCCGCAGTTCGTCGGCGCTGATGGATATGCGGGGATCGGCATACCAAGCATCTTTGGTTCTGTTCGCCGACCAACCCAACGTTCTGGAGGCGTAACGGATGCGCGCCTTGATTGACCCGAAAGAGGGTGGCGCTACCCGCTCCCTTAAGGCGTGTTGAACAAACTCAACGGATGACATTTTGGATTTCTCCGACTGCTTTCCGGACATTTCCGATTTTCCTTTTGCTACCTCTGTGTCCGTCAGAGGCAGCAACTAAGCCGGAGAAAGGACCGGCAGAATGATGGTGGAATGGAACGAACAGGACACCCGTGACGCCCAGCGACTTTGCAGGGTCTTGATGGAGCGCACGGAGAAACGAAGAAGGCTTGCCGGCGGCCTTGAAGGCCCGGCAGAAATTCACAAATCCAGTGCGTCCCCACTGGAGAAAGGCGCTGACGGCGAGAAGAGCGGGTTGGGTTCGGGTGCGCTCGATCCTCGCCGTCAGCAGTCTACCGTTGCCAACGGGGAGGTGTTTCGTGGCAACGGATTGGGTGTGGACGGGGTTGAGTGCGTTGGTTCGACTGAACCTGATGAGGTGACGATGCGCCCGTCCACGTCCAGCGCAGATTCGAACCGTCACATGTTCACGACAGGGCTTGAGGGAAACCGAGCCGTGCGCTGGGGAAATGGGGAATGAGGTCATGCCGGCAGCACTCGCATGATGACGTAGAGCCACAGCAGGCCGATAGCGACGGTCTTCAGGATCTCTGTTGAGAGGGGCGATGTTGCCGCAATGGCAAGCCTGTTGGAGGTCTCGCTCATGCTGCTACCCTTGAAAAGAGGCGCGAAGACCGAGACATGGCCTGACCAAGGCCGGCGCGATCAGCCGCGATGAGGGCCGAAACAGCCTTCGGGCCAGCGGCAAAAAGCGTTGTGCCGTTCGACGGGCTTTTACCTATGGATCCATCGGGCTTTTCGAACTTCACCTTGCCCGCGATGAAAAGGACGGCGTCGGCCTTATGATTTGCTTCCTGCCACCATGGGGCCGACGTTCGGTCTGGCGTCAAAGCGATGCCGTTTCCATGCTCGAAGAACTTAGCCAACCAGGCAGCGATCGAGTTGCGGCCGCCAAATGGAGGGTTCATCCAGATGAAACCGTGCCACCTGCATTCGAGGCTACGCTCATAGAGCATGTCGTCGTACGGCACGTGGGTCTGGCTTTGTGGATGAGCCACATCAAGGTCGAACCGGCATCCAAGCGCATCGAAGATGTACTTCGGCGTGTACCATTCGTCGGATTGGCCCGTAGCCTCCCAAAAGCTCATGCTGCACCTGAAATCTGGGAACCCGACGGCAGGGAGGAGACCGCCGCCGGGCTATCCGTTGCCGTGGAGGGGGTTCCTGGCAACGAATGGGGAATGAGATGCGAGATTTCAACAGCGGCGCTCTCGCGGGGCGCGTGGTCGTTCATGGCTTCTTGCTGCGGCTGTTGCCCCGCATTGACGCCCAGGCGCCGGCCGACGATCAGATTAGAATAATGGAAACGGTCGTGTGCGGACTTCGCATCGCTCTCTCCTTTGTTGGTGGTCGATAGGGGAATGTTGAGATGCCCGATGAAGACAAAGACCCGCCGCTGGTAGAGCCGGCGATTGTCCTCGACGCCTTCTGCGAGGGCATCGACATCGAGCGAATTGACGGCGAAGTGCGTCTGATTGGATGGGTCACGCACCAGGATGAACATCGCATCGTGGCGCGGCTGGTGCTGCCTGATGCCGTGGCTCGAGCCCTGATCCGCGATTTGCGCAAGGCGCTTGCGAGCGGGGGACATTGAGGGATTTACGGTTCGTTCACCATCCTGATCACGCGATTGTTGAGAATGGTCATACTGGCGTGATTTGTAACTTGTGGTCTGACCCGATGCATGCATGCTTGCCTTGCCGGCAACAAAATCAACAACCCCGGCAGGGAGGCAACAATCATGGGCATCATGCTCGTAGAGCCGGCCATTATCCCCGATGTTTTCTGCTCTGGACTTGCCGAGGCCGAAGACCTTGGAGACGGGAATTTCCGCTTCACCCTCTACGCCAAGCAGAAGTCGCATCACGACTATGCCGGGACGACCGATCTGGTGATCGTTGCTCGCCTGATCATGCCGGTGTCGGCTGTCCATCAGTCCATGCAGATGACCATGAAGGCCATGGGCGTGGCGTGTTGCGGTGCGGAGAGGCTGAGGGTTGCGCATTAGCGTCAAGCCACCTCGAACAGGTCGGGGCGAAGTTCCCGCACCGACGCCGCCAGGATCTTCTTTGCATCCTCAAGTCGCTTCAGCGGGATCATGGGCGTACCCTTCTCCCAACGGATGATCGTCGTGCGATCGACCTTGAACCGCTCGGCTGCTTCAGCCAGGGTCATGCCGGCTTCCTTGCGGAACTTTGCGAAGGGCTGTTTGTCGGGCTGTTTGTCGCTCATTGGCTATCAGTGGCAGAAAGTGCCACCAATGTAAAGCCTCATCGTCGCATTTTTTGCCGGCGACTGGTTTTTGGCTGATTGGTAAAATCTGCCACGATGATGAAACCCCGGAATAACCCTAAGCACATGACTGGCTCCGAAAGGCCGGTCAGCGCGATCCATCAGGGGAAGCAGCCCAACCGACGCCACTACATAAATGAGTGGCTGGAGGTTCGCGAGATGGACCCGATGGACCTGCTGCGCGTCCTCAATGAGGGCGATACGTCTCTGCCGGCCGTTGACAAGAGCCAGGTCTATCGATGGCTGAAGGGGCAGCTCCCACAAACTCCAATGCAAGCTCGTATTGCTGGCGCTCTGGAGATTGTCGATGTTGAAACCGGGCTGCCCGATCCCAATGGCCTTTTCCGTCATCCTGATATTGACTGGTTTGCGCGAAAACTGCAGCAAAGCAGCCGTGAGGATGTCGAAAGGTTGAAGCAGATTGTCGAATTGACGCTCCCCCGTACTGGAACTAGGAATTAGACACAGCAAGGCAAAGACGGAGGGTGAGGTATCTCACATCTATCCCGTCTGCTTCCGTATCCAGAGCTTAGGCACTACACGCATTATCGACCGAGATGGATGCCGGATGCTCCCGGCGGCTCCTGAGGGTCTCGCACTCCTGGCAGATCGGGCATTTGCGCCCGGACCTCACCGCTTTCGTCGTTTATCCACCCTTGCGGGGCGTTCAGGGCCGTCTTAAGCCCGCGTGTCTTACCTTATGCCAGTCCCTATGCGGGTTAGCCCTCGAAAGCGGCGTCTCCGCACGTTCCGATTTGAGGGATCGGGAACCCGTTGGCGGGATTTTGATTGACGGCAGCGACGTAACGTTATAACACTACTGCCTGTTGAAGGTGCCAAACCCTGCCAAGGAAATTTGCCTTCAACCAAGCCCGGTGTCTCGCGACACGCGGGCTTTTCTTTTGCCCTTTATGCCACCTGATTCCGCACGGCACAATTTATTTGTGGCAGATTGTGCAACTATTTTCGTTTGGCCCTCTTGCGCACAGTGGCAGAAAGTGCGACTGTCATTTCCAGAGACAAGCACTGGAGACGACGCAGATGGACCACGGCATTCTGAACACCCCGCTTCGCTCTCGCGGCAACATCGACGCTCAGATTGACCACCACAAGGCGACCCAGGCAGCGGCCTACAAGGAGAGCGCCAAGATCATCCGCGCAGAACTGGTCGCCGATCAAGCGACAGCCAAGGCCCTGTTTGAAAGCATGTCCGTCGAGCGCCTCGCGCAGCTCGCTCACCGCTGCAATGTCAGCCTTTCCGCCATGAAGAAGAAGCTGCGCAGCGACAGCCACTGGCAGCCGAAGCTGGTCATCAGCCTGCTCTCCTAAGCCCCCTTCCACAACCAGACACACCGCACTGGAGACAGACAGATGGACTGGATAATCACCGCTCACATCGACAACCAGACCAAGACCGTGGATGGCGTCACCTTCACCAATATCCACAGCGGCCAGAAGTGCGCCTATGGCGACAGCTTCTACGAGTACGAGGTGACGAGCGAAAAGCCCGATGAGTTCGTCAAGAACGTCTGCTGCGAGTTCGCCTACAAGTGCGCCCTCCCGGCGAGCCAGTGGCGCGAAGAGAACCGGGCCAAGCCCTCCATGGAAAACCATTTCCGCTCGCATTTCGAGTTCGAAAGCCGTGGCGAGGGCCGGTTCTTCTATCGTGTGACATCGCCGTTTGCCGACTGACCCCCCCATCCCGAGGAAGGCCCAGCCCTCCCTCATGAGACCTGGAGAACGGAAATGAAGCCACAGCTCACAATCGAAGCCTTCGCAGACTGGTGTGAGAAGCAGCCGGCGGAGAGGAAATATCCGTTCATGTCCATGGATGACTGCGCCTGCGCCCAATACGCCAAGGCGTTGGGGATCGGCAATTGGGTTTCGGCATCCACCTTTTGGAGGGTCGCGGAAGACATCGCTCTAGATCGTCCATGGACCTTCGGAGCCCTCGCCGCTCGTCTGAGGGCGGCACAATGAACGCCCTCGCCTGCCAGTCCTCGAACTGGAGCCTGGAATATCCCTTCGAAGAAATCGAGATCGAAGAGGCCGGCATCCATTTCGGCTCCTTCTGGGGCACGGCAGAGCTTGCCGTCAATGATCCGCGCGATGGTGATTTCTACGTCAAGGCCGTCGCTATCAGGGGCGAGAAACGCCAGCAGGAAACCCGGAACGGATACCGCCTGTCGATCATGAAGCGCACCGATGCCGTGCTGCTCATCCGCCGGCCTGCGAACGATGATCGGACGTTCCAAGCCCATCTTTTTCGGAAAATCGCGGACGCGCTCTACGCCAGTGAGCATGCGCGCGAGACGTTCCAGAGCGAATTGGAGGATGCGTGATGGTCGGCATCATCGTCGGTAATCGCCGTCAGATCGCTCTGCGACTTACGCCAGTCGAATTCGCCTGGGTTGAGAAGCGAGCCGCCGAACGTGGCGTGAGCATCAATGAGCAAATCTGCCAGATCATCCGGTGGGGCATCGACCACACCGCATCGAAGGAAGCCGCCTGATGCCCCTCGACCTCATATCAGAACTGTCCCTGATCGACCTGTCCAGAGCCCAGCGCATGGCATGGGAGAAGCTTCTCCTGCTCACCGCAGGCGTCGATGCCGATGAAGCCGAACGGATTGTCAGGCGCGCAGATGCAGACAGACAAGCACTTCAACCAGAAGGAATCGCCGCATGAGTGCCGCCGATTTCGGATGGTGGTCAGCAGCTGTTTCCGGTGAGCCTGCGCCAGTCCATTCCGACCCTGAGTGCGGATACTTCAAGCTCCGTGACCGGCGCGGCGCAAACAAGCAACTGGCAGCTATCAAACGCCCGTGGGTCGCTTGCGCTATCTGGCGTGACGAAGCCGGCGAATTGAAGGCGGAACTTGGCGGCGCGCCGACCGACCCCGACCGGATTTGGCCCTACTGCGCCAAGTTCCCGATTCCCTATGCCGATTACCAATACTGGCATCAACACGAACGTTTCCCGGAGATTGCAGCATGAACGCCCTAGTCCCCGCTCCCCTGAATGCCGGCGGTGCTGTCCGCGCCATTGTCCCGCAAGACTTCGACGGCGCATGGCGCATCGCCCTAGCTGTCACGAAAGCCGGCATGGCGCCGCGCGGCCTCGAAACCCCTGAAAAGGCCATGGTCGCCATCATGCACGGCTTGGAGGTCGGCTTCACGCCGATGGCGGCCTTGCAGTCGATTGCGGTTATCAACAGCCGCGCGACGATCTGGGGCGATGGGGCTCTTGGCCTTGTCCAGGCTTCCGGCAAGATGTCGTCGCACAAGGAATGGTTCGAAGGCGAAGGCGACACCCGCAAGGCCTTCTGTCGCGTCGTCAGGAAGGGAGACCCTGAAGCCAAGCTTGGCGAGTTCTCCGTCACTGACGCCAAGCAGGCCGGCCTGTGGGGGAAGAAGGGCAAGAACGGAGAGCCGACGCCGTGGGTGACCTATTCTGACCGCATGCTGAAGATGCGCGCCCGCGCCTTTGCGCTGCGCGATGGCTTCGCCGATGTCTTGAAAGGTCTCGGCATTGCGGAGGAAGTGCAAGACACCCTGTTGGCCGAACCGCAAGTTGTTGCCCCGCCGCCGCCGCCGGCCCAAATCGCCGCGCCTACCACGGAGACAATCACTGTCACTACGAACGAGGGCGAGACCGTAGAGGCGGTCGCCGAAGTCGATCCGGTTGATTATGGCGACTACTTCGAGCGCCTCCAAGAGGCGATGAACGACGCCAAGGACGCCGCATCAATCGAGGAAGTCTGGAACGACTTCGACCCCGACGCAACGTTCCAGGATGACGCCGACAGCATGGTATTGGCGACGACGATCAAGCAGCGCCAGTTGGCCAAGGTTCACCCCATCAACGCCGGATAGCGACGAGAAGGCGGGTCGCGCGAATGCGGCCTGCCGGGAGTTTCAAATGGCAAAGGCACCCTTCTTGGATCAAGCAATGCTACTGGCAATGCTCAATTACGATCCGGCGACTGGCATCTTCCGCTGGAAACATCGCCAAGAATACCCAAAGCGCTGGAACACGCGCTATTCCGGCAAGGTCGCTGGGTTCGCGATGAAGACGTGTCCAAATGTCACCTACTGGTCGATCCGTATATTCGACTGGCCTTTTTTGGCTCATCGTCTTGCGTGGCTCTACGTGACTGGGGACTGGCCAGCCACCGGAGTTGACCATCGCGACTTAGACGGGATGAATAATCGCTGGAGCAATCTTCGTCTGGCGTCAAAAGCCCAGAATGGGGCGAACACCCGGGCTAAGAGAAATAACGCCACGGGCTACAAAGGCGTCAGCCCAAGCAAGAACACCGGCAGGTTCCGGGCTACGATCCAGTTCAACGGCGAATGGCGGCAGATCGGCATCTTCGACACCGCCGAAGCCGCTCATGAGGCTTACCAGGCAGAGGCAAAGATTCTGCATGGTGAATTTGCGAGGGCGTTATGATCCCTCCCCTACACTTTCGCTGGGATGGTGACGCGCTCGTCCCCCTTCGCCCCATCCTTGCTGATAGGCATTATGTCGTCGGCGAGACCTATTCCATAGTCGAACACCACGACAGGTCGGCGAACAGCCATCGTCACTATTTCGCCGCGCTCGGCAATGCGTGGTCGAACCTGCCAGACCGCATGCTGGAGGAGTTCCCGACTGCTGAAGTCCTGCGCAAGAAACTGCTGATCCGCGCCGGCTATGCCGATGAGCGTTCAATCGTGTGCGCCAGCAAGGCAGAAGCGCAGCGTGTGGCGGCGTTCGTCAAGCCGATGGACGACTACGCCATCGTGACCGTCCGTGAGGCTGTGGTGCGCGTCTACACCGCGCAGAGCCAGTCGGTCAAAGCGATGGGTGCCAAGGCGTTCCAGGAGAGCAAAACGAAAGTCCTCGAAGCTCTGGATGACCTGCTTGGCGTCGAGCGCGGTGCGACCGCTAGGAGTGAGGCAGCATGAACGCTCCCCGGATCATCTGGCGTAGAGCTTGTGCCGTTCGGCTTCCAAACCGTATCGATACTCCTCCCCATGTCGAGCTATTCCAAGCCCGTCAGTTGGACAAGCTCAACTCAGATATCGAGGAATGTTTTGAATACGAGGTCGAGCGCGCTTTGGAAGAGGTGCGGTCGTGAGCGTTTCAGCCTTCCCGCTCCAGTGGCCCGCCGGCCGCGTGCGCAAGCCTGCCGCAGCGCGACGGGACGGTCGTTTTAACATCAAGCGCAGCAACGGGCGATATCTTCAGACCCATGGCGTGAGTGTTGCTGATGCGCTTGCCAGACTGCAAGACGAACTCGACCGGATCGGCGCCATCCTGCCCGTCGTTAGCACCAATCTTCAGACGCGGCTCGATGGTCTGCCGCGTTCAGGACAACCCGAACCGTCGGACCCCGGTGTCGCGCTCTATTTCCAGCTTCAAGGCAAGCCGCACTGCATGCCATGCGACACCTACACCAAGGTAGCGCAGAACATTGCCGCCATCGCAGCCCATATTGAGGCTACCAGAGCGATCGAGCGGCACGGAGTGTCTTCTGTCGCCGAGATGTTCGCAGGCTTCACAGCCCTGCCCGCGCCGGGCGCGCGGCGGCATTGGCGTGAAGTTCTGGGCATCGCGCCGAACGTTCCTGTCACCGCAACTGAGATCGAATATTTATTCCGGCTGGCTGCCAAGAAGGCGCACCCGGACACCGGCGGCTCGCATACCGCCATGGCTGAACTGAATGCAGCCCGCGACGAAGCGCTGAAGGCGGTGCGGTCGTGAGGCGCGAGTTCCCCCGCAAGGTGAAACAGGCCGCGCTCGCTCGCGCCGCCGGCAAATGCGAGAGATGCACCGCCGTCCTGAAGCCCCGCGAGGGCGAGGTCGATCACATCCTGCCTGACATCTTGGGCGGCGAACCGGTGCTGGCGAACGCACAGGTGCTTTGCGGCGTCTGCCATGCCGAAAAGACGGCAGACGATATCCGCCGCACACGCAAGGCTGACAGGCAGCGAGACAAGGCGTCAGGTGCCATCAGGCCCGCCGGCAAGCTTCGTGGCCCTGCGTTTCAGAAATCCGCCAAGGCCCCGCAGATAGACAAATCTGCCCTGCCTACGTCTCCCCGTCGAAACCTATTTCAGAGATTGGAGCAGTCATGAGTGAAGCGAAGCATACGCCGGGACCGTGGCAGTGGTTTGGGAACGCGAACAGCAACCATGTCTATCTAGCTACGGTTCACGGCGGGCGCCGATATGTCATGGACTTTGTGCGATGGGGCATGCGCGGTGCCCAGCCGAGATTCCAGCCAGAACGCGGCGGCATGATCGACGCGAAGGATCTGCTTCAATTCGAAGTCGGTGACCAGGCTATTATAGGCATCGACGCTGCACGGAAAGACGAGAGCGTCTACAGGTACGATGTTCGCGGTATCAACAGTGCCGATGCCCGCCTGATAGCCGCCGCGCCGACTATGCTGGCCGCGCTCCAAGCCATCGTTGCAAAGTTCGATCCCGCCGCATTGGTCGAAAAGGATCTACCGCACAGCGACTTGGCCGACGAGATGCGAGCCGCGTTTGCCGCCATCGCCCGCGCCGGAGCCAAGCCATGACCAGGGTTGGAGAGACGGCGCTGCTGCCCGAACTGGAAAAGTTGCAGGAATGGTTGCGGGAGCCCGATCATCGCGGCGTGTTCGGGAACGGCGAAATCCTAGACTGGATCAACCGGCGCCCCACGCACATCATTCCGAAGGCTCTCGCCGCCCTCTCCCCCTGTCTGGATGGAGCGGAGCCGGTGACTACTACGACGGATATTCTACGCGAATGGTTCGGCGGCGAACGATACGCGCGTGACCATGAATATCTAGACGCCAATTTCGGCAAGCAGGCCGGGCAAGTCGTGGACTACCTCGCCCTCCGCGCCTCTCTAGCTAGGAAGCCGGTGGCTTGGCGTGGAGTTGTCGATGGCCGCACTGCGTTCCTGTGCAGGACCAGGGACGAAATCGACCGGCTGGCGTCCGATTATAACGCCACCATCGAACCCATCTTCGCCTCCCCACCTCTACCCGATACCGAGGAGAAACGCGCGTGACCCACGCCCACGACGAAGACGAGAACGAGCTCGCCAGCATGACCGCCACATCCCTACCCGCCGCCAAGGGCGTGACAGACGAGATGGTGTACGCGCCGCATGTCGTTGACGCATTGAGGGCAGCAAGCGATGCTGTGACGAAATCGGAAGCTGAGGCCACTCAGTTGCGCGCCGCGCTTCAAGAGATCGCGGACTACTCACCGGGCAGCACGGTCCAGCCAGTTCGTATCGCTCGCAAAGCCCTCGCATCCCTATCCCCGCTACCCGCTCCAGGGGAGGGAGAGCCGACGCTATTGGAGCGCGAGCGTGCGGCCTTGGATGTGTGCCAGCGAGAATTGATAGAACTTCGAAATCGCGTTCTGATTGACGCCGAAATAGCCAAATTCAATACGGCGCACAAAGCGGTGCCGTCTATGCGGGATGTGCTTGCCGCTCATGCGCAGTTCGGCGGAGATCTCGAGGATATGCTGCGAAGGGCCGAAGAAACTCGTTCCGAAGCCGAGTGGACAGCTTTCCAAGCTTGGTGGAAAAGCAGCGGTCACGCCGCCGACCCAACATTTACGCTCACCATGGAAAACTGCGCACATGCAGCATGGCAGGCCCGAGCCCTTTCCACCCCCGCTGTTGGAGAACTGGCGGTGAAGGCGCTTGAGTGGCGCGACCTTCGGGGGCATTCGTTCCCGGACATGTGGTGCGCCACATCGCCATGCGGCGTCTATGATATTGAGGAGCGCTCCGCTAGCGATAGTCCAGCATATGTGGCGCTAGGCCCGCACTATGCATTCATCGCCGACAAGGACAGTCTAGACGAGGCAAAGGCGGCCTGCCAAGCCGATTACGAGGCTCGCATCAGGTCCGCCCTCGCTTCTCCCAAGCAAGGAGAGAAGGCATGAGCGCGGACAAGCTGATAGAGTCGGGAGGCCCATGCGAATGGCTGATCCGAAAGGACGGCTATTTCTATCGACCAAACAAGAGCGGCTATACCACCGTCAAGTCGGAAGCTGGACGATACACCGAACTCGATGCGCGCCTTGAGGCCGAAATCGAACCTTGGCACATGGCGGCGATCCATCAAGACGACGTGCCCGATCCCATTGGCGATTTCAATGTCTCGGAAATTGCGTCGCTCAAGGCCGCCCTCGCCTCCATCCATGCCGACAACCTTCGGCTGAGGGAATCGCTGGAGCCGTTCGGTAAGGCGGCGGGCTGCCACAGTGACGATAAGTCGTTCATGCCGGACGAAATGCTTATCTGGCGCGGTGGCGAATGTGCCATCCGGCTTGGCGATCTCCGCGCCGCCCGTTCCCTATCTCAGGCTGGGGAGGGAGAGCAGTGAGAACCCTGACCCTTCCACTGAACGCGGAATACTTCGACGCGATCAAGGGCGGCGAAAAGCTCGAAGAGTACCGGCTCGAAATCGCCTACTGGCGCAAGCGTCTTGCCGGGCGCGCCTTTGATAAGATCGTCCTGACCAAGGGCTATCCGACACTCACCGAGTTCGACAGGCGCATCGAGCGCCCTTGGCGCGGCTACTCGATCAAGACTATCACGCACCCGCATTTCGGCCCTGACCCGGTTACGGTCTACGCCATCATCGTGAACATCCCCCATCTCCCCAACGAGGGGAAAGCGGAATGAGCCGGGCCGATCTCATGGACACCGACCCGATAACCCTGGTTGAGGCCAGCAAGGTCGTTCTGCGGGGGATCATCTCGGTAAGCGCCTTGCGCGCGGAAATCAGGCGTGGAAACCTGACGGTCGAGCGGATCGGGAAAAACCTATACACGACGCCCGCCGCGATACGCGAGATGAGGGACAAATGCCGCGTCATGCCGAACCACCAAGACTATACCTCAGAAAAGACCGAGGTCAAAGCGTCTGGATCATCCGCGACGGGGGAAAAGACAAGCGAACTGGCTGCACTGAAAGCGAGCGTGCACGCGCTGAGAACCGGTTCGCTGAGTACCTTGCGCAAAAGCACACCGCGCGACCGGCAAAAGGCGGAAAGTCCGATTCCGTTTCGATCGCCGAAGTCCTCCGCGTCTACGTGATGGAACACGCGCCCTCTGTCAGCCGACCAAAACTGATCGCCGACCATGTTACCGGGTTGACAGATTTTTGGGCTGACAAGATGGTTTCCGACATCAAGGGCAAGACCTGCCGGGATTTCACCGCATCGAGGTCTACACCCTCAATGGCCCGTCATGAGCTGGAAACGCTCCGGGCTGCGATCAATTATTTCCACAAGGAATACGGGCTTGACCCTGTGCCGGCATTTACGATGCCGCAGAAGCACCGCGCGCGCGAAAGGTGGCTGACCCGCGATGAGGCCGCAGCACTGCTCTGGAACGCCCGCAGGACGCCGCACCTTGCCCGATTCATCCTCATAGGCCTTTACACAGGAACGCGGTCAGGCGCCATCCTAGGGCTATCCTGGCTCCCGTCGATCAAGACTGGATGGCTGGATCTGGAACAGGGCATCATGCACCGCAGCGGGAGCGGTCAGCGCCAGACGAACAAGCGCCAACCGCCAGTTGCTCTGCCTGACAGGCTCATGGCCCATATGCGCAGATGGAAAAGGCTCGACAAGAGCATCCGGCATGTCATCAACTGGAACGGTTCGTCGGTGGTTTCGGTGAAGAAATCCTTTCGTTCAGCGCGGATAAATGCTAAGTTAGATCAACAGGTTATCCCGCATACTCTACGCCACACGGCGGCAACTTGGCTCATGCAATCGGGCATCGAGCCATGGCAGGCGGCAGGGTTTCTCGGAATGACAGTCGAGATGCTGGAGCGTACGTATGGGCACCACTCGCCCCAGTTCCAGAAGGCGGCGTCAACAGCCATAGCGGCAAGGAGAGCATCATGAGCGATTTGGCAACATACGACAGGTGGCGGACAATGCCGCAGGAAATGACTGCTGATGAAGCGCTAGAGACGCTTAAGCCCCTCGCCTCCGTCACCGATCTCGAAGTCGCCCATAGCCAGGCTGATGACGTGTTGTGTGCATTGCTCCGTGGTCTTGGCTACGGCGCGGTCGTCAATGCATGGGATAAAGTTGGAAAGTGGTACGCCTAAGCCGCGCACGTCTATTTCTGTGCGGCGCACGGAAACAACAGAGCCTAACGAAATGGAAAGTGAACAAACTGAGGCTGAAACAGGGAACAGAGACGAGTGAAACGGGCTGACATCTGGTTTGGGACCAGAGGGTCGGGAGTTCGAATCTCTCCACTCCGACCAC
>NZ_VFWL01000003.1:0-434968 GCF_006442495.1 Mesorhizobium sp. B2-1-3
CCCAGCCTCCATCCGCTGGCGATAAAACCGGACAACTCACGTGCTACCTAATCCGGACAACTCATCTGCTTACGACAGTTGGGCTACGGCCTTCTTGTCAAGGCTCGCTCCATAAGCTATATGACTACTTTGGTCACAGGGCTGTCAAGATGAAAGAGATTCAGCTTAAAGACGTGAAGGCGACGTTCTCGCATGTGGTCGACGAAGCGGTTGCAGGCGCACCGACGGTTGTCACCCGTCACGGCAAAAGAGAGGCTGTCGTAATCAGCTATGCGGACTACGAGCGCCTTTCCCGTGTGCCATCGCTGGGTTGGTTGCTTACAAACTCGCCCTTGGAGGACGGCGACCTGCCAGCGCGAAGCCGAAAGCCCGCACGGGCTCTGCGTGACCCGGCGTTTTGACGTTGTACCTTCTGGATACGAATGTCGTCAGTTTGCTCGCCCCCTCGAGACGCAGGACACCCTCCGATGAAAGACTAGTTGCCTGGATCGTCGACAGATCCTCCGACCTTTGGCTGTCCGTCATCACCTCGGCTGAGATCGAGGACGGTATTGCGAACGCCAAGCGAACCGGTGCCACCAAAAAAGCGGCCGCGCTCGCTGAGTGGTGGGGAGAAATTCGTCACTACTACGGTAGCCGCATTCTGCCTCTTGATCTCGAGACGGCAACGATAACCGGGCAACTTATGGCAGTCGCCCGCGGAGCTGGCATCTCTCCCGGTTTCGAGGATATCGCGATTGCTGCCACAGCCACGCAACACGATCTAATCGTGCTCACGGACAATGAAAAGGATTTCAGACCGCTCGGAGTTCGGTATCAGAATCCGTTCATCGGGCTTCCCGGTTAGCTTGTCCAATCGAAATATTGAAGTTCACATAAGTATATGAATAGTAATCACAAATGTTAGTTCCATAATACATGTTATGCGACTTATGGGTATTGCCGCAAAATAGAAATGTCTTGATTCCGCAAAGTAGGAATGTCGCCCTGCTCGCCGATGAGCGAGGGAGACGGCGGGTTGGGACTGATCTTAATGAGCGAGCGCGAGCTGCAACGCATCGAGGTGCTGTCGAAGGTTTTGGAGCGGCGCATGACGGTTGTCTCGGCGGCGCATGTCCTGGATATGACAACGCGCCAGGTCCAGCATCTGCTGAAGGCGTTCCGGACTGAAGGCGCCGCGGCACTTCGGCACAAGGCTCGAGGACGACCGTCGAACCATCGATATGTCGCCGGCATCGGTGAGTTGGCGGTTCGGCTGGTTCGGGAACACTATCTCGACTTCGGGCCGACCTTGGCGGCCGAGAAGTTGGCGGCGAACCACGGCCTGATCGTGTCGCGAGAGACGTTGCGCAAATGGATGGCGGAAGCCGGAATCTGGCTGTCGCGCAAGCAGCGCCGGACATTCCATCAGCCTCGTTTGCGTCGAGAATCTTATGGCGAGCTGGTGCAGATCGACGGCAGTGATCACCGTTGGTTCGAGGAGCGGGGCGATCCATGCACCCTGCTCGTCTTCATCGACGACGCCACGAGCAAGCTCCAGCAGCTTCGCTTTGTGAAGTCGGAGAGCACCTTCAGCTCCTTCGAGGCGCTGGAACTCTATCTGAAGGCACACGGCTGCCCAGTCGCATTCTACTCCGATAAGCCCCAGTCCCCTGGTCGATCATGAGAACCTGAAAGAACCTACCCGGCCTGTCGTATCCGAAGTGAGCCGCGAGCCTTCGGTTCTGCTTCCTTCCCTTCGAGAAGCTTAAGGATGTGACCAATCTCCAAAAGCTTGCCAGTGACGCCAGCGGCTATCGCCTGCGTCATGCGGCGCGAGGCATCAATGCGTCGCTCAATTGTAATACCTGGAATGGAGGCCACCGGGCTGGCGTGAGCCTCTGCCTTGTTAGAAAAGCCATTGGTCTGGCGCGTGAAATGGCGCTAGTACATCCGCTTGGTCATGCGCAGGGGCCGCAAACGGGGGTTGGCGGGCGCCGATGCTCGTCGCGCGCGCGCTGATCTCATGATGCTGCGAGCATTCGCCGGTTGTTTAACAACTTCGTGATGCCGTGTGCGGTCATTGGTCGGCTCAGCGCATAGCCTTGCAAGATGTCACAGCCTAAATTCTTGAGGACCTTGGCCTGCTGCATCGTCTCGACACCTTCGGCGATGACCTCCACGCCCAAGGACCGGCCAATCTGCACAATCGATTGTACGACCTCTCGCTGCTGGGCTGACCTGGCGATTGGACCAACTAGCTGGCGTGCAATTTTCAACCGTCGCGGTTGAAGCTTGAGCAAGCTGACAATCGACGCATGGCCGGTGCCGAAATCGTCAATTTCGATGTCGATTCCGAGTTCCTTGATCTGGTTGACGTTCCAGATCATAAGCTCATCGTTGTCGTCGAGGAAGATTGATTCTAGAAGTTCGAACGAAACGGTTCCTGGTTTTATCGAAAGTGACGTCAGGCTGGTGATCAGCTCCTCGTCCTGAAGCCGTCTCGCGGAGACGTTCACCGAAGCGCGCGGAACCAGGAGGCCGGCCCTCTGCCAGCGATCAAGGTCGTGGAGGGTTTGTTCCAGTACTAGTCGGTCAATAATTGAAACGACATTCAACTCTTCAGCAATCTTGAGGAACCCGGCTGGCGTCTGAAGTCCGTCGGCGGGATGGTTCCAGCGCGCCAGCGCCTCAACGCCCGCAACCTCCAGCGTTTTGGCATCGAACTGTAGCTGGTAATGTGGAACAAACTCGTTGCGTTCCAACCCTGCGAGGATCTCGTCGGCTACCCGTTTGGTCCGGATGATCTCAGAGTGGAGGTCCTGGGTGAAGAACTCATATCGATTGCGTCCCCGACTCTTGGCCCGGTAAAGGGCTATATCCGCGTTGACCATCAGGCGTGGGCCGTCGATGGGACCGTCCGCATCGACTGCGATCCCGATGCTAACGCCGATACGGCATTGATGGTCCTTGTAGGGAATCGGCTGCCGCAATCTATGTATGATGCGGTCGGCCAGCTGTTTAAGCTGATCAGTTGAGATATCGCGTCTGCAGACTACCACAAACTCATCGCCTCCGACTCGGGCAACGAAGTCTGATGAGCGAACAGTTGATGTCAGCTCCTTTGCGGTATGGATCAGCACGGCGTCGCCGATGGCATGGCCGAGCGTGCCATTTATCTGTTTGAAACGATCGAGATCAAGATGCAGAAGCGCGGCGCCGCTGCCAGGCGTTGAGCCTGTGACGGCGTAGCTATCGAGCATCGTGTCAAGGTGGCGGCGATTCGGAAGGCCGGTCAGTGAGTCGTGAAGCGCCGTATGCTCATTGCGCGCTGTCGCCGCCTCAAGCTCAGCACTCCTCGTTTCGGCGAGATCCTTTGCCCGTTCCAGTTCCCGTGTCTGGATCACATCCGCCGTCACGTCCCATTCCGCGCCAACCATTTTGTGATCGGTGCCGTCCCTGTAAGTCTTGGCACGCACGCGGACGTGTCGGACAACTCCATTGGGAAGCACCACACGATATTGCGAAGAGTATATGCCGGTTGCGATCCCTTGCGCGAAATCCCGCTTAGCCTCGTCGAGATCGTCAGGGTGGATCGATCTTGACCACTCTTCGAAGGTTCTTGGTTCGCCATCTGCTGACTTGCCATAGATTTCGTTCAGGCGGTCGTCCCAGAATATAATGTCCGAGTCGAGATCCTGCTCCCAGACGCCAATTTGCGAGGCGTCAAGCGCAAGCTCCAGCCTCTCTGAAAGCTGTGCCAGTCGTCGTTCGCCGCGGCGCAGATCGGCGTAATGCTTATACCGCTGATTGAGAAGCCGCCCCGCAAAGACGATCGGAACCACGACCAGGGCGCCGCCGATGAGCATTGTTAGTCGCAAAATCCAGGCGTTGCGGGGCGTGGTGTTCCAGCCACCCTTGGGAATGGCGGAAATTTGCCAAGATCCTGTCGGCAACCGCACCTCGGAAGTGACGGGATCTTGTTCCGTCACGTACGCGGGACCGTAAAATCGCGCCCCGCTTCTCCCGAGAGCGTCCTTACCTGTCAGAGCGATTTCGATTGGCAGGTTCTTGTCTAAAAGACCGCTGTCCGCGTACAGCTTCGGAACGTCGATCACGGCGGCCACTATGCCCCAGAACGTCTCGCGAGGGCCGTCACGGTCAAGGAAGACAGGAAATCGCCCGATGAATGCCTGACCTCCTTGTTTGAGTTCTACCGGCCCGGCTAACACCAGTTGCTTGTTATCGCGTGCCCGAAGTACTGCTTCGCGCAGCTTTTCGTCTTCGCGGAAGTCCAGCCCTATCGCTTTTTCATTGCCTTCCCTCGGATACATCAACGAGACGACCAGGTCAGGGGCGCCGGCAATGTTTCTGATCTGTGTCTTCTCGCGAAAGAGGCTCTTTGCCAGTTTGGCAAAGCGAGCTTGGCTCATGTTCGGTTCAGTAACGATCGTCGCGACCAGACCACGCGCCAGTTGAAGGTCTCCGTTGACATTACCCTCAAGTTTGGCGCGAACGAGGTTCATCTCCTTCGCAACGTCAACGCGCAATGCCTGCTCGGTTACAATGCTGTTTTGATGGTCCGCAAAAATTCCGGCAGTTAACAGCACCGCAAGGGCGATCACTGCCGGAAGACTGGTCCAGGTCATCAAGGTGCGGAAGCGCTGATGAATAGCAAATGGCAAGATGGAATCTCGGTCGCCCTGATTTCCAGTTGGCGCAGGATATCGGAGCCGACTTAATCGAATCTCTTCGCCTCTACTCAAAATTTATAAAAGACACCTGGAAGACTAACGCGTATCTGGCGTGCGCTGATCTCGCCAGCAGGCGCTTGCGTTTGGATCCTCGCAGACCGGGCCCGATCCCCAGTGCCTGTTCGATGAGCCGTGGATCAAGGCCAACATGGCTCGCTGTCATGTTGGCGGCCGAAGTGGAAGCGGCTGTGCGCCCTGGCTCCGCGCGGCCATTGGCGCACCCTGACCTTCCGTGGCGCGCTGCGCTGTATGGGTGCGCGGCTGCTCCACGAATATAAGGCGATCAGCGCGGCCGGCATGGACTAAGCGGCGCCCCGCGGCAAAAAGATAATCAGCGGCCAGAGCTAACGACCGCACCTGAGCGACGAGCGGTTGAATGATACCGGCGTTTCGCGGTTTGACACCAACTGCGCTGCGCGCTGAATGAAGAGGCGCGCTGAGATCAGAAGCGTGGGGGCGGCTCGTAGCGAGGGACCGTGACTTCCTAATCGCAGGGGATATTGCCGCCGACATCCCATAGCGCCGCCAGGAGCACGCAAACTACCTACTCTCATATGCCGAGAGGCGGTGTCTCACAGATAGACGATTATGTTGAGAGTCGATAGGCACTACTTCCCAGGTGTTGCAGAGCATGGTGCCGCTGAGGAGACCGATGAATGCCTGGAAAGCCGCACTCGCGACCGCAGTCGGCCTTTTTCGCTTCCAACGAGCACGGGGGTTTGGGGTCGCCGCCGTCTGCGCTGCGGTGGCGGTGGCCGCCGCGCTCGATACGATCCTGGCCCTCGTGCTGGATCCGACCTCCGTGTAGCCCGCCGCGAGCCACCAAGTGATGAACGACCGACTCTCAGCACTCAGACTGTTTGCTCGCGCCGCGCGCGTCGGCAACTTCTCCCGTGCCGGGCGCGAACTTGGCCTGTCGCAGCCGTCCGCATCCAGGCTGATCGCTGCGCTCGAGGAGGAGGTCGGCGCGACGCTTTTTAGCCGCACCACGCGAGCAGTGACGCTGACCGAGGCCGGCGCGACGTACTTGATGCGCGTCGAAACGATCCTCGCAGCGCTCGACGATGCCGACCACGAGGCGCGCGGAACAGGAGAGTTGCGCGGCTCGCTTCGCGTCGGCACGCCGACAAGTTTCGCGCTCAGGGAGATCATCCCGCGGCTTGGCGCGTTTACGAAGCAGCATCCGGCGCTGAAAATCGAGCTCCGAGTGACGGACCGCTACCCAGACCTCGTGACTGAGGGCCTCGACGTGTCGTTGCAGTTCGGCGCCCTCCCCGACTCCAGCGCGATGGCGCGCAAACTCATCCACCAGCCAAGGGTACTCACGGCCTCGGCAGGCTACTTACAGGAGCGCGGCACACCCACGATGCCGTCGGATCTCGTGCACCACTCGGTGATCATCAGTCCAGCGCATCCCTCGCCGACTTTCTCCTTCCGCAAGGGCGGCCGCATCACCTCCGTGCGCGTTGATAGCGCGCTCTCGATCACCACCAACGAAGTAGCCACGGCAAGCGCTGTCGCCGGGTTGGGGGTCGCCGCATCGAGCGAAAACAGCGCGCGGGCAGAGCTCGACGCCGGGAAACTTGTTCGGGTGCTGCCCGACTGGGATTTCGGCTCGATGGAACTGAATGCGCTCTTTGTCAGCGCAAAGACCATAAAGCCCGCCGCCCGTGCGTTTACCGACTTCCTTCTCAGGGAACTCCGCGCTGCAGACGATCGACCATAGGATTGCAGCGATAGCGCGGCATTCCCGGCAGTTATTGATACGATACGTTTACCCTTCCTGCCCCGAAACTTAATGCTAGCAAAGCAAGCACCCGACCGGACGCCCTCGCGCCGGAGGTTTTCTGCATGCTTCGAAATAGCCGAAGACGCGTAAGCGGGCGGCGGTCAATACGATGAACGGCTCCCATGGCCAAAGTGCTAGTACTCTACTGCTCCTCCTACGGGCACATCGAAAAGCTCGCACACGAAATCACCGCGGGCGCGCGCGAGGCGGGCGCGTCCGCCGACGTGAAGCGAGTGCCTGAACTTCTATTTCCGGAGGCGCGAAGGCAGCCAACGACAACCTCGACCAGACCGCTCCAGTCGCGTGCATCGACAACCTCGCCGTGTAGGACGCGATCGTCTTGGGCGCAAGCAGGCGCTGCGGCAGGATGTCGTCCCAAATGGCAAGTTTCCTCGACCAGGCTGGCGGCCTATGGGCGAAGGGAACCCTCAATCGCAAGGTCGGCGGCTCCTTCGCGTCATCGACGACGCAGGATGGCGGCCAGCAGACGACGCTGTTCACCATCATCACCAATCTGCTCCACTTCGGCATGACGGTGGTCGGAATGAACTGCGGGTTTGCCGGCCAAAGGAAAGTCGATGAGATCGCCGGCGGTACGCCTTACGGCGCCACGACAATTGCCGGCCCCGACGCGCAGCGGCCGCCGACCGAGAACGAGCTTGCCGGCGCCCGGTGCCGGCGACGAGCCATCGCGGATATCGCCACGAAATTTCACGGCTAAACGACGCGATCAAAAACGCGGTGGGGCGCTGGCGCGTCGACCGTGCAATCAAGCGGAACGGTGCTGGCAACGTGGAAGAGAAGGTGGAAGACCAGGACGGCATGGAACAAGCCGAGCATGACCTGCTCGCCGACCTCAGGCGAGCGCGTCGCTCATTTCGTCTCCAGGACATGGATGAGTCCGCGGCGGCTGCGTGCCTGACGCCCGGGCAAAGGATAGCTGACGCCGTCGCCAGCGTCATGGGATCGTGGAGTTTCATCATCGTGCAAAGTGCGATCCTGGTCGTCTGGATAGGGGCCAACCTAGTCAGCGCGATCAGGGGCTGGGACCCCTACCCGTTCATCCTTCTCAATCTCGCGCTTTCTTTCCAAGCGGCCTACGCCGCGCCAGTCATCATGATGAGCCAGAACCGGCAGCAGGACATCGATCGCAAGGCCGCGGAGAATGACTACCGCATCAACGTGAAGGCGGAGCTCGAGATAGAGTTGCTGCATGAAAAGATCGACCAACTACGTGAGCGCGAAGTCCTGAAGCTGACGGAGGCCGTCAGGATGCTGACCGAGCTGCTGGAGCAGTCGGCGTCGGGCGCACGCGAGGCCGATGCGGAAGGCGGACGGCGATCATAACGCCCGGCTATCGACTTCATGGCGTGACGTCATTTCCCATTCGCGGCGCGGAATACTATGTTACGCCGGTACCTTGCTCATCCGGCGCACTACGGCTTGGCGTTGCGCGGGACGACGCTCTTTTTACCTGCCGAGGAAGGATGTCCGCCATGGTTACTCGCGGTTTTACCGGCCGCCAATCCGGATCGGAACTATCGGATCGGATTCCCCCGGGACAGCACCTCGTCGACAATTTCCCGGTGCTTACGGCCGGTCCCACGCCGAGGATCGAGCCCGCGGACTGGACATTCACGCTAAAGGTCGGACCTCGTCCGGTCAAAGCTTGGAGCTGGTCGGAGTTCAACGCCCTCCCACGAACCAAGATGACGCGAGACATCCACTGCGTGACCTCCTGGTCGAAGCTCAACACCGCGTGGCAGGGCGTGGCCGTCGACGATATCCTCGCCGACGCCGGCCTCAGCGCACCCACTCCGTTTGCGCTCGCCCATTGCTACGACGGCTACTCCACGAACGTGCCACTGGCGGACCTCGCGACGGGCAAGGCGATGATCGCACTCGAGTACGAAGGCCAGCCACTGCCGCGCGACCACGGGGGGCCGGCGCGGCTCTTCGTGCCGCATCTCTACTTCTGGAAGTCGGCGAAGTGGGTAAACGGGCTTCAGTTCACCGAGCGCGACGAGGCCGGCTTCTGGGAGCTGCGCGGGTACCACATATACGGGGATCCGTGGCGCGAGCAGCGATACACGAATGACTGAAGCGATTGGCACAACCGCGCGATGGCAGAGCTGCGCGATTGTCGAGATCGCGACGAGAACGCCGGCTATAAAGAGCTTCTTTCTTCGCCTATCCGAACCGTTCGAGTATACGGCCGGACAGCACGTTGACGTGCGGCTGACTGCACCCAACGGCTACACTGCCATGCGCAGCTACTCGATCGCGTCGGCCCCGGGCAATTCCAAAGTGATCGAGCTGGCGATCGAGCGCCTCGCGGACGGCGAGGTCTCCCCGTTCTTCCACGACGTCGCTCGAGCAGGAGATATGATCGAGCTTCGCGGGCCGCTTGGCGGTCACTTCCTCTGGCCGGGACCGACAGCGAAACCGCTGCTCTTGATCGGCGCGGGCTCCGGCGTCGTGCCGCTGATGGCAATGATCCGGCATCGGAAGGCCAGCGGCGAGCCAGTGCCTGTCGCGCTGTTGCTCTCCTCCAGGACCTGGCGTGACGTGCTTTTCAGGGACGAGCTCCTCGAGCTCGAGAGGTCGCTTCCCGATTTCGCACTCGCCCTGGCCTTGACGCGCGAGCCGGCGATGCGCAGCAGCGACTTCAGCAGGCGGATCGACGCGGCGATGGTCGCCGACGTCGCGGCACGTCAGCCTGTCTCTCCCGGCAGCGTCTTCGTGTGCGGGTCGACTGCTTTCGTTGACATCGCGGCGGACGCGGCGCTCGCATTGGGACTGGAAGCGAGAGCGATCAAGGCCGAACGCTACGGCGCTTGAGGGACCGTTCCTTTCGTTTTGCGAGAGCATAATTTTCGCAAACGCCAGATTATCCGTGCGGCCTGCAGCGACTTTAGTGGTTGAATGCGAGGACCCGCGCAGTGAATGAACGGGAGCCACTGGGGTGCTGTCCAAGGCGACCGATGTCGACGGCTGGAACGTCTTCTGCCGTCAAGAATATGTGCCTTTGTCGGGCCATTTCGACATTGGGACTGACTGCGTCGAAGCACTCTAGAGACGGGATACGAACATGTTTTCAGTGATTTTCGAAGTCCTCCCCAATAAAGAGAACTGGGATGACTACCTCGACAGCGCCAAGATGCTGCGCCCCGAGCTGGAGCAGGAAGAGGGCTTCGTCGACAACATCCGCTACAAGAGCCTGATCCGCGAGGGCTGGATCCTTTCGCTTTCGAACTGGCGGGACGAGAAGTCGCTCGTGCGCTGGCGCACCCGCAGGCATCATCACGAACTCCAGCAGAAAGGCCGCGACGAAATCCTCGCCGACTACCACCTGCGCGTGGGTCAGATCACTGCCGACAATCAGCTGCCGACGGGGTACGCCCTCACGGAGCAAAGGCTCGATGAGACTGAATTTGGGGAGGGCACGACGGTTACGCTGATCAACGCGACTCGCCCCGCGCAGTGGAAGCAAACCAACAACCCGTACGATTGTGCCGAGTGGCTTGGCCTGAATCCGTGGGCCGCCGACAGCACGTTCTGGGACATCTTTGACGCCGTACTCACGCCCGGCGACCTGATTCTCCTCATATCGTGGAAGAACGCCGCTGCCGCGCAGGCTTATGAGGACGCTTCTGCGCCGAATAACAAGGCCAGGATCCGAAGAGTGCGGATCGTGCGCGACTACGGAAAGTATGACCGTCGCGAGGCGCCTCAGTACTACGCGGATGCCGAAGGTGGCGAGACCCTCCACGCCTGATACCCACTGTCGGGAACCGTCGACCCGCAGCGTGATAAACCCTACGTTCGCAAAAGTGCGGGCCGCGGGGGAGCCAGGTCGCGCTCGCGAGGCCGTAGCTACGATACCTGGTCAAGGCGGGCCTGCCAAAAGGCCCTGTCGAAACCTGAAAGGAAAGCACGATGACGAACTCGAATGATGGCGCTCCCCACCCGCAGGCCGTGGTAGGCGGCGATCTTGACGGCGCCGGCGCGCTCAACGGCCGCGCCGGCGCATCGGAATTCTCCATTGGCGGCCTCAATGGGAGGGGCGGCATCACGGCCGGGGCAAACCCCTACGAGCTGCTCAGCGCTTCGCTCGCCGCGTGCACAGCGATGACGATACGGCTGCAGGCGCGAAGGCGGAAATTCCCGCTTTCTCATGTCGAGGTGGCTGTTTCATATCACCACGGCATCGAGGGCAGCCGCGACTCCTTCGAGCGTTCCATCCGGCTCGAAGGAAACCTGAGCGACGAGGAACGTGCCCAACTGATGCAGGCCGCGGACATGTGTCCGGTGGGGCGGACGCTTGGCCTCAGCGCCGACATCCGCACGAACGACAACGTCAGCGTCGGGCGAGCGGCTAGCTATGACGACGACTTGCGCAAGCTTCCGATCCCGAACATCGACCCCGACTAGAGGCATAATGCCGAAGAATGTGAAGCGGTTTTCGGGCAACACCATGCTCAACTTCTCCGATTTAGAGACGAATTCAGATTTCAGGTCGATTCGACCTGAAATCATCTGCTAGCGGGCCGCGAGGTAGACGGCGAACGCATCGGCATCGTCGCGTCGAGCGCCGGAGAGCGGCGTCACCTGGCGTTAGACTGCCTTCGCGGGCCTCACCTCCGGAAAATCAATCGGGGTCCGCACTGCATTGTTCACGAAGTTGGTCAACAGGAACTGAGCAGTCAGCGCGATCATTTCGAGGGTACTAGCATCCGTCCAGCCCGCATCCTTGACCGCCGCAAACTGGGCGTCGGAGAGTTTGCCGCGCGTCTCGATAAGCGCCTTCGCGAAGGCGACCGCAGCTTGGCGCTTGGAGTCGCTCGATCGGCCCTGCCGGTTTAGATCGATTTCCTCCGGAGGGATCTTCGCGAGGTTCGTTGAGACATAGCTGTGCGCTGCAAGGCAATAGTCGCAGCCATTTGCCTCCGAAACCGCGAGCGCGATGCCCTCCCGGGTCTTCAGATCGAGGGCCTTGGACAGCGACCCCATCAGACCGGCCCAGCCGCCCAGAACGTTCGGACTGATGGACATGAGGCGATAGTGGTTCGGTACGAAGCCGAGCATCTTGTTGATGTTGTCGAGGATTGGCTGGGATTCGGCAGGCGCGTCGTCGCGACCCGGGATAGCGATGCGGGACATTTCTTCTCCGTTGGACTCTGGCCGGCTCGGTTTTTGAATTGCTGTGGTAGCCTCTGCCGTTCGGCGCCATAATTGCCTAATCGTGAGAAATGGCCTCTCGGAGGGTGAGAGAAATGGACCGGTTTGAAGCAATGTCGCTTTTGGTAAGGTCGGCGGAGGCCGGCAGTTTCTCCGCGGCAGGCCGTCAGCTCGGCGTCCCTCTACCGACCGTCAGTCGGAAGGTCGCCGAATTGGAGACCCACCTCAATACCCAGCTGCTGGTCCGATCGACGCGGAAACTGTCCCTGACCGAAGCGGGGCTCGCCTACGTCGCCGCCTGCAAACGCATCCTGGAACAGGTCGAGGAAGCCGAATCGCAGGCCTCTGGGGAGTACACAGTCCCGCGCGGTACGCTCACGATGACCGCGCCTATTGTCTTTGGGCGCTTCCACGTAGTGCCTGTCGTGAATGAATTCCTCGCGCGTTTCCCGCAGATCAGCATTCAACTGACGCTCACCGATCACACGATCAACATCGTCGACGAGCACATCGACCTGGCCGTCCGCGTCGGCATGTTGCCCGATAGCACACTCGTCGCGACGAAGGTGGGCGAGATCAGGCGTGTGGTGTGCGGCAGCCCCGACTATTTCGCCGCCCATGGCGTCCCGAAAACGCCTGACGACCTGGCCGAGCACATGTGCGTGACGTTCACGGCACTCGCAGCTGGGATGACGTGGGTTTTCAAGCCGCGCGGCAAGGCGACGAGGAGCGTGCGTCCCTACTGTCGGCTGAAGATCAACACGGCGGAGTCCGCGATCGACGCGGCGCTCGCCGGCGTCGGCGTGACGAACGTGCTCTCTTACCAAATCGCGAGGCCTGTGGCCGCGGGGAAGCTCAGGATCATCCTGGAGGACTACGAGCCTGACCCGATCCCGGTGCATCTGGTGCACACCGGACAGGCGATCCTGCCCCTCAAGCTGCGGCGCTTCATGGAGTTCGCCGCTTCTCGGCTGCGCAAGTCGCTTGCGGCCGACCTGGCCAAGCTCTCCGCGCCAAAGATATGCGCAAAAACGACGAAGTAGCCAACTCTCTCTCGGGCGATCATTCATGCATGAGAAAAATAACTCAAACTCGCGCGGCAAGACTACCGGAGCCACGCTGCACCAGCGATTATGCTAGTGGCATGCCGGGCCGCGCGCGACGAGCCGAAGATGTTACTCCAAGACGAATTGGACGCCGTTAGAGCCGAGGATTTGGCCAGGACCCCGCCGAACGTGACGCTGGTTCGGCAACGGGCGGTGGAAGCGCTTGCCACATCCGGATTGGCCGAGCGGGCCGCGCAGGCCGGGGATCAAGCCCCTCCGTTCCGGCTGCATGATGGGCATGGCCGGGCATTCTCATCATGCGAGGCGCTGCGTCGAGGCCCGATGGTTCTCTTCTTCTACAGGGGGAGATGGTGTCCCTACTGCACAGTCGACCTTCGCGCGATCGAGGCGTGCTCTCACGACATACGCAGCCTCGGCGCCTCGCTGGTTGTCATCTCACAACAGACGGCCCACAACAGCCTTGAGACGCAGAGGTGGAATGCCCTTTCATTCGCGAGCCTGGTCGACGCGGGTGGCAAGGTCGCGCACGCTTTCGGCCTACGCTGGAGGGCCTCCGACGAACTGCGTTTCGTCGAGAAGGAATGCGGCATAGATCTCGCGACCTTCAACGGCGATCCGAGCTGGACGTTGACTATGCCGGCCCGGTACGTCGTTGCGCCCGACGGAACGATCAAATACGCCGATATCAGTGTCGACTATACGCGACGCGGCGACCCGTGCGATCTGATTCCGGTCCTCGCCAACCTCGCTGCGCACTAGCCGCTTTCTGGGGCTCCAGAAAGCGTGTCCGGGCGTCCAAACGAATAGACCCGGCCATTCCAACGTGCGCCTGCAAGTGGCATCCATGCTCCGTTGTTACGGCGTGCCCCGCACGCCACCGGGTGCATAACCTCGCCATCATAATGGTCAGCCACTTGACGGAGAAAACACATGGAGCTTCATCAAGTCCGCTACTTCCTCGCCGTCGCGGCCACCCTCAACTTCACTCGCGCGGCCGAGCAGTGCAACGTAACGCAGCCCGCCCTGACAAAGGGGGTGCAGAAGCTTGAGCAGGAGCTCGGCGGCGAATTGATTTACCGTGAGCGCCAATTGACGCAGCTCACCGACCTCGGAAAGGAAGTCCTTCCGATGCTGGAACGCACATTGTCCTCGGCGGAGGCGGTGTGTCGCAGAGCCCAGGAGTTCCAGCGCAAGGAGGTCGCACCACTGAAGATCGGCCTCGCCCCCTCCATCTCGGCGTCGCTCGTGCTCGATCCGATCGCGGAGATTGCAAAGTTCGTGCCTGGACTTCACGTGGAGCTGTACGAGGGTGTAGCGCAGAGACTCGTCGATTTATTGCTTGAGGGGGAGATCAGCGCCGCAATCGTCGGTGACGTGCCCGACATGCCCGCCCGCATCGACGACTGGTTGCTATTCGAGGAGCGCTACGTCGCAGTTCTCGCGCCAACACACCGCTTGGCGAACCGTCTATCGATCGGTATCGACGACCTCCGACAGACCGTCTTGCTGGATCGCGCGGGATGCGACGTCGCCCCAAAAATCCAACAGACGTATTTTCCAAAGGGACCACCCCATCTCGGCCACTGCAGCGGTCATGAATTGCACCTGCAGCACATGGCGGCGGCTGGCTTCGGCGTGATGCTCGCACCAGAGCACATGCCGCGCCTTCCCTCACTCAAGACCATTCCGCTCGAAGGCGATCAGGTTTGGCGGGAAGTCCGGTTGCTGGCTGTGCAGGGGCGCCGCTACTCGCCGGCGCTGGACGCTTTTGTCAAGGTCGCGCGGCTTCGCGACTGGTCGATCGATGTCCCCCATCGCGGGATGCTGGACCCAACGTTTCCGAAGGCGGCGGGCGTGCCGGCATGACCGCGGCACGCACGCCGCCGGCCAACCGCTTCCAGCCAACCGATCCGCAGTTTGACGCCAAACGGATGCCAAGCCAGATCGACAAGACACTCGCCCAGATTCGTTCGGAGCTGTTGACGAGGTTCAGCGAAGCGGACTGGGCGTCATACAACCACCTCGTGGGCTGGCTTCGCGATATAGACGTGGTATCGTACGCGTTGAAGGTCGGAGATGCCGCGCCGGACTTCCTCCTTCCGGACGCGGACGGTCGTCTTCACTCCTCCGACCAGCTGCGCCGGGGCGGCCCCCTCGTCCTGAGTTTCTTCCGAGGAGACTGGTGTCCGTTCTGCACCGCCGAGCTGTGCGCCCTTCAGGCGGCGAAGGAGGAGTTTGAGAGCGTCGGCGCAACTCTCGCGGTCGTGACACCCGAGACGGGACAATTCCCGCGGCAACTCAAGCGAAGTCTGGGCCTAGACCTGAAGGTACTGTCTGACGTCGACTACGGCGTTGCGTTGTCGTATGGCATATTGTTCCGGGTGCCTGACGAAATCAAAGCGCACTATTCCGGGCTCGGTTTCGACTTCGGTGCGCGGCACGGTTCGCCAGTCTGGATGCTGCCCATTCCCGCGACTTACATCATCGACACGGAGGGCCGGATCCGCAGCGCGTCCGTCGAACCCGACTTCACGATGCGGGCGGAGCCGGCGCAAATCTTGGCCTCGCTGCGCCGTGCCGCTTCCACGTCTTAGCCGGAGGGGTCCGCCACCCAACACCACGACCTGTTGCGGACCGCGGCCGGTGGGCGCGTCGCCCCGACAGGGATCGACGGCTTTGAACAAGCATGTCGAGGACGGAATCACTCCGACCGACGGCTCGCCAAAGCAGTGCTTCTTGCCGCTTGCGCTGCGTCGATGGCATCGTTTCGATAGCCCGAGGTGATTAGACGCTCGCCAACCCGCTACCTATTCTTCCAGCCTGCGCGAGAAGGAGCTCCGCGAAATGCCGACCTATAGGAAAAACCCAGCGACGGTCTCGAAGCTGACTCCGGAGCAGCACCGCGTCACGCAGACTGACGGGACCGAGCGCCCTTTTGCCAACGAATACTGGGGCAACAAGGAGCCTGGCCTCTACGTCGACGTGGTTTCCGGCGAGCCGCTGTTCGCATCTTTCGACAAGTCCGACAGCGGCACCGGGTGGCCGAGTTTCACGCGGCCTCTCGAGGCCGCGAACGTCGTAGAGAAGGACGACAGCTCGCATGGCATGACACGGACCGAGGTCCGCTCCAAGCACGGCGACAGCCACTTGGGCCACCTCTTCCCGGACGGACCGCTCGACAAGGGCGGGTTGAGATACTGCATGAACTCGGCCTCCCTTCGTTTCATCCACCGCGATCAAATGGAGAGCGAAGGGTACGGCCAGTACGCGAAGCCCGTTGCAAAACAGGAGGTCTGACAATGGCAGCGAGTACAGAACGAGCGATCCTTGCCGGCGGTTGCTTCTGGGGAATGCAGCAGCTGATGAGGCGTTTGCCCGGCGTCGTGTCGACACGGGTCGGATATTCCGGCGGTGACGTCAAGAACGCCACCTATCGCAATCGCGGCACGCATGCAGAAGCTATCGAGATCATCTTCGATCCAAGCAAGACGAGCTTCCGCGACCTGTTGGAGTTCTTCTTCAAGATACACGACCCGACCACGCCCAACCGGCAGGGGAACGACCGCGGCACGAGCTACAGGTCTGCGATCTTCTACACCAACGACGAACAGCTACGCGTCGCGCAAGACACGATCGCCGACGTTGAAGCCTCAGGACTGTGGCCGGGCAAGGTCGTGACCGAGATTTATCCCGCTGGCGATTTCTGGCAGGCGGAGCCCGAGCACCAGGACTACTTGGAACGTTACCCGAACGGCTACACCTGTCACTTCGTCCGGCCGGGTTGGAAGTTGCCGCGAAGGAACGCCGCCTGAGGGCGGCTGCGGTACGTGTGACCTGCGGCGGGCACATCTTGACTGCATGTGCCTCACAAACCGTTTTGTTAAATATTCCCGCCGCCGCGAAGTCGCCCACACACGACAAGGCTGCGAGATTTGGACGGCCGGACACAGCTTTCAGATTCCAAGCGCGGATGCATCAGATGTTCGGCGACGCCTGGGAATGGACACGCACAGCCCGTCCTCGCCTCACCGGGGTTCCGCGCGGTCGAGGGCGCGGTCGGCGAATACAATGGCAGTTCATGTCCGGGCAGTTCGTTCTACGCGGCGGATCTTGCGTGACGCCGCCGGGATACCTCCGCGCGAGCTATCGCAATTTCTTTCCGGCACACGCGTTGGCAATTCTCAGGACTTCGCTTGGCGGCGGACAGCTCGGTCCGCCTGTTCGCGAACGACTTGAAGGCGCTCCGCCGGAGGATCGCCGAAAGCCTTCTGTGAGTTCCGCGACGTCGCCTCGGCTGAGAGAAAACGCGGAGCCGTGATGATCTTCGTGTACCACCTGAAAGCCTTGATGTCTCAAAGCGTCCCGTGGCTGCTGGGGGCGCTGGTGCGTCCAGCGCACCTTACCGCGGTCGCGCCTACGCAATCCCGGAGCGAACACCGGCGTCAGGCTGCGTCGGATTCCTCGATCGCGTCTTCGATCGGCGTAGCGCTGTTGGACCAGGCTCGCTGCGCCTTGGCGCGGTACTCTGATGGGTCGCTGCCGTAATATCTGCGGAAAGTGCGCGTGAAGCTGCTTCTACTCTGGTAGCCGGCGTTCAGGGCGACCTGATCGACAGACAGCGCATTGGCCGCGAGCAGGTCCGCCGCGTGACGCATCCTCACGCGGCGGAGCAATGACATTGGAGACTCTTCGAAGGCGGCGGAAAACCTAGCCATAAAAGCCGAGCGGCTGAGACCGACGGCATGAGACAAGCTCTGGACAGTGTGCGGCGCGGATGGGCGCGAGGCCATTTCGGCAAATGCCCGTGCGATCGGAGGATCGCTCAAGTTCGAAAACCGCTCCACCCACGCGTTCGTCGACACCAGGCTGCGCCGGAGCAATGCGAGGAGAACAAGTTTCAGCAGTGCCGCCGACATCGGCCCTCCACCAACCTCCTGGGCTGCGAGCTCGGCCATCGCGTAGGTCATCACTTGGTCGAGCTGGTCGTGCACGTCGAACCTCTCGACAATGGGCGTTGCCAAGGAGGCGAACAAGTCGAGCGCCGGACCATAAGTGGCCCGGAAGGCCCCGCACGCAAGCACCAGTGTCGGATCACCGTCTCCGACGGTGTGCCGCTGAGACGACCCCAGTGTGAAGCCGCCGTTGTTGTGTTTGCCGGCGTTCCTTAGTGCGATCGGATGCTCCGTTGCGGTGATCGTCATCGCTCGCCCAGGAGGGACGACTACCAGCGTGTGCGGTATCAGGCGTATGGGCGTTTCATGATCACGGAGAATGAACCCGGCGCCTCGAAAGCAGTAGTGGATGGTGGAGGTTGCCGCGCGGGCAACCGCCAAGTGGGCTCCCGCCGCAAGCGTGCACTCCGACAGGCTGACTAGGGTGACGTCCAAAGTGGTCATCAACTTGTCGAGGTCTTGTCGCGATATACGCCAGAACGGCTCGCCTGCCACGTCCAGAAGCCTTCTTTATGGTGCTCAGGCCCAGCTCGACTGCGAGACAGCGGGACGATGCCATCTCGCCCACGCCTTCGGCCTGCGCAACCGGGCGAAGGGCCATTCACGCTCCCACCTGATGTGGGATTGATCGGTTCGATCTTCACTGCCTTCAACTGAAGACGCTGAACAATCACTCAGTTGCAGCTGACGGAGTAGTGGCTGAAGTCGAATTAGATATATTCAGGCGCAACATGAATGATCCTGCTGAGCGTCTCAGCGACCGGCAAACTTTATAAATTCACACAAACCGATGCCCAGGCGCCTCAACAGGAAGCCCCGAGTCTCGGTCGCACGGCCGAATTCGCGACCGACCGATCGCGACGCACCAGTATCGGACGTCAGCGTCATACCTACACTGTGCGTGCCGCGCGGCCACGCGGCTCCTCGGTCTGCGACAGTATCCGGGACAGTCCGGCAATGAGCGTCCTTGCAACGGCCCTGGGCAATTGTGAGCATGGCACCTTTGGATGACGATACCTCGCGCCTATCGAAAGCATGTCCAAAGGGAATTTCTAATTTCGTCCGCCGCGTCCGATCTTTGAGTCTGGCTGGGCCGGCCGAGCACACGCGGCCGCCTTGACATCGATTGAATTTATTGCAGCGCGTCGCGCGTGGGCTGCAAAGGAGCGCTCTATGGACTCGCGATTATGCCGCGACCAAAAAGTGGTTTGCAACTTCCTGAGCAACGAACAGAGCGACAAAATTTTCCATACGTCCGTCGCGGCTTTCTCGACGTTGCCGCTCCCCGCGGGCGCTGCTTCGCTGGCGCCGGGCGTCCTGGCAGGAACGGCGGCAAAGATCGCCGCTCTCGCGGAAGCATCCCAACCCACCTCCTCCCAAGCCGTGGATGCTTCCGCGAGTACTATCGCCACCAGATTGCCATCGCCAACGCCCTTCTATCTTTCATTCGGCCGGAACGAAGCCGGCTTCGTCGAGGTAACGGCCAACGTGATGTTTCCTGCGGAAGCGCTGATACCGCGCCCGCTGACCATCGCCGGCCCGGCCGGAGCACGGCCCACCAATGGATTGGCGGTCGACTTTGTCGTCGAGTCCAATCGTGACCAACTGAATGAGATTGTCCAACGGGTGCGGGACGGACGATTGCGGACGAACATCGACAAAGTCGTAACCCTCGACGAGGCGATCGCCGCGTTCAACGTGACCGAGCGACGTAAGGGGAAGACGATCATCCGCATTCGTCCGTGAGCGAATCGCGCTCATCGATGAAGCATTTCCGCTAAGCAGACAAAAGACCCGAGGAGACAATTCCCATGAAAGCGATCGTAGTGACGGACCAGGCTGCAGGAACGGCCGGGATGAAGTTGGTGCAGCGGCCCGAGCCGCAGGCGGCGATAAACGATGTCGTCGTCGAGATCCATGCGTCGGGGTTCGTCCCGACCGAGCTGACGTGGCCCTCGACCTGGACCGATCGCGTCGACGGCGACCGGACGCCATCGATCCCCGGGCACGAACTGGCCGGAGTGGTCACCGCCCTGGGCTACGGTACGACGGGACTGTCGGTGGGCCAGCGGGTGTTCGGCCTCGCCGATTGGTATCGCGACGGCACCCTGGCGGAGTATGTAGCCATGGAAGCGCGCAACCTCGCGCCATTGCCGGGCGATATCGACTTCACGGTGGGCGCTAGCCTGCCGATCTCGGGCCTGACCGCGTGGCAGGGACTGTTTCAGCACGGCCGTCTTCAGGCGGGGCAGAGCGTCCTTGCGCATGGTGCGGCCGGCGCCGTCGGGTCGATGGTGACGCAGCTCGCACGAGAGGCCGGCGCCTACGTTATTGGCACCGGACGCTCTGCCGACCGCCAGAAGGCGCTCGACTTCGGCACAAACGAATTCGTCGACCTCGAGAACGACACCCTGGAAGACGTGCGCGCAGTCGATCTGGTGTTCGATGTCATCGGCGGCGACATCCAGAAGCGGTCCGCGGCGCTGATCCGAGCCGGAGGCACGCTGGTGACCGTCGTCGGCCCGGCCGAGACGCGGCCCGTGGAGGGCCTGGCGGTCGACTTCGTCGTCGAAGCCGATCGTGCCCAGCTGAGCGAGATCGTCCAGCGGGTGCGGGACGGACGGCTGCGGACGAACATCGGCAAAGTCGCGCCCCTCGACGAGGCGATCGCCGCCTTCAACTCGACCGAACGACGCGCGGGGAAAACGGTCATCCGCGTTCGCCCGTGAGAGACACGTGCCGATCGATGCACGCAGCCAGCCGACGCCTTAATCCTTACCGGTCATACCGTTCCTGTCGCCGTGAGTGCAGGGTGACGGTCGGGAGCCGATTCGTCCGCATGGGGGCCATACCGGACGATGCACCATTCGAGGGAGTGGCTCCAAACAATGCGGCTCCGCAAGCTTGTGGCAAGGAGTTCCTCAATGGGTCTTGATGGATAACGGCGCGATCCGAGATGTCCTAGAGCGGTCGATAGAAATTGCCTTATGAGCTGCGAAGCGTCTTCGTGGCCCGCGTTGCCAACGTCCTGACGGTGGGGCGTTGCGCCGCGTTATTCGATCGCCGTGCTTCCAGGCACACGCTTCGCTCGCCGTCTGCCGGCAGACCACCGCCTATTGGCTGCTAACTTTGTTAGGCTGATGAGCAAGGAGACAGAAGGTGAAAAGGGAGATCCGGGACAATCCGCCATGAGCCGGTTTGCATTGCCTCTAGATTCGAAGACGGCGGGGTCGTCCTGCACACATTGGTGTCATAAGAGCTGTCCGGCCTGGGTACGGATCGCGGCTGGCGCATGGCGTTTTCGAAGCATTGCAACGCGACGGCAAAAGAGCGATCGCGAAGTGCCCCTTCATGTCTTCCTACGCCGCGCCGCACCCTGAGTACGGTGCGTTCCTCGACGGCTGATCGAAGACCGACGCGACGCCGGTTGCGACCGGAGCTTTTGGACAACGATATCCCATTCCTATCAAATGCATATCCAAAAGGAATTTCTAATTTCGTCGGTTGAGTCGGATGCTGACGTCCATTCGCCCGGTCGCGATGCGTGGCCGCCTCCAAAGCGATTGAATTCGCCAGCCAAGTCATAGTGTCTTCAGCGAGCGACAAAGGAGACCTCCAATGAAGTTACCGAGGACTGTCAGCCTGGGCGTTGCCATTGCGCCGGTCGCCGGCACCGCAGTGGCGCTCGCACAGGTCAGCGGAGCGGCTCCAGCCTGCCGCACGCGTAGGCGCTCACCTGCTGCGGCGGTTTCTCCGAGCCAATGTCGAGTCCGGCAGACTGGCGTGGCTAAATCGGAAGATTGATGGGCTTATTGTGACCACTCGTTCCCGTCAGCGACCTTTCGGGTCCGACGGACGTTCAAAGTACAAACGAGCGCATGGAGATTGGCGTGTCCTTCTCGGTCTATGACATCACTGTCCCTGTCATGGTACATGGCCTGAACGTGATGGATGATTATCTCGACCACGCTCAAGCGCTCGAGCGGAGCAAGGGATTCGATCCCGGGAGGATCCTTGGCGAACGGCTCACGCCCAGCATGCTGTCTTTCGGAGGACAGTTCTCCGTAAGCTGCAACAAGGTCGACGCGCACATGGCGAAGTTGATGCAGCGCCACCCGCCGGCACCCCGCACCACGGCGATGATGTATCCAGCATTGAAGGGGCGGCTCGTTGAGACGCGCGGCTTTCTACAAAACGTGCAGCCGGAGGAAATTGCCGGCGCGCAGTCCCACACATACGAGCTGACGCCGCCTATCGTGCGCGGGTGGTACGGCGGCGACGACTATATCCGGCACCTGGTTCTGCCTGACTTCTTCTTCCACATCTCGATTGCTCACGCGATCCTCAGGCGGCTCGGTGCGGCTATTGGGAAGCGCGACTATCTCGGTAACCTCACTCAGCAGAGCGGCGGTGATTACTCGTGAGGTGGTGGCGCGACGCACGATAACAGCCGATGCCTTCAAGCCTGGAAACGAGCTCCAGGCACATCAGTAGTGAGCGAGTTGCGAGAGGTCATTGGCGCGCGACAAGGCTTAGTTGAATTTGAGGCCGATATAGCCGAGCTGGGAGCTGCGGGTATCGACCCTCTCGTTTAGGTTCGGGCACAAGGGGATATGGCAGGCTCCTGGAAGGCGCCTCAGTCCTCCGGTCCCTCGACGGTCCGCGTCGCCTGGCATGCACGAGCCGACGGCAGTCGCCAGTTTGGCCGGATAATGGCAGCTTTGGCCGCCCGGGTGCCGTTGCAGGTAGTCCTGGTGCTCGGCCTCGGCCTGCCAGAACCGCTCCTCGGAGTTGATTTCAGTCGTGACAGGACCGGGCCACAACCCAGAGACATCGATTTCTGCGGCCGTCGCGAGCGCCGTCTCCTTCTGCCGTTCGTCGGGGGTAGAAGATGGCAGCTAGCTTGGTCCAAAGTCGCTCCTGCTCGTAGGTTGTCGGGTCGTGAAACTGGAAGAAGCGTTCAAGGATGGCCCGGTAGCTTACCACCGCGGGATCGAAGATGATCTCGATTGCCTCTGCGTGCGCTTGATGGTTGCCGTAGGTCGGATTGGGGAGGTCGCCGCCAGTGTAGCCGACGCGTGTCGAGACCACGCCTCGCACTCGCCGGGACATGGCCTGCATGCCCCAGAAGCATCCACCAGCCAACACCGCCTTTTCCGTCGCCATGTTGGAGTTCCTCTGACCGGCCACACGCCGTAGTGAGAGTACCGGTCGCCGACATGGTAAGATCATAGAAAGCGGACATCCAATCGATAACCGGCCGGGATGAGGTCGTCACGGACAGTCCTGCTACCCAGCCTCCGACAGGGCGCCTCCACGACCGGCTCTGACGTGCAGCTCGCTACGTGGAAAGCGGAGAACGAACTTACAAGCGGCTTGGGCGGTTTTGAAGGCTGACCGCCGGTATCTGATGAGCGTGATCTTTGTCTGACATCATTTGCTTTTGGCGAAAGTGGAAGAATTCGTCGCCTACAATTCCCGACCGGCATGAAATCCATACAACGTTTTCATTGGCCTGGATTGGCGGCTTCGGGCGAAATCTGAGCGCGCCAGAAACAACGCAATTTTCGATCCTGGGCAAACACACATTGCAGAAGAACTCCCGCAAACCAGAAGGACACCTACTAATGAACCTGAGACCCATTCTGTTCGGAGCATTGGCTTTTTCAACGCTTGGTGGCGGGGCTTTCGCAGGCGCTCTCGACTCGCCAGCGATGATGGCGCCGTTTTTCAATGATGCAGGAATGAAAACGATGAAGCCCAAGGCCGAATTCGAGGCCGCGTGGAAAAGCATGTCGAAGAGCGATCAGGACGCGATGATGAAAGAGTGCCAAGATGAGGCAATGAGCAAGCCTTACGCGGAATTTTGTGCGAACCTAAAGCCGCTAGGCGGCGCGAACCATTAGGCCGAAGCCCTTGATCGGCGACGGGCCTCGCGCCCGTCGTGCATGACTTGGCTGCAAGCCTACATCGAACGGCAACACTCCGTCAGTGGAAGACGGCTCATCATAAGCTGCTCGAGTCGACTTGATCGAGGCGTTTGCGTCCCCCCGCCCTGGGATCGTCGCGTGCGGCGTGGCGCCTGACGAAATGCCGGACCTTCCACATCGCTCGAACAGGTCGGCGGCTATGCGCTCGAGAACGTCAATAAAGCGATCGTCGCCCTAACCGGCGGTTTGACGAGCACGCGCCCTCCCCGCTCGTTCCACGCACGCCAGGGACTCCCACGTACAAAGACAATGAAAGGGCTGCCAACATGACAACAAATGTCCAAGAGCTGCCGAACGGCGAGCGAGACGAGCCGGCGGTGCGAAACTCGATTGCGACCTTCGCGGCAAAAATCAACCAGCTCCTTGCTGACGCTCTGTCGCTCTATCTCAAAACCAAAAACTTCCACTGGCACGTGAGCGGCCCCCATTTCCGGGATTACCACCTCATGCTGGACGAGCAGGCGAGCGACATTCTCGACCTGATCGACCCACTCGCGGAGCGCGTCCGCGCGGCCGGCAGCAGGACGATCCGCTCGCTTGGGCAGGCGGCGCGGCTGCGAACCATTGCGGACAACGATGCCGATGGCGTTGCACCGGTCGCTATGCTCGCCGAGCTCATGGAGGGCAACTTGGCCTTGGCGGCTTCGATGCGGCTGGCGCACAAGCTCTGCGACGAGTTGGACGACGTTGCGACGGCAAGCCTTCTCGAAGGGTACATAGACGCCGCCGAGAAGCGCGCGTGGTTCTTGCGCGAGGCGGCGCAGCCGCACTGATCATCGACGGATGCACTGAGCCGAAAGTTCAAAACACGATGGCGCGAGTCTGAAGCGGCGGCGTGTTCGCCAGGACTCACATTCGTTCATATCCAGAGTGAGCTCTGGTCTAGGCGGAAATCGGCGTGCGCGGACAAATACGGTCAGCGCACGCATTTCGACCGCCCACAGAATGGATCGGATGCCTGAGTTGAGCGACACGGACGAATTGCAGTGACCTCCAGCCGCGTCGAGACTGGCGCCCGCCGCTTCAGCGCCTTCCGGTGAAGTGGAATTCGATGTCGACCTTGTTCGTGATCGGGGGCGGGTCAGGAGACGTCCGCGCCGCGGGCGTGGCGTCGGGACCCGGCGCGAAGGTGATGCTCGCCGAGGGCTGCAGGTCGTGGTGCCGGTCGCGATCGAGTGTAGGCGTCAGGCGGTCGGGAATGAAATCGATAATGCAGCGGCACTTCCGTAGGGACGAACGCATTGGCAATGTGGCGTCGGCGGCTTGGTCCAGTGGCTCCGTCGACCCGGCGCCCGGCCCTTGTGCGCAGTCTGTGAAATCCTGAAGGTGAGTGCGATGATCAGCTTCTATTTCCACCCTACGCCCAATCCAGCCAAGGTGGCCCTGTTCTTGGAGGAGTCTGAGCTAACGTATGAGCTGGTGCCGGTCGACACCAGCAAAGGCGAACAACACCAGCCCTCATTTCGCGCCGTCAATCCCAATGGCAAGGTCCCTGTGATCGTCGACCCAGAAGGCCCAGGCGGAAAAAAGGTGCGGGTTTTCGATTCCAGCGCAATTCTGCTGTACCTGGCCGAGAAAACAGGCCGCTTCCTTGGTCAGCCCGCCGACCGGGGTGAGCTTTTGTCATGGCTTTTCTTCCTAGCAACAGGCCTGGGGCCCTTCTCGGGACAGGCTGTGCATTTCCAGTTTGCGGCTCCCGACGGCCTGGACTACGCCGTCAACAGATATCGCCGCGAAGTGGAGCGCCACTATCGCGTACTCGACAGTCAACTCGTCGGCCGCGACTATATCGTCCGGTCCGACTACACGATCGCCGACATGTCCGCCTGGGGCTGGATAGACCGTGCCTCACGTGTGATGAAGGGCGCCGACGATCCCTTGGCGCCGTTCCCGAACGTCAAACGCTGGTTCGCCGCAATCGATGGTCGGCCCGCCGTCGCGAGGGCGCGTGCGGTCGGAACGGATCACGAGTTCAAGAAGGTGAACGACGAGGAAACGATGCGTGCGCTCTTCCCGTCGAACTACGTCGCGGCCGACGGCTAGACCAGAGGCGACCGGATCTCATCCGGCCGCAATTGCGAGAATGGAAACCAGAACAGTACTGCATTTCCCAACGTCTGTTACGAAACTTAGCGTTCGGTGCGGGGTGTCTAGGGACCACTTGTCGTGTGGTGTCGCGTTCGCGGGTCTGTTCCTGTGACCGATATATTTTGCCGCCTGAGCGGCGAAAATCTAGGAGGATGTAGATGAACCTCGACGCGAGGGACATGGTCGTGGCTGTTTCAGATCTCTTGAGACGCGGCTACGACCACAAATACCGGATAAGGATGGCCAACTCTACGACCTGACTGCCGAGAAGCCCGTAGGTGGCGGCGGCGCCCGCGTTGATGGCGCGATAAGGTTCGAGAGCCCGCCCGAAGCGGGAGACGGTTCCAACATCTATGCGATCACCGACAGGGGGGGCGGCAGCAAGGGCTTGTTGATCGATACCTTTGATGCCTTGGACCAGGAGCGCTCGCGGGGGCTTGACGAACAGCTAAACGCGAACCGCCCCACACGTCACGACAACGGAGACTAAATAGCGAGCCGATATGGCCTGCGAAAGATATTTAAGGAGGAATTCGATCGGGATCCCGAGCGGTTTGTGCTGCGCATCGGGTTTCCTGACTTCCCCCCGTGTCCGTTAGGGCAGTCATCCTCCATGCTCGGGTTCGACACGGTGAAGCAATCCTACGTCTGTCTGGTCGCCAGCATCCTACGAGATTCCAGGGTTGAGAGAATCCCTTACCAGGGGGCTGACGTTCCCGACAACGAATGAGCGCGCAGTGGTCGGGCTTGCCGACACTGTCACCACAGCGCCGGCCCGCGGCGCCTCCTTTAAAACGACGTGAGATGAATAAGCAGATCGTGAAGCAAACAATGCTGTCGCTCGAGGCGCGCGACCTCGAGAGCGCGAGAGAAAAATACCTGGAGTATGTCGCGAGCGCCCGGCTGGATAGAAGTGAGCCGATCGAATACGATGAACAAGCGCAGGCGGAGCTCGCAAGCGACCTGTCTGAAGCCTTCGACGACACTGTTCACTCGCACTCCGACAAGATCGAGAAGCTCGACGATAGACTTCGGACCAAAGAGCAAGGTCGAAGAAGGCGCAATGCTGAAGCTACACGGTCGGTTTTTCGTTGTTGCCGTGCCGACGGCCAAATTTGCGTGCGACGGCAACGAAATTATGGGCATCTCCACGCAAGCGCCGATCTATGCTGAGTTGGAAGGCAAGCGCGCCGGTGACACGGTCTCGTTCAATGGAAGGGACCTCGTGATCGAAGAGGTCGCCTGACGGCTGCGACGCCGAATGTTGAAGGCAAGCACCCCGGCATAACGCGCGGCAAGTGATCCGGCTCTTGTGGGGTGGCTAGGGAATAAGCTGATGACGTAAGGTCTGAAGCACGGTCACGTCGTGCGCCTGAAGTGCACTCCGCACTTACTGTCGGCCGACGCTCTACGCCGCATTAACGCTTCCATGGCGCGCCGGGCGACTGGAATGGAAACGATAACAACCCGGCATTTCTAATGGTCAGCCTTTCGGGATAGCTCTGTGCAATTAACCGAGCTGACCCGAGAGACGCATGGAGTGGCCGCTAGCGTAAGGCGTCGTGATCGCCCTCTTAGATGATGCGCTATCCACGTCGCAAGGACCCGCCCAAGCAAACAAGCCATAGGAGTCACCAATGTCGTTCCGCTTCATCACCAAGTCTATGCACGCCTACCTCATCGATTATCCCGTCGCTGTCGTCTTGATCGCAGCACCGTTTGTGCTGAAGCTCGGCCAGAGCGGACCGATCGCGGTGTGGCTTTCGGTTGTTGTCGGTGTCGCGGCGCTACTCTTGCCCGCCCTTACCGACCATCCCACCGGGCTCGTCCATATCATTCCCTACTGGCTGCATCTTTGGGTCGACCGGGCCGTTGGCGTCGTGTTTGTCATCGCACCGTTCGCCTTCAAGTTTGCTGGGCTCGACGCTTGGTACTACTGGGTCCTCGCTGCCGCTGTCCTACTCACCACGTCGGTCTTTAACGCGCCTGAGGAGCCAGCCGCGACGCATTTGGGAGCGGACAGGCGTAGGGCGGCTTGAGGGCGACGATTGTCGCAGCGCTCTTCTGCGCCGCTAAGAAAACCATATGCACCGGCTAGTGGAAGGTTTCGTTCCTCGCTGCAATCGATGCCTATCGCTTCCGCAGATCTTCTCGAGTGACGCGCAGCGCAGCCTGGAACGGACAAAGCTCAATTGCGTGAGGCAGAAATGCACGGCTCGGTGCAAGACGTGCCACCAGTGATCAATGAGGCTCGCCGGGGCGGAATGCGCCAGCTGGCTTTCATATCCGCCATGGTGTCCCTGGTCGCTTCCTTTGCCGTAGCGGCCGCTCCAATCCCGCTCTACAACACCTACCGGGCGGAGGACGGGTTCACCAACGCCGGCATCTCTATGGCCGTGGTGGCGTACGCCATCGGCACTATCGCCTCACTGTTGGTGCTGGGACGTCTGTCCAATCATCTGGGCCGCCGGCTCACTTCGATCGCTAGCCTCGGTCTGCTGCTGCTGGGCTGTCTGCTGTTGCTGAATGTGCGCGACATCGAAATCCTGCTGGCCGGTCGGCTCCTGGTGGGTGTCGGCACTGGGTTGGCCAGCAGCAGCCTGACTTCCTACATCGTCGACGCCGCGCCCAGCAGGCCAGAATGGTTGGCCTCCGTCGCCTCCAGCCAGGGACCGATGCTGGGCCTCACTGTCGGCGCCATCGCCTCCGGTGCTTTGGTCCAGTTCGGCCCTTGGCCACGCGACCTCATCTATCTGGTTTGCGTCGGCTTTCTATTGCTGTCTGGTGGACTCATCTCAATCAGCCCGGAAACCGCAACTCTGACCCCGGGCGCTTGGCGATCGCTGTTGCCTCGGGTGGGCGTACCGGCCCACGTTAGGCATCTGCTCCCTGTGGCGGCAGCGGTGTTCCTGGCCACCTGGGCGACCGGAGCCTTCTACCAAGCGTTCGTGCCTGCGCTGGTGGAAGATCAACTCCAGACCCGCAGCCCGCTCATTCTCGGATTGGTGTTCGCCGCCTATATGACGCCCAGCGTTCTCGGCGCTCCTATCGGCGGCCGGTTCACATCGGCGGTCGCCCAACGCGTCGGAATGGTCATCTTCCTGACCGGAATGATCGGCGTCATCACGGCGATCGCCGCCGGCACACTTGTGTTTTTCATCATCGCAACCATCCTTGCGGGCGCCGGCCAAGGCATCGCCATCAGCGCCGCGACACGCGGTCTGTTGCGCGGCAGCACGCTAGCCGACCGCGCACCGATCTTCAGCGCGATCTATCTCCTCTGCTACAGCGGCGCCGCCTTCCCCAGCCTCATCTCCGGCAAGCTGTCCAACACTTTCTCGCTGCCGCAAATAGCCGTCGGGTACGGAGGGCTTGCCCTCCTCGCCACCTTGTTCGCGGTCATCGGTGCACGCAACCCGCACGCTTACACGACCGCGAACGACGGCTCATCGCGGTCGATAAAATGACCCAGAAAGAGAACGCCAGGACGGAAGCACAGTTGGCTGTCGCGCACCATGCTCCGCGCCGGCAAGCCGCTCTAAGTCTCCCGCCAGCCGGTCGAGCAAATCGCCACGCATCGCCAATATTCGCCCTGCTGCCTCTCCTCCCATTTGCTCTCATTGGCGACCCGGTGGTCCTGCTGGATGGGACGGTCGTTACTGATCACGAAAAGCAGGTTTACCGCGAGGCTCCGGGCGTAGATGCGATAATTATCCGGCGTGATCACGACGTCGGGATTGGTGTTGCGCTCCTGGAGCCATTCGATCGTTTGATCGACCTTGCCCTCGGCGGGCTCTTCCCAATTTTCGATATCCTGGTCGAGCGTTTGCTGGACCCTATAGGTGTACTGCAGAAACTGTACCGTCGGCTGATCACTGGCGTGCTTGATCAGACTCGCCACAAACTCCGTTTCCGTGACTGGGTAGAGGACCGGTTTTCCGACGGCGGTCATCCAGGTACCTCTTTCGCAACCGCCATTCACGTCTCCCTTTAATCCAGTAGTTTCGCGCGGGCGAAGCTTTTTCTTCACCCTTGAAGAATTTGACCCGACCGACAAGGCCTGGCTTGAGCCATTCGGCCTTTTCTTTTCAGGCCCTTCGACACCGGTCCGCCTATCTGCCCCGTTGCCGATGCTCCCAATAGGCGGCGGGCTTCTGTGGACGCACCACTGGCGGCGCGGTGCGGTTTCGGCAGCGGACGAGCTTAGCGTAAAAGCCATCGCGAAATGGAAGAGCAGCCCGCCTTGACGTAATGTTTGGCATCTCGGGGATGCGCGACCGGTGGGGAAGTCCGATGAGAGTAGCAATATTTTTCGCGGCGATCGTGATCGCTGCGACTGGTGGTGCCTTTGCCAAGGAGAAGAAAGTGGTGGTCGGTGATGCTGCGGCCCTGTGTTCTACGAAGCATTCGACCAAGAAGCCGGTGAGAGATCTGGACTGCGGTTTGACTGGCACGGCCAAATTGCCGGATGGAACAACGCCGGAAAAGCCGCGCCTCGGATACGACACCGATCCGTGGATCCTAAATGGCTTTTAAAGCTGGCTTCAGATAGCCGCCAACTTGCAGCGTGGCCGGATGGAAGCGTTTTCAGGTACTTGGAACGACACTCGCATGAAATTCCAACACAACCACACGAGTATCCCCTTTTACGCGAAATGCGGGGTCCGATTCCACGGTCATTGCCGTTCAATCGTATCCGTCCTGTCCATTTCGCCTGTGGCGGAGCTTGTTGAACCGCAAACCGAGTGTAAGGCGTGATGCGGAAGATTCCGAGCCGCAACCCTCGCCACGACAACAAATGGGGCGCCCGCAGCATGTCGCTGGCCGACGCCATGGATCCCAAAAACATCCTTTGTTACGAGATGAACGGGACTCCCTTGCCGCCTGATAATGGCTTCCCGTTGCGGCTTATAGCGCCTGGCTGGTATGGGATCGCGAATGCGAAATGGCTACAGCGTATCGATGTGCGCGACCAGCGCTTCGAGAACCGTTTCATGGGACGCGACTACGTCACACGGCGCGAGGAGGACCACAACGGCGAGACTGTATGGGTGGAGACTTCTGTCGGGCGGGCGCGGCTGAAATCGGCACCGGCCCGGGTCACTCATATCGGCAATGACTATCGCATTGTCGGGGCCGCCTGGGGCGCGCCGATCGACCGGGTTGAGGTGAAAGTCGACGATGGGCCGTGGATGCTGGCGGCCATCGATGAGACGGACAAGGCGGACTTTGCTTGGAAGATATGGTCGGTCAACTGGCCCAAGCCCTCCGCCGGGGAGCACAGCGTCACCTCGCGGGCGGTCAGTACAGAGGGGCAAGTTCAACCGGCTATGGACGATCCTTTGATTGCAAAAAAGCACACATACTGGGAGAGCAATGGCCAGGTAACGCGGCACGTCAATATCGTTTGAGAAGCGTGCTCGAAAATTCCCTTGGGTGAAGCGCATGCGCGAGACTCGCATGCGCTTTCGCCAAGGGCAGCGGTTATACTGAGCCGACAAATCGCTTGCCTAGGTGTGACGCGCGGACCTTGGCGAGCCCAACCCGGCACGCCGCCGGAATGGGTAGCCCGCCTAGACGGGAGGCTACCATGAAAGTTGCATCGCTACTTGCAGTCGGCTGGATCATATCCTGCGCAATCGCCCCCTTTGCTTCGGCCGAGGACGCGCACACTGTGACCACTCCCAGCGAGGTTAAGTGGGGTCCGGGCCCCAAAACGCTTCCTGCTGGAGCAGAGTTGGCAATCCTGTACGGCGATCCGGCCAAGGAAGGTCCGTTTGCCCTTCGGCTCAAATAGCCGGCTGGGTATGCGATCGCGCCCCATACGCATCCGGGGCTTGAAGTTGACACAGTAATATCGGGAACCATTAATCTTGGCATGGGCGAGACCGCCAACCGTAGCGCCGTCAAAGCAATTCCTGCGGGCAGCTACTTCGCTTTGCCGCCAGGCATGGCGCATTTTGCATATTTCGACGAAGAGACGGTGCTCCAGCTCACCACTAACGGCCCGTGGGGCATAAAGTACATCAATCCGGCCGACGATCCTCGAAAGACGAAATAGCTACGAAGGCTCGAAAACGACAGGGTGGTGTGGACCCAGACGAGGTCGCCGCCGGCACTGACGAGACTAGCCAAGATAGTCTCAAGTGCACAACTTGCGCGCGCTGGGCAAGCGGGCATTTTTGGCAATGAGACGAGAACTCGCGCGGCTGCGGAGAAGTCAAGACTAGCTGCAAGAGAGCAGGGTTTCCGAACGCAGATCAAAACCAAGACAAGGGAGCTTGCCTCGCTCGTCGGACAGAGTCGCTCTCCGAAAGGCGTACTTGTGTCGATACGTGAGATGACCGAGGCTATCCTGCCTTGCCTATAATCGGATTTGTACGTCGATACTGCGGGATTCTGGGTATCAGGTGGCGCGGAGGTTTGGGCGGGAGCATCCTTCTGCAGGCAACCGATCCCGATCTGCGGCATGGCGGTTGCGGCAGTGGTTGTGCTGGAACGACACTTTTCCGGAGGGCGGCTATGCGAATTTTTATGACGCTCTGCGTCGCAGCCGCCGCTCTCCTTTTGGATGCGCCACAAAAGGCTGCAGGAGCAAGCTTTGATTGTTCTCGTGCGAGACTTTCCGTCGAGCGCATGATCTGTGCTGATGCATTGCTCTCCGATCTGGACGAGAAACTGTACGCGGCTTTTCAAGCGATTGACGGCCGGAAGGCACCGGAACTCGTGGCTGCTCAGAAACGTTGGATCAAGCAGAGAAACAAATGCACCGCTCCGACATGCGTTTCCACTTTGTACAGGGAGCGGATTTTCGAACTGTCCCAACTGGGTGCCACCGCGCAGGCAGTTCCAGGCAGCACAGCGGCATCTGCGTCTACGACACCTGCTGCAAGACTGGCGGGGGACGCTCGCAAGCAGGTTCTGAAGCTTCCGAGCCAAAACGATATTTACGTTCAGAACGCCGACGTGCTTGTTCAATTGATTCAAAAATTGCCAAGGGACATTCGTGATCTCCGATTTTTCCAGAATTACGACATAAGGTTAAGATCGTATTTTCAATTCCTTACCGCAGATCAGCAGCAAAGATATTCCAAGGTAATGGACGATTGGTGGCAGACAACCTTGAAAGAAATCGGCGGGCATCCCATTGCTGTTAGCGACATCACTCTCCTACAACTTATCGCGCCCAATTTCCCTCCTGAGCGTCAGGCGCAATTGCGCGAACTAGTGGGCAGTGCTCTTTCCTCTGGTCCCGGTCCCGCCCTTACGAACGCGGACACGCTATCGATCGAGGACGGAGTTGCTGTCGAGCCTACGGATCGGGAGATTTGGGAAGGCACTGCGCCGTGCGCGCCGAAGAATACGACGTATGACTTCGTTGTCCTTGGGTCGATCGATAAGGCGAATTCCGCCTATGTGATGTCGCGGGGAGATCAGCAGACGATCGTGCGATACGCAGCAAAATACGACCTGACCATCGGCACCATCGATCTCTCCGAAATGAGCATCATCCGCAACAATGATTTCGTCACGCTTCCCAAATCCGCGAACGTGGAACTTGAGGATGGCGGATCCACGCTGGCGATGCATCTTGCGCCATCCTGTGAGGTGCGTTTGCAGAGAAAGAAGTTTCCTGAGGCGGTCCTGCAGGCGATCTCGCACGCTAAAGCCGATCCGGCATATGTACCGGCGCAAGGCCTTCCGTTCTGCGTGAGCATGTTGGCGTGGTCGCATCAGATTCAAACTGGCGCGCCTAAACTCGACCTGACCAAGAACATTACGACAGACCCCCCCATGAAGCTGCTGATCGCCAGCGCATTCCACGATTCGATGACCAGGAAGTTCCTGGGGCGTCCGCTGACCACACTGGATACGCGACAGAAAGGAGACCAGGAAATCTGGTTCAGATGGACGGAGCTTGCGCGCGAGTGCCTGGCTCATCCGCTCTATTTCGACGACAGCCCCGCGCTGGTGAAAATAATACTTCCGTACTTGAACCATCTAGGTGACGAAGATGGCGAATTGGCGATCATCTCCACCGTGGAGAACCGCGTCAAACAGGTGGCCCAGGCTGGGGCAAATTTCAGTGCGACGGCCGATGGCTTCATGAAATTGCGGGCATATGTCTCGCCGCTCGAGATGCAATTGGAGCCGGTGCTGATGCAGGTTCGCCAAGCCGTGCTCAAGCCCCTGATCGACCGCGAGGCGGAGATCGCAATCGTCGCCGTGCATGCGGAGCCACCGGCAAAGCAAGGCAGTCCAAGACCGCTCGACAGGTTGAGCGTCATTGCGGATATGATCGACGCCCTGAGAAGTGCGGACCAAGCCGCAGAAGTCGCTTCGGCTGAGACCGTCGCTATCGGGATCGTCAATGCGGATTTGACGGAGATAATCGCGCTCGGCCGCACCCATGTCGAGTACGTCGGGGCGGACATATTCTCGCTCAGCCACCTGCAACAGTGGAAGAGCAAGACCGAAAACGAGCTCGGGAGATTTTCAGAATTCGCTTCCTACAAGACCGCCATGCAATCTGCCTCGCAGGAGATAGACGGCGTAATTCCGCAAGTCGTGGCCGGGCTGGCGAGCGTCGTGACCCAAGCCACGGACATCGGCGAGATCGGGACCATATCGAGCGCCGTCGCGGAGCTCCAATCCGGCCATTCCGACGTCATGACATCTCCCATGTGGCAGGCTTACATGCGCGGCCTCGACGGATGGTTTGCGGCCCATACGACGGGCAGTGCCGCGGTCGCCGGGACATCACCAGCCAGCCATGGCCAGAATGTGGCTTCGATCTTCCACTCCCCCGAGTTGAAGAATCGGCAGCTTGTGGGGGCGATTTTTGATCACGATTTCTTAGCGCTCAGAAACGATCAGGCGGACGCCTTCGCCGCTATCGTGGGGATGGTCAGGCCGATCAATCAGGCCTGCCCGGGAACCCTCACGGAAAAATTATTGCGAGCAGTGCTTCAGCGAGGACTGGGATCGGGCGTATTCGGGACCAGCGAAGATGCTCAGAACAACAATGCAGAGTTCCTGTTGCAGGAGGGGCAGTGGCTTGGAAAAGCCCTCAATAACCCCGGGCAGTTCATGAACGACATGGTCCGAGACGCGGCCGCTCAGGATCGCGCCGAGGCCGATGGACAACTCGTCACCGACATTTCCTGTAAAGACCCCGACATGCAAACCTTTTTTGCAAATGCCGAGGAATTCCTCGCAGACCCGACAAGCGGAATTCCAAATGATAGACTGGGCGTAGCCGAGATGTGTACGAAGGCCCTACCTGCAAACCAACCCGAGACGGCGCCTTATTGTGCTTGCGCAGGTCCTATTCTTGAACAGCGGTTGACTGCGGTTGAAGGCGCTTACCTGAAGTCCGATCCGCGCCGGAACTACTCGACCGTGGTCAACCTTCTGCCGAGCGTCAGTGAGGATCTAAGAAAGTGCCAGCAGTAGCACCACCTTGTTCTTCTGGTACATTGGCCGCGCGACTGATAGTTGCCATGCTGTCGGTTGGCATGTCGCTTGCGCCGGCACGGGCGACATCCCTCTACGACTTCTTTGTCAACTACCGCAGGCAGGATACCGATCTTCAGATCGCATTCTCTACAGAGGTTTTGCGCAGCGCGCGGCTCCAGAACGGAAAGCTGGCCGGCTGTATCGAGAAGAACTTTGTGAAGCACGGCCCGGCCTTCCTGCCCGTCTACGATGCCTTCAAAATCAAGCTTTATTCGACAATCACCCCCGCAAAAACCGGCGTCGAACAGTCCATCGTTGAGGCGATTTCCGAAACGTGCAATCCGGCCGCGCTGGCGGCATACCCCGACCTGGCGCGCGATAACGTGAGCGTTCATCCTACCGACGCTTTCCATTCCGAGTACCAGGACGATGCCGCCAGGCTGGGTGCTGCCACGATCGCGGTGAATACTCAGCTGGCGCGCGTCACTTCCGAGGGCGATGACGCCTATGCTGGCTGTCTGAACGAGAAGCTCGTTACCACTGACGGCGCGATCCCGGACGCGTTGGGTGATGACAAGACGGCATGGGCCTTGGGTGCGGAAGGACAAATTCTTGGAGCAATCATCTATTTCTGCAAGGAGCAGACGAATACTGCGTCCCGGAGAAGCCGGGGCAGTACCGTCCCACCGCCGAATCCGACTTCCACGACCCGATCTTCCGGAACCAACTGCAATTGATCGAAAGCGTAGCTGTTCAGCCGGGCATTGCAGCGGTTCATGCCGGCCCGGACAAACCAGCCGCCGATTCCCGTCGGCCATCCCCGCACCGGATCATAGGGCAGTTCCTCTAGCCGGAGCAACTCCGCTTTGCCCGATCGGTCCGATGAGAGCACCTCTCCCGCCAGTGGGCCACAACGTCCGAACACCGCAATGGTTATCGTTCTGATGAGAGGGCGCGCTTCGGGCTTGTTATCTTTTGAAAAGCCTCGAGGGTGGCTCCGCAAGAATGATGCGACTTCCGTCCGGGTCTGAAAACTGAGCGATTCTTCCGTCAAGGTGAAATTAGGGGCCGCAAGCGAGAGGTCGGCTGTCGGCATCGAGCAGCTCATCCACGCTCCACTTGACGGCGCGTGCCACTCCAGCCGATGTCGGGCTTATCTACGTCGATGGCGGGACCTGCCCCTGACCACGCTTTATGCGCGGCCTATGCAAGACCAGATGCCCTTCGCGTCGGATTTGATTGGTAGTCGCGCATTCTCACCGCAGCTGCCCAGAACAGGGCGGGGGGAGAAGCTCAAGATTTTGTCGAAACACCGCTGCTTTACATTCGCGGCGCGGATGAGCCTGGCGACATCAATCGTTATATCGACGGCTTTTCGTAGCGTTGGCATTCGCAGCATCCGCTGCGCCACTATTAAGGATTGCGGGCACCTTGCGCCCGAAGAACAGGCTGCTACGACACGCCGTGAACTTATCGTTTCCTGCGCCTCGTCGGGATGATCTAAAATACCACTTGGCACCAAGAGGGCGATGAATGACGAAACACCGCATCTATTCGATGAGCTTCGCCAAGGTGTATCCCCTTCTCGTCGCCAAGGCGGAGAAGAACGGCCGCACAAAGGCTGACGTCGACGAGGTAATTCGTTGGCTGACAGGTTACTCGCAAAAAGCGCTCAATGGCCAAATTGAGAAAAAGACGACCTATGAGGACTTCTTCGCACAAGCGCCCAAAATGAATCCATCGAGGTCCATGATAACCGGCGTCGTTTGCGGAGTCCGGATCGAAACTATCGAAGAACCCACAATGCGGGAGATCCGATATTTAGACAAAATGGTCGATGAGCTCGCCAAGGGCAAAGTGATGGACAAGATACTCCGCGCATAGTTCGCGCAAAGCGGTTTTCGACCCGACGCAGATCAAACCTCGGCGGATGCGCAAGGGGAATGCCGTCTCCTGCGGCCGAGCCCCACGTCTCGGCCGATGGGGAACCCCGCAACGGCCCAAGAGTGAAGTGCCGAGCATGCGTTCTTCAATATAGAAGGCGCGCTTGCTTCGGTCGGGACCTCTCCGAAGGATGTCGTCGTCGTACACGTCTTTGTGCCCGATCGTCAGGACAAGGAGATCGTCAACCGGCTTGTGGCCGAAAAGTTCCGCGGTATCCATCCAGCAAACACGACACTGTGTATGCCTTTGGGAAAGCCCGAACTGAAAGTCGAGATAGAGATCACAGCCTATCGGCGTCGGCGACCGGAAGAGCCGGAAAATAGACTGGCAGTTCACCTCGGCTGACGACTACATGGGGTGCGTGCATCGATTGCAGCAGGCATGAGGCCATCCGCCAACGTGCCGCTGCTTCTTGCGGTTATTAGCTTGCGAGAACAGCCGACTCATCAGTTTGATGAACATCGTCACAGCATCGTCGGTGAGCTTCTGGCCCAGATTCATGCGCCCGATCAGCGAGTCGCGACGGCTGGCATGATCCGCCACTATTCTCTTTCGCCCGGCCGATTTGCTGGAAAACCAGCTACGGCGCCGTGAACCCAATCAACTCGGCTTTGCCATCCAACTTTGCCTAATGCGCTACCCCGGCCGGCCACTGGCCCCTAATGAGGTTCCACCGAAAGCGATGCTCGACTATGTTGCCGGCAAATAGATGCAAGTCCGGTCGGCTACGCGAGCGGCTTTGGAAATGTTCGAGCCAGCACAAATCCGGGACCGACAGCCACGGGCAAACGGTGCGATTGATCGGGTCGCGCCACACATTTCAAAACCCCTGCGACCGGCGCCACCCAACCTCAAGCAAGTCACCGACTTCAACGAGCTCCATCGGCGGCCTCTTCCAACTCGGTCGCCTGCTGCACAATCCAGTTTTCGAAAGTGCGGATCAGGAGCGTCCGCCGCGTCGCGCGCGGATACACCAGATAGTAAGCGCCCTGCGTCGGCACTCTCAAACCGAAGGGTGCGATCAGGCGTCCCGTGCGCAGATCGTCCTCGACGAAGGCGCGCTGCGCCATCACGATGCCGAGTTCATCGGTAGCCGCCTGGTAGGCGAGCGCCGAATTCTCGAATTTGAGGCCGCTATTGCCGTCGACCGTCGTCACGCCAGCGGCATGAAGCCAGGCAGGCCAGTCATCCGGTCTGTGCATCGAACAGAGCAGGACGTAACGGACCAGATCCTTCGGCTCGACGAGAGGCGATGAGCTGCCAATCAGGCCAGGGCTGCAGACCGGCAGCACGATCTCCCCGAACAATCGCCTGCAATAGAGGCCCGGTGGAGGCTCCGAGCCGGAATGGATGCAGACGTCTATCTCCTCGCGATCGAAATCGACCTGCTGGTGCGAAGTAGTGATCTGCACGTCCACATCCCGATTGAGTGCGTGAAAACGGGCGAGCCGCGGCACGAACCAGCGGATGGCGAAGGTCGGGGGCAGCTTGATGCGCAATCTGTTGCCTTCCGGTTTTTCCTGAATGCGCCGCGTCTGCGCCTCGATCTGGTCGAAGGCGACGCGCAGCACAGCAGCCAGAGCCGCCCCCTCGGACGTCGTCTCTACTCCGCGCCTGAGCCGTAGGCACAAGGTTGTGCCGAGCCAGTTCTCAAGCTGGTGCAGATGGCGGCTGACCGCACCCTGGGTCACTGAGAGTTCCTGGGCGGCGCGTGTCAGGCTGCCGTTGCGCGCCGTCGCCTCAAAGGCGCGCAAGGCATTCAAGGGAGGAAGTCGGCGCGACATGTGCTATGCCTTTTCCTGATGGCAAAAGAGTAAATTGTGGGTGTACCCTAGGGCCGGAGGAGGTTACCGTCAGCAGAAATCTACTCTAACGGACGCATTATTGCGCGAACACCGGGCGGAGCCAAAAGCCAGAAGTCGCGGGTTTCACGACTCATGTGGGAGGAAAAGTCATGCCAGTTCACGCGCCGCCGACGCAAGCAGATGGCTTAGCAGCCGTTGCAACGTCTTCGGCGCGAGCTTCGGCCTCCTCCACTGGGCCGAAGACCGTCTTCGAGAAGATCTGGACCGCCCATCTCGTTCGGCAGTTGGATGACGGGCGCGACCTCATCTTCGTCGACCGGCACGTGCTGCAGGAGACGACGTGCGCCGCCGCTTTCGCGGGTTTGGAAAAAACCGGACGGCAAGTGCGTCATCCGGAGCTTACCCTTGCAACCCAGGACCACATCATCTCCACGGCGCCGGGTCGTACCGAGAACACCAATCCGGAAGGCCGCGAGCTCCTTTCCCTGATGCGGACGAATGCGTATCGGCACCACATCCGCCACTTCGGCGTCGGCGATCCGCGCCAAGGCATCGTGCACGTGATTGCGCCGGAACTGGGAGTTGCACTGCCGGGCAGCGTGCTGGCCTGCGGCGACAGCCACACCTCCACCGTCGGAGGGATCGGCGCGCTTGGCATCGGTGTCGGCACCAGCGAGGTCGAGCATGTGCTCGCGACGCAGACGCTTGCGCTCGCGCGGCCGGAGACCATGCGTGTCTCCTACGAGGGTACGCTCGGGCCGGGCGTAACCGCCAAGGACATGATCCTGCGCACCATCGGCGAATACGGCATCGCCGCAGGTCGCGGGGCGGCGGTCGAATACGCGGGGCCGGCGGTGCGGGCGCTCTCCGCAGAGTCGCGGCTGACACTCTGCAACATGTCGATCGAGTTCGGTGCGCGCCTCGGCCTCATAGCCCCTGACGAAACGACCTTCGACTATGTCCGTGGCCGCGAATTCGCACCCGCCGAGGCGGATTTCGAGCTCGCGCTGGCCTATTGGCGAACGCTGCGGACAGAGGCGGACGCCGTCTTCGATCGCGACGTCACCATCGATTGCGACAAGATCGTTCCACAGGTTACCTGGGGAACGACGCCGCAAGACGTCACGGGCATCGACGGGCATGTCCCCTACCCCGCCTCCTTTGCCGATGTGAAGCGCCGCGAACTCGCTGCTGCCGCAATTCGCTACATGGGGATCGAGCCTGGCAGTTCACTCGAGGGTATCCCGATCGACATCGCCTTCATAGGCTCCTGCACGAACTCACGTCTTGCGGATCTCGAAGCGGCGGCGGCCGTCGTGCGCGGGCGGAAAGTCGCTCCGAATGTTCGCGCGCTCGTCGTGCCGGGCTCCATGTCGGTGAAACGCGCAGCCGAAGACAAGGGCCTGCACCACATCTTCCGTGAAGCGGGCTTCGAGTGGCGCGATGCGGGTTGTTCCATGTGCGTAAGCATTAATGAGGATGTGGTCGGTCCGGGCCTGCGCTGCATGGCGACCAGTAACCGCAATTTCGAGAACCGGCAGGGGCCGCGCAGTCGCACCCATCTTGCGAGCCCCGCCATGGTCGCCGCTGCGGCGCTCGCTGGTCACATCACCGATGTCCGTAAGGGGAATGCATGAGAGAGCCCTTCGCCAGTGTCAATGGCGTGGTGGCAGTGATGCCGCTGAGCAACGTCAACACGGACGCGATTATCCCGTCGGCCTATCTGCGGTCCGCGATGGCCGACCTCGGCAAAGGCCTCTTCGGCGGCCATCGCTATGATGAGGCCGGCCGCGAACGGCCGGATTTCGTGCTCAACCGGCCGCCGTTCCGCGCTGCAAGCATTCTCCTGGCGGACGAGAACTTCGGCTGTGGAAGCTCACGCGAGGCGGCCGTCTGGGCATTGCAGCAGTTCGGCATCCGTTGCGTGCTGGCGCCGAGCTTCGCCGACATCTTCTACGAGAACAGTTTTCGCAATGGCCTGCTTGCCGGCTTGATCGACGCAGAGACATTCGCCGCGCTGGCCGCAACGGTCGAGAGCCGTCCCAGCAACCCAGTGTTCACGGTCGATCTGACGATGTCGGAGATCGCTGCGCCGGACGGGCACATCTACGCTTTCCGGGTGCCGGCGATGCGCGCTGAGGCGTTGGTGCGTGGCGACGATGAAATCGACACGACGCTTCGCCACGCCGCCGAGATCGAGGCTTATTATGCCGCCGGCAAGACAGGTCGCGGCTGGATCTACCGGCCCGTGGAAGGGGAATGGAACACATGACGCGTACGACCATCCGTGAGGCGCTGGCACAGGAGACGCCGCTCGTTACGCCGCTAGCACATGACGCGCTCTCCGCCAGGCTGATCGAACAGGCCGGCTTCAAGGCCTTCGCCATAGGCGGATCGGCGTTGCTCGCCGCCCGCCATGCCTATCCCGACATTGGACTGATCGGGCTGACCGACATGGTCGAGGGCATTCGCGATATCGCGGCTGCATCATCGCTGCCCTTCTTTGCCGACGCCGATGACGGTTATGGCGACGTGAAGAGCGTGGCGCGTACGATCGCCGCTTATGAAGCGATCGGCGTTCGCGGACTTCTCCTGGAAGACCAGAGTCGTGACCATAAGCAGCAGCGTGCCGACAAGGCGGCCGCGGTGGTCGAGGAAGCGGTGATCGAGGCGAAGCTTCGTACCGCCCTCGGTGCACGGAGGTATCCCGAGACTTTTATCATTGGCCGCACGGACGCCTATGGCCCGCTCGGCCTCGACGCGGCTATGCACAGGGCGGAACGCTTTCTTTCCGTGGGAGCTGACGGCATCTTCATCGCGGGGCTCCGCACCGAAGCGGATTACCGGAAGGTTGGTGCCGCCTTCAAGGGCGCCTATCTGTCGGCTGCCATGTTCGAGGGCGGCGATACGCCCTGGCTAAGCCCCGCCGAACTCGGCGCCATGGGCTTTACGCAGGTGTCCTTTCCGGCAAGCATCATCTTTCGCGTGGTCGCGGTCATGCAGCAGGCAGTCTCCGCGCTGCGGCGCCATGCCGAGGGGACGGAAACACTGCAGCCGCTCGCCAACGGCGTGGCCGTGCGCGGGATCCTGGATCAGGCAGTCAATCTCGACCACTGGCGGGCGATCGAAACTCCCGGGGCGAGGTAGGACGTACTGGAGTCGCCTTTCCGAGGGTATGAATGCCGCGCAAGCAGTGGCCTTGGCATGGCAAAGAGAGTCACGGGCTTAGCGACGCCCGGAGAATTGAAAAGGGAGGAACTTATGAAAGTATCGAATGCATTCTCGCGTCTAGCGGTTCTCGCTGCGGCCAGCCTGGCGCTGGCGGGCACGGCGCAAGCCGAACAGATCGTTGTGAGCAACTACGGCGTCTCGGCAAACGGAATGCCTTTTGCCGTGGCCATGGAGAAGGGCTTCTTCAAGGAAGAGGGCGCCGACGTTACAGGCATCCTTTCCTCGGCCGGCGGCGGCACGACGCTGCGCAATATGCTCGCTGGCGACGCGCCATATGCGGAAGTCAATCCGAATGCCATCATCGCGGCGATCCAGCAGGGCGCCGATATCAAGATCATCAGCGACAACGTGCTGACAGTTGCAGAATTCATCTGGGCAGTGAAGCCGGATTCGCCGATCCAATCGGTCAAGGACCTGAAGGGCAAGAAGATCGCTTTTACCAACCCTCGCTCCACCAGCCAAGGCTTGGCAGCGCTGGTCTTGCAGGCTGGCGGCCTCAAGACTGAAGACGCCGAGCTCGTGAAGACTGGCGGTTTCGGCGAAGGCGTTGCGGCGCTGGACACCGGGCTTGTCGACGTCGCGCCCATTCCAGAACCGCTGTGGTCGAAGTTCAAGGACAAGTATCGGCCTATCGCCAAGGCCTCCGATCTGCTGCCGCCCATCGCCAATGTGCTCGGTGCCGCTGCTGGCTCGGCGGCCGAGAAAAAGGGCGATTTCATCAAGGCGGTGATCCGCGCCCGCCGTCGCGCGGTGGAGTTCATGGCGCAGAATCCCGATGAGGCAGGCGACATCATCGCCAAGGTGTATAATCTCGAGCCAGAAGTAGCGCGCAGCGCGGTCAAGAACCTCGTGGACAGCCGTACCAACGGCATCGAATATTGGGGCACGGGGCAGATCCACCTGGACGGGCTAGAGAAGTCCGTCGAGGTGCAGAAGATGATCGGCGCCCTGAGCGGCGACGTCGACCTCAAGGCAATAATCGATACCCAGTTCCTGCCAGACGATATCAAGGAATTGAAATGACCATTTCGCAAAGCGCACAGGTCGCGCTGCGCGGCGTAGACAAGGTGTTCACCCGGCCGGGACGGCCGGGTGACACCGTTCACGCACTCGGCGCGATCGATCTTGAGTTGAAGCAGGGCGAATTCTTCGCCGTGGTGGGGCCGTCCGGCTGCGGCAAATCTACCCTACTGGAACTCGTCGCGGGACTTTCGACCGCGACCCGCGGCGAAGTCACCTTCGAAGGCCGGCCGATCGCCGGCCAGATACCGGATGGCGTCGGCGTCGTCTTCCAGGAAGATGCCTCCTTCCCCTGGCTTACGGTCGCCGACAATATTGCCTTCGGGCTGCGGCGCATGAAGATTTCGCATCAGGAGCGCGAAGAACGGATCGCGCGGGCGCTCGCGATGATGGGGCTCACATTCTTTGCCAAGAGCTATCCTGCCCAGTTGTCTGGAGGTATGCGCCAACGCGTATGCATCGCCCGGACGCTAGTGACGGAGCCGCGGCTCATTCTGCTTGACGAACCGTTCGGCGCGCTCGACCAGCAAACCCGCCTCCTGATGGGCGATGAGGTGCTGAACCTCTGGCGCAAGACCGGCGCGACGGTCTTCCTCATCACCCATGCGCTCGATGAAGCCGCCATGCTTGCCGATCGCATCGGGGTGATGTCGGCCCGACCCGGACGGCTCATCGATATCGTTAAAACGGACTGGCCGAAGGATCGCGACAGCCGCATCGTGCAGGAGGAGCGCTTCGGGACAATTACAGCCCGGCTCTGGCGTTCGCTGCGCGAGGAATCGCTCAAGGCGATCGGCAAGATGGAGGGGGCGGCATGAAGAGCGCCACATTCTGGCGGATCGGTATCGTCGTCGGCTTCGTCGGCCTGCTCGAAGTCTTGTGCTTTGTTGGGGTCATCCCCCACCTCACGATGCAGCCGCCGCACCGCATCGTCATCGATCTCGTCAAGATGTTGGCCTCGGGCGCGCTCAATGCCGCGATTGCCAAGACGTTGGGCAACGCCGCAATCGCCTTCGTCATTGCCGTTGTCACCGGGGTCGCGAGTGCTATCGTCATCCATCAGTTCGAGCGTGTGCGCGACACACTCGACCTGGTCTTCGCGACCTACTATGCGATCCCGGTCTTTGCTTTCTACCCGCTCCTGATTATCCTCTTCGGGCTTGGTGACGCACCGCAGATCTTCATCGGAACCATGCTGGGCGTCGTCGCTGTCATCGTGAATACGTTGAATGGCCTGGACCGGGTGCCGCGGGTGTTCCTCAAGACCGCCAAGATGGGCCATATGTCTGCGGTCGAGACCGCGTGGCGCATCACCCTGCCTTGTGCAGCACCTTATATCCTCACGGGGGCCAAACTCGCCGTCGCCTATTCGCTGATCGGCATCATCGGCGCCGAATTCATCATGTCGACGGGGGGGATGGGCTACGAGATCAGCTTCGCCTACAACAACTTCGACAATGCGATCATGTATCCGCTCATTCTGCTGATCCTGATCGTTTCGATCACCATCAACGCGCTTCTCGCCCGCTGGGAGAAGAAGCTCATGAACCGGCGGGGGCTTCGATGAGCAGCAAACTGCCTCTCAACGCGGTCGTCTCCGGCAAGGTCGATACGGTTGCGTCGACCGAGACCCGGTCAGCCGCACAGGACTTCCATATTCCCGACGGCCTGCGCAACGGCGTCACCCTCGTTGTCGCGCTGCTCGTCTTCTGGCAGATCCTCTATTGGATCGTGGGAGAGGTCGCGCTGCGCTCGCCGCTCGAGACGCTCGGCTTCACGGCCCATCTCGTCACAACCGGGCAGTTCTGGGTTCATCTTACCGAGACCGCCCAGGCCTTCGGCCTCGCGCTCCTGTTGGCGGTCGTCATCGGCCTCGCGATCGGTTTCACGCTTGGCCTGAACGGCGCCATCGCCGAGGTTCTCGAGCCCATGCTCGTCGCAGTCTATTCGATCCCCAAGATCACGCTCTACCCGATCCTGCTGCTCGCCTTTGGGCTTGGCATGTCGGCGAAGGTCGCATTCGGCACGATCCACGGCGTCATTCCTATCGCACTCTTCACGATCAATGCAGTGCGAAACGTCAAGCGCGTTTACGTCAAGACCGGGCACGTCATGCGCCTGAACCCTGCCGACATGATCGCGCGCATCGTCCTGCCGGCCGCCATGCCGGAGATCTTCGCCGGCATCCGGATTGGCTTTTCGCTGACGCTGATCGGGACGCTGCTCGGCGAGATGTTCGCCTCACAGCGCGGCCTCGGTTTCCTCCTGATGAACGCAATCGGCTTGCACAACATAGACCTCATCATGGCGCTCACTTTCCTGCTCGTCGTCATTGCGGGCGTCTCCAGTAGCCTGCTGCTTTATCTCAACCAGCGGCTTTATGGACGCGCCTAGCTAAGCCCCGGATCTTTTTGTTTTGAGCGTGCAATCTTTGTCGAGCTTGGCTCTTCAGAAACGACCCGGCGCAACCATGGAAGTGCTCGCCGATAAGACAGCCGAAACGCCGCATTCGAGACGGATGAGGTTGTAGCCAGGATCGTACGGCTGGTCGTGCCGCGAAGGCTTCACCGCGCCCGCTCCAAGGCGGATATACTGCCTCCATCACGGCACGGTGTCTGTGCTTGTGGCCGAAGAGGTGCAGGATTGCACGAGAGGTCAAAGCATCGTTCACAGCGCCTCCGTCAAAGAGCCAGTCGATTGGATGATGGACGAGCACAAGGCGACTGTATTCGGCACCAGCCGTTTGTAGGACTCAGAAAGATGTCGCTGGCCCTGTCGTCTTCAGTACGGCCAAACGGTGCCATGACCCGAGAATCTCTCGCCGAAGAGCTTGAGAGTGCGGCCGAGTGCCATTGCGGACATGTCGCGGCCGGATCTTCAAATCATCCTTCGCCGCGGTGCCTTGATGTTCCGAAACCTCGCTGGCTTTCCTTGAAGCCGGCGACGGACGATGCGCTCGCCTTGATCGCCTCTGTGATGAGGATCTGGGCTTGGAGATTACTTCTCCACAGTTCTCCGGGCAAGGGCGGTCAGGCGAAGCGCAATTTCATCCGGCTCATCGCGCGCGGCAGCGCTGGAATGTTTCCGGATCATCGGACGACCAGGAAAAGCCGTGCAGGGACAGGCTTATCCTGTTGGGCTCCGAACGCGAGAGCTCGACCGTGCCTGCGCTCATCGGGCTGCCGCCCTTGTAGCATTGGGCAGCAACGCGCAGCGTTTTTCCGTCAACGTGCGGTTCGCCGAATTCGCAGCCGACCTCATAAAAGGTCAATCCCGACGGCAGAACCTCCAGCACATCGACTTCCCCGTTCTCCTGCTCGCAGCGCAGCGGATCGGTCGACCATTTGCCGAGGAAGTCGTTCGGCATCTTGGCTTGGACGGCTGCCGGCAGGAACGACGCCAGTGCGACAAGGACCGCGAGCGAACGCTTAGCCCCGGCGCGGCGATGGCTGTCCGAGCTGGATTGCCTTTTCAGCATGACCGATCTGGTCATAAGCATGGTTCTCTCCTTTCTGCTGCCCGCCCATTCACAGCCGCGCCGGCCCTATTCAGGATTGACAGCGGCAATCAGGCAGTCCTTTCCTTGACCTTGTTGGTTCTGGGCCTTGCGCGTTTCGGCGGCGCGGATGCCGTCGCCTTGGCCTTTGCAGCCAAGCTCTTCGCGGCTGAGGCCTTTGCCACCGGGATTTTGGCGACTTGCTGATCCTTGGCGCCGGGCGCCTTTGCCTTCCTGGCCAGTGCCTTGCTCTCGCGGCGGATCGGCCGGCCTACCGGGCAGATCTCCTGCACAAAGCCGGTTAACGTCGAGGCCAGCGTGTTAGGCGCCTGGCGGTAATAGACGAACTTGCCGCGCTTTTCGCTCAACACCAGGCCGGCATGCTCAAGCAATTGCAAATGCTGCGAGATCGACGGCTTCGACATGTCGAAGCGCCCGGCGATGTCACCCGCGCTTAGTTCGTGATGCGCAACATAGGCAAGGATCTTGCGGCGTACCGGCGAGGACAGCGCCTCAAAGATGAGTTGGATGGACATACGACAATGCTACACGACAGCAAGTCGATTAGGCAATCAATTAATTGTTGACGCATTGACGATAAGCTGATTACCTAAATGACGAAACGAATTCGATCGGGGCTACAGGGGCGGGAGACAAGGCTGACCGCCGATGGCGGACGGCAAAGAAGGATGGCGAGATGCGCCCGGCCCTGAAAACCTTGCTCAAGATCGCCTTTGACATAGTCGCCACGATCGCCTTCTTCTACCTGGCCATGCTCACGGTGCCTTACGCGGTCGGCTTTCCTGTCGCCGGGCTGATGCGTCTCTTCTCATTAGGTGCTGGGTTTGTGGCGAACACCTGGATCGGCCACCAGTCCTTCCTGACGGATGCCCTGCTCGACACTTTGGGCATCACGTATCTGATGTTGGTCTTCGCCGTCGGCATTGAGATCGTGCGCCGGCTGGTCGGGTCCCGATCGATCTGGCTCTATGTCGTCGGCGCCTTCGTCACGATGGCGGTCTATATCGGCCCCGCATCCACAGCACCCCGTCCGGCTAGTGCCTTCGCGCTGGCACTACCGCTGATGATGGCCGCTGGATACGGTGCCGGCTACTGGCTGGTGACCATCCGTCTGCGCGCCGCTGTCATCCAGTTCGCCAGGCGCCTGATCTGCGGCCCCGACGCCAAACCCTGCGTGTTCTCCTGAGGATATCAAAATGTCTGCTTTGCGCCTTACATCTCTTTTGCGTTTTTCAACTCTGGGGTTCTTTACGCTGTCGGCATTAGCGTTGCTCGCCATCGCCACCGGCAGCGCTATGGCGGCGCCGGCGAAGGATCTCTACAAGCTCTGCCGCCAAGTGAAGAACGACGACGAGGTCCTCCCCTATTCGCACGCGCTTTACGCCGGCACGGTCAGGGCGTTCAAAAAGCTGTTTCCAGATGCCAAGATCGTGCCGGAGGAACCGGAACTCGAAACCCAGGTTCACTATCGCTGCATGAATGGCAAGCTGCTGGCCTGCTTCGTGGGCGCCAATCTGCCCTGCACCAAGATGAACGCCTCACGCGACAATCCTGGCGCTGACGAATTCTGCAAGGCGAACCCGAATGAAGACTTCGTGCCGGCCGCGGCGAGCGGCCACGATACCGTCTATTCCTACAAATGCCAGGACGGCAAAGCTGTGGTCACGGGTGATACTTGGGCACTCGACGAGCGCGGCTTCGCCAAGAAGCTTTGGGCCGAGGTAATTCAACATTGAGTTTGGTTTTGGCGCCTCAACGCTCTTCACCTCACTTGGGCCGAGACAAAGGGGCGGCAATTCCAGAGCATCAGTCAGGGCGGCTTCGGGAGGGGCAACGACACTGCATGCCCGTTACAGATTTGATCTCGCACGACGTCTGGTCGTGAGCTCGAATGGTAGAGACTCGCCTGTGGCTCTCAATCTCCTTATCGGTACCATCGTGATCAGCCTGACGGTACTGATTCATATCTTTGGCCTCATCGAGGTCACACACCCGGTGGGGGGTGCCTTGTGTCCCGTTTTCGCATGCACGGGCGCCGCAGCCGCATCGTCGCGATGACGCGTGGTGATGGGTCTCTTTGCCGTCATGACGGCAAAGATCTGGCTTTGGGCGGGGTTGTACCGGATGCTCAACATCTTCGCCGACTTTGAAACTGCATTGTACTTTTTCCACCATCACCTTCTCGACTGTTGGCTACGGCGACATAGTGCCTGCCCTTGCGTGGCGTGTCCTGGCGGCACTCGAATGCGTTAACGGGTTCTTGCTCATCGGCTGGTCGACCGCCTGTCTCATCGCAGCCGGCACCGCATCGGACCGTCCAAGGCGGGCGAGCATTTCTGACCAGTTGGTGCTCAGGTTTGCTCCCGATCAATACTGTACGGGCATTCTGTTGGTACGCTCTTACGATCGGGTCAGCCATGATTTGGCCGACGATCAGCAGGAGGGAGAGATCTGCCTTTCTGCTTCTTTGGACGAATTGACTATGACCTGATCGAACCGCAGACCGGGAGGAAAGACATCAGAGTTGGGAGGATAAGCATGGGAGAAGATCTATTCGGTCATCATGCCGACCGCATCCAGGCGGCGATTGCGTCGGACGCTGCGGCGAAATCCGCCCTGGTTGCCTCCTGGCGACGGTCTTCCAATTTGCATCGACTCGAACCAGCCGATTGCAGGCCTCCACATTATCTGACGGAGGCCGAACTGGGACAGGCCCGGCAACGAATCGAACCTCTCATTTGCGCTGCCCAAGCGAGTCTCGACCGTCTCTATCTCGCAGTAGGCGGCGTGGGATGCTGTGTCCTGCTCGCCGATCGCGACGGCGTGCCTGTCGAACGGCGCGGCGCGCTCGTGGACGACGAGACGTTTTATTCCTGGGGTTTGTGGACTGGCTCCGTCTGGAATGAGGAAAGGCAGGGCACCAACGGGATCGGCACCTGTCTGGTTGAGCGACGCCCGCTGACAATTCACCGCGACCAGCATTTCCATACGCGCAATACGCTGCTCAGTTGCACCACCGCTCCGATCCACGATCATGAGGGGAATCTTGTAGCCGTGCTTGACGTGTCGTCCTGCCGGGCTGATCTGACCGAAGCCTTTGTCAATCTCATCTCGATGGCTGTGGTCGACGCGGTGCACCGGATCGAGATTGAGAACTTCAAGATGGCATTCCCGAAGGCGCGAATTCTGCTGGCGCCGGTGACCAACAAAGGCTCTGGCGCGCTGATCGCCGTTGACGCGGACGATCTCGTGGTCGGCGCGACCCGTTCGGCCCGCCTGGCGCTTGGCATCACACAGCAGTGTTTCGACAAACCAATGCCTGCCGCCGATCTGCTCGGCTGGGCTGAGATCGGCCCTAAAGTTCTCGCTGAGGCAGAGCGTGGAGCCCTCCAGCGTGCGCTCGCGCGCGCTGACGGGAACGTCTCAGCCGCAGCTCAGGCGCTTGGGATCAGCCGGGCGACGCTTCACCGCAAGCTCAACCGTCTGGATGTCCGCCGGTCACACTGACGCCCAAGCTCTCATAACTGTCGCAATTCTGCGACACATCCTACCCGACCAGCGTGACCGGCGCGGTGACAAGCACCGCCGAAAATCGCAAGTGTCTTTCGAAGCGTCGCATCCCGCGACGTCAGCTTTGGGAGGAAGACGCATGAACAAGGTTGAATTCTCACGCTCGGTCAAGGCGCCCTTCGACAAGCGCTATGGCAATTTCATCGGTGGCAAACGGGCCGAGCCCCGCTCTGGCCGCTATTTCGAGAACTTCTCGCCGGTGAATGGCCAGCTGCTATGCGAGGTAGCGCGCTCGGACGGCCAGGACATCGAGGCGGCCCTGGACGCCGCCCATGCCGCCAAGGACGCCTGGGCGCGCACCAGCGTGGCCGAGCGCTCCCTTATCCTCAACCGCATCGCCGATCGCATGGAGGAAAACCTCGATCTCCTCGCATGCGCCGAAACGTGGGACAACGGCAAGCCGATCCGCGAAACGACCGCGGCCGACCTGCCTTTGGCCATCGACCATTTCCGCTATTTCGCCGGCGCGGTGCGTGGCCAGGAAGGCAGCCTTTCGCAGATCGACGACGACACTGTCGCCTATCATTTCCATGAGCCGCTCGGCGTGGTCGGCCAGATCATCCCGTGGAACTTCCCGTTGCTGATGGCATGCTGGAAACTTGCTCCCGCGTTGGCGGCCGGCAATTGCGTCGTCCTGAAACCTGCCGAGCAGACCCCGGCTGCCATCCTGCTCTGGGCCGATCTCATCGGCGATCTTTTGCCGCCGGGTGTGCTCAACATCGTCAACGGCTTTGGCCTCGAGGCCGGCAAGCCGCTGGCTTCGTCGCCGCGCATTGCCAAGATCGCCTTTACCGGCGAGACAACGACGGGCCGGCTGATCATGCAGTATGCCAGCCAAAACCTGATCCCGGTGACGCTCGAGCTCGGCGGCAAGTCACCCAACATTTTCTTCAAGGATGTCGTCGCCGAAGACGACGATTTCTTCGACAAGGCGGTCGAAGGCTTCGTCATGTTCGCGCTGAACCAGGGCGAGGTGTGCACCTGCCCGAGCCGCGCGCTCATCCAGGAATCGATCTACGACAGGTTCATGGAACGCGCCCTCAAGCGCGTCGAGGCGATCGTGCAGGGTGATCCGCTCGATCCGGCAACGATGATCGGCGCCCAGGCTTCGTCCGAGCAGATGGAAAAGATCCTGTCCTATATCGATATCGGCCGCCAGGAAGGAGCCGAGTTGCTGACCGGTGGAGCGCGCAGTCTTCTGCCCGGCGATCTGGCCGGCGGCTACTACGTCCAGCCTACGGTGTTCAAGGGTCACAACAAGATGCGCATCTTCCAGGAGGAGATTTTTGGGCCGGTGGTATCGGTCACGACCTTCAAGGACGACGACGAAGCGCTCAGCATAGCCAACGATACGCTCTACGGCCTCGGTGCCGGTGTCTGGACACGCGACGCCAACCGTGCCTATCGCTTCGGCCGCGCGATCCAGGCTGGCCGCGTCTGGACCAACTGCTACCATGCCTATCCCGCGCATGCGGCCTTCGGCGGGTATAAGCAGTCCGGCATCGGCCGAGAGACCCACAAGATGATGCTCGACCACTACCAGCAGACGAAGAATATGCTGGTCAGCTACAGCCCGAAGAAGCTTGGCTTCTTCTGATCGGCTCAAGGGCGCGGCTCCGCAGGGGACCGCGCCCCAAGCTGGATCGAAAACCTAATGCATACCAGGTCACGGCAACGCCGGCAGCGCTTGAACTGATCGCGGAGATCGTTGCCGAGCACGGTCCAGTGCTGTTCCATCAATCCGGCGGCTGCTGCGACGGCTCTTCGCCGATGTGCTATCCGCTGGACGAATTGATCGTCGGCGATCGCGATGTCTTGCTCGGCCATATCGGTGATGCGCCGTTCTACATCGGCGCATCGCAATTCGAGGCCTGGAAGCATAACGATCTCATTATCGACGTGGTGCCAAGCCGAGGCGGCATGTTCTCGCTGGACAACGGAAGGGAGAAGCGGTTCCTGACGCGGTCGACGATCTGCGCTGTCCAGATCGGGATGTAGGCCTTTCCATACGATTTGGGCGAGCATTTCTGACCGCAGCCGATGTTCAGACCGCCACGGAATGCCTCGCCTTGCCGGTTTCGAAATACTTGTCGAACTTCGCCGCGACGCTTCTGACAAAGGGGCGGCTTTCCAACGGCACGACGAAGCGGTCACCGTCAAGTTCAAGCAACCGGGCAGGGTCAAGAAGGGCGGTGGAACTCGCTCTGCCGAGAAGCCTTTGGCCAGCTTCGCCAAAGCGCTCGACCAGGTCGATCGCTGAAAAGCCGGAATCGCACATCAGCCGCTCGATGATCCACCCGCGAGCGCGGTCGTCGTCGGACAAAGCAATTCCGCGGACCGCAGCCAACCCACCGTCATCCACCATGCGGCCATACTCGGCGGTCGAAGGCATGTTCTGTACATAGCCTTGCCGGAATTGGCTGATGGATGACGGGCCGAGGCCGATCAAGGTTTCGCAGCGATCCTCGGTGTAGCCCTGAAAGTTACGACGCAACATCCCCGCGTGCGCAGCAAGCGCCAGCGCATCGCCCGGTTTGGCGAAATGGTCGAGCCCGATTGCTTCGTATCCCTGGTCGAGTATGGCGCGAGCTGCCAGTTGCGATTGAGCGAACCGCTCCTCCGGGCCTGGCAACCAGGCCTCGTCGATCATTGTCTGATGTTTCTTGAACCATGGCACATGGGCATAGCCAAAAAGGGCGATCCGATCGGGTTCGAGCGTCAGCGCCTGCATGACAGTGGACAAGACACTCTCCCTGGTCTGGTGCGGCAAGCCGTAAAGCAGGTCCAGGTTGACCGACTCGACGCCGCGTGACCGAACGCCGTCGACGACTGTCTTGGTCTGCAAGAAGGTCTGTTCGCGATTGATGGCCTTCTGCACCTTCGGATCGAAATCCTGGACCCCGAGGCTCGCCCTCGTCATGCCGATTTCGGCAAGTGCGTCGAGGCGGGCTTCGTCCATATCGTTGGGTTCGATTTCGACGCTGATCTTGGCGCCGGGAAGAAATGAGAAGCAGTTGCGCAGAACGGCTCCCAGCGCGACCATGTCCTGTGGTTTGAGCATCGTCGGTGAGCCGCCACCGAAATGGACGGCACGTACCCGGCCCTTGCCTCCGGCGAGACTTGAGACGGTGGCGATCTCCGCATGCAGTGATCTCAGATATTTGGTGACCGGTTCGTAATGGCGTGTCTGCTTGGTGTGGCACGCACAGAACCAGCAAAGCTTGTCGCAATAAGGGATGTGCAGATAGAGCGAGATCTCGTCGCCCTTGTTGAGCGCCTTCAGCCAGTCGCGACAAACGGCGGCATCGACGCCCGGATGAAAATGCGGCGCCGTCGGGTAGCTCGTATAACGCGGCACGTTTTCACCAAGCCTGGCAATTAATTCTGGCCGCATCTCGATATCTGCTCCGATGTGTATTGCACGATCCTGCTCACATCGGACAATGGCAGCCTTGATCTCGGTCAATGATATCTCGCCGCGGACAAACTGCCGCAACGGATTTCTCGGGCCGATACTATATCCTGCCAGTACTTTGGGTTCGCGGACGACCACGATGACAGTGCGTCAGGATGTACATAGCGCCGGCATTCCCGTGCTTTGCCAGTCATGCGAAGCGCGGCATCATGGCGTTTGCGGCGCGCTCGATCCGGACCAACTGGTGGGCCTCGCCAAGACCTCATCGAAGCATACCGTTGAAGCGGGCGTGGAATTGATCGGTGATGCCGAGGCCATCGACAGTTACGCGAATGTGCTTTCCGGCGTGGTCAAGCTGACGAAGAGCCTTTCGGACGGACGCCAGCAGATTGTCGGGCTTCAATTTGCTCCCGATTTTCTGGGCCGGCCCTTCAAGGTGGAAAGCGCGATCAACGCCGAAGCCGCAACCGCGGTCTCCCTGTGCTCGTTTCCAAGGGCCGTCATCGAACGGATGATGAAGCAATCGCCGGGACTGGAGCATCGTCTCTTCAAGCAGACGCTGAACGAACTCGATGATGCCCGCGACTGGATGGTGATGCTGGGCCGCAAGAGTGCTTCGGAAAAGGTGGCGAGCTTCCTTCTCATGATCGCCAAGAACATCGACCCCACGCTTGATCCGACCGCCCAGTCGACACGTTTCGACCTGCCTTTGACCCGCGCCGACATCGCCGATTTCCTCGGCCTGACGATCGAGACTGTCAGCCGTCAGCTGAGCCGGCTGCGATCAGATGGCGTGATCCGCATCGAGAACAATCGGCATGTTAGTGTCGATAGCTTGAATCGGCTGCAGAGCCGCTCCGGCGCCTAGGCTCAATCGACAAACCCGATCATCGGCAGGACATGCTCGCGCTCGAAGGCGATATGCCGGCGCAGGCTTTCGAAGAAACCGCGCAGCATGAACCCAACCGCCTCGGCGTTGTCGATCGTCTTGCCGTGGCCGATCGCCAGCAACATTTCGGTCACCTCACCGGCAAAGCACTCGTCCTCGATATGCTCGGCGCTCAATCGCCTTGCTGAACCAAGGTCGGCATCACTGCTGGCCAACGCGGCCTCGTAGGCGGGAAAGATGACCGTCTCTTCGTATCGATGACTGTCGCGCAACAGCGGAACGATTGCGTTGGCTACGCTCAGGCACGCCAACGTGTCGACCTTGGGCAACGTGTCCGCGATCCTTTCCAAGACGTCGCAGAGCTGCAGTTTTTCTAGGTGTGCACGTTTCATCACCGCAGCAAACGCTGTCGGTATCGAATTTTTGCCGGCTGCATGCGGCGGAAATGGTCCCCCTGCTGTCTGCGAGTTCAACGGCAATCTCCTGATCGTTCGCAGGACCAAGCCTGCCCACTCCAAATGCAAATGACTTTGACATGGATCAAGGCGGCGACGTGCCGGCTGCGGAATTGGTGTTGCCGCGGATTGGCGCCCGCGCAGGGAATCCGAGGTCGGGGATATGTCATGAAGTTCGGCACACAAATCTTCGCGTTGAGCCTTTTTACATTCGCGGCTTTGGTGGCCGCCGGCTTCGGCGTGGACCAGCCATTCCGGCAGCACATGTGGGTGCTGTTCTTCGTGCTGCTCGGTTTTGTCGCCATCCTCATTCGCAACTCAAGCTTCGAAGTGACCGCACCGATCGACCCTTCCGCCTACATGGACGGTCCGATCCGCTACGGGGCCATCGCCACAATGTTCTGGGGCGTGGTTGGCATGCTGGTCGGCGTGGTTATCGCGCTGCAGCTGGCCTACCCCGATCTCAACATTCAGCCTTGGTTCAATTTCGGCCGCTTGCGGCCGCTGCACACTTCCGGGGTCGTCTTCGCCTTCGGCGGTAATGCGCTGCTGTGCACCTCATTGTACGTCGTGCAACGCACTTGCCGCGCCCGCCTGTTTGGCGGCGATCTCGCATGGTTCGTCTTTTGGGGCTACCAGCTTTTCATCGTAATGGCCGCGACAGGCTACTTGCTCGGCATCACCGAGAGCCGCGAATACGCCGAACCCGAATGGTACGTGGACATCTGGCTGACTATCGTCTGGGTCGCTTACCTCATCCTGTTCCTTGGCACGATCCTGAAGCGTAAGGAACCGCACATCTACGTCGCCAACTGGTTCTACCTGTCCTTCATCGTGACCATCGCGATGCTGCATGTGGTCAACAACCTTTCGATGCCGGCCTCTTTGCTCGGTTCCAAGAGTTACTCCGCCTTTTCGGGGGTCCAGGATGCGCTGACGCAATGGTGGTACGGCCACAACGCGGTCGGCTTCTTTCTCACCGCCGGCTTCCTCGGCATGATGTATTATTTCGTGCCCAAGCAGGCGAACCGGCCAGTCTATTCCTACCGGCTTTCGATCATCCATTTCTGGGCGATCATCTTTCTCTACATCTGGGCCGGGCCGCATCACCTGCACTACACCGCCCTGCCCGACTGGGCGCAGACGCTCGGCATGGTGTTCTCGATCATGCTGTGGATGCCGTCCTGGGGCGGCATGATCAATGGTCTGATGACGCTGTCCGGCGCCTGGGACAAGCTGCGCACCGACCCGATCATCCGTATGATGGTGATGGCCATCGCCTTCTACGGCATGTCGACCTTCGAAGGCCCGATGATGTCGATCAAGGCGGTCAACTCGCTATCGCATTATACCGACTGGACCATTGGTCACGTGCACTCCGGTGCGCTCGGCTGGGTCGGCATGATCTCGTTCGGCGCGATCTACTACATGGTGCCGAAGCTCTGGAACCGTAACCGGCTCTATTCACTGCGGCTGGTTACCTGGCACTTCTGGCTGGCGACCCTGGGGATCGTCGTCTACGCCGCGGTCATGTGGGTGTCCGGCATCATGCAGGGCCTGATGTGGCGCGAATACGACGAGCAGGGCTTCCTGGTCTACTCCTTCGCCGAAACGGTCGCAGCCATGCACCCCTACTACGTCATGCGCGCCATCGGTGGCGCCATGTACCTCTCGGGCGCCCTGGTCATGGCCTGGAACATCGCCATGACCATCCTCGGCCACCAGCGCGAGGAGCAACCGATGCCTGGCTCCGTTCCCGCCCTTCAGCCTGCCGAATAAGGAGCCAGAACATGGGCTTGATGGATAGACATGCACTAATCGAGAAGAACGCCACGCTTCTTCTTGTGGGCTCCCTTCTTGTTGTGACAATCGGCGGCATCGTTGAAATCGCACCGCTCTTCTATCTCGACAACACGATCGAGAAGGTGGAAGGCATGCGCCCCTACTCGCCGCTCGAACTTGTCGGGCGCAACATCTATGTGCGCGAAGGCTGCTACCTCTGCCACAGCCAGATGATCAGGCCGTTCCGCGACGAAGTCGAGCGCTACGGCCACTACAGCCTGGCTGCGGAGTCGATGTACGACCACCCCTTCCAGTGGGGATCCAAACGCACCGGGCCGGATCTCGCCCGCGTCGGTGACCGCTATTCGAATGCCTGGCACGTCGCGCACCTTGCCGACCCCCGCTCGGTCGTCCCGGAATCGGTCATGCCGAGCTATGCCTTCCTGAAGGACGCGCAGATCGAGGTGAAGAACTTCTCGACGCACCTGGTTGCGAACGCGCGCGTTGGTGTCCCTTACTCGGACGACATGATCGCCAACGCCAATGCCGATTTGAAGGCGCAGGCCGACCCGAATGCCGACACGTCCGGCCTCGAGAAGCGCTATCCCAAAGCCAAGGTCGGTGACCTCGACGGCAATCCGCAGGAGGTGACCGAAATGGATGCCCTGGTTGCCTATCTCCAGATGCTCGGGACCTTGGTCGACTTCAAGAACTACGACGAAGCCGCCGGCTACCGTTGAGGAGTTTATCCATGGATTACAATTTGATGCGGGAGTTTGCTGACAGCTGGGGTCTGGTCGCCATGGCACTCTTCTTTGTCGGAGCAATTGTCTTTGCCCTGCGCCCTGGCAGCCGCAAGCTGGCCGACGAAGCTGCCCGGATTCCCCTTGAGGACGAGTGATCATGAGCGACGAGCACATCGATGAAATCTCTGGCGTCTCAACCACCGGTCACGAATGGGACGGCATCAGGGAGCTGAACAACCCGCTTCCGCGCTGGTGGGTCACAACGTTCTACGTCACCATCGTGTGGGCGATCGGCTACACCATCGCCTATCCGGCATGGCCGCTGCTGCACTCGGCGACAACGGGTGTTCTCGGCTATTCGAGCCGCAATGACGTCAAGAACGAGCTGGCGGCGGCGGAAGCAGCGAAGGGCAAGTACGTCGCGGCGGTGGAGTCGAAAAGCATCTCCGAAATCGCCGCGGACGATGTCTTGCGGGAATTCGCGGTCGCGGCCGGCGGCGCCGCATTCAAGGTTAACTGCACGCAGTGCCACGGCTCCGGCGCCCAGGGTTCCAAGGGCTTTCCCAACCTCAACGACGACGACTGGCTGTGGGGCGGCAAGGCCGAGCAGATCCAGCAGACGATCACGCACGGCATCCGCTTCGCTTCAGATCCGGACACGCGCCTGTCGGAAATGCCGGCCTTCGGCGACATCATCACCGCCGACCAGATCTCCCAGGTCAGCGCCTACGTCGCCAGCCTGTCCGGCAAGGTCCGCGATGCAACTCTTATTCAACTCGGCGCCAAGGTCTTCGCCGAAAACTGCGTCGCTTGTCACGGCGACAATGCGAAAGGCAACAGGGAGCTCGGCGCGCCCGACCTGACCGACGCGATCTGGCTCTACGGGTCGGGCGAAACGGCAATCGCCGACCAGGTTCGCGCACCGAAGCAGGGCGTGATGCCAGCGTGGGGCGCGCGTCTCGGCGAGACCAAGGTCAAGGAGTTGGCGGTCTACATCCATTCGCTCGGCGGCGGGGAATAGGTCGGGGGCCCTCTTTCCTGCCCTTCGCCGCCTGAGCGACGCGGCCCGGCCAGTCCGGGCCTCAATTTTTTCGGCATTCCTCGATTGACCTGCATCAACGCGGGTCTGTCCATGCCGCGGCAAGGTTGTCCAGCGCACTCAAAGTCACGGTCTGCGCGCAAGTGGAGATACTCGTGCTGGACAAGACGCAGATAGAACGGCTGGAAGCCGAGGCGGTCAATTCCGCCAAGACCCGTCAGCCCCTTTACGCTGCGCGCAAGAAAATTTTCCCAAAGCGCGCCTCAGGCAACTTTCGCCGCTTCAAATGGCTGGTGATGGCGATCACGCTTGGCATCTACTACCTGACGCCGTGGCTGCGTTGGGACCGCGGTCCATTTGCCCCGGACCAGGCCGTGCTGCTCGATCTCGCCAATCGGCGCTTTTACTTTTTCTTTGTCGAGATATGGCCCCAGGAATTCTACTATGTGGCCGGCCTTCTTGTCATGGCCGGCGTTGGACTTTTCCTGATTACCTCGACTGTCGGCCGTGCCTGGTGCGGCTATGCATGTCCGCAGACCGTATGGGTCGATCTGTTCCTTGTCATCGAACGTGCGATCGAGGGGGACCGCAACGCCCGCATGAAACTTGACGATGGTCCCTGGACCGCCCGCAAGCTGATGCTGCGCGTATCGAAGCACGCCGTCTGGCTGGTCATCGGTGCGGCGACCGGCGGCGCCTGGATTTTCTATTTCGCTGATGCACCGACACTTGTGGGCGAGCTTTTCACCGGTACCGCCGCGCCTGTCGCCTACATCACCATCGCCGTGTTGACGGCGACCACCTACACGTTCGGCGGCCTGATGCGCGAACAGGTCTGCACCTATATGTGCCCATGGCCGCGCATCCAGGCAGCCATGCTCGACGAGAATTCGCTCACCGTCACCTACAATGACTGGCGCGGCGAACCGCGCTCGCGTCACGCCAAGAAGGTGCAAGCCGCAGGGCAGTCCGTCGGCGACTGCGTCGACTGCAATGCCTGCGTTGCGGTATGCCCAATGGGGATCGACATTCGCGACGGCCAGCAGCTCGAATGCATTACCTGCGCGCTGTGTATCGACGCCTGTGACGGCGTCATGGACAAGCTCGGCAAGGAGCGCGGGCTGATCTCCTACGCGACGCTCTCCGACTACAACGCCAACATGATGCTGGCGACCGCAGGCGGCTCCAGTTCAATCAATCCGTCGCTGGTCAGGACTGCCGTCGGCACCTTCTCCGATCAGGTGGCGCATTTTCACATTCGCAAGATCTTCCGGCCGCGCACCTACGTCTACATGGGCCTGTGGTCGCTGATCGGGCTGGGCCTGCTCTATTCGCTGCTGACGCGCAATCGGCTTGAGCTGAACGTGCTGCATGACCGCAATCCGCAATTCGTCACGCTATCCGATGGTTCCATCCGCAACGGCTATACCGTCAAGCTGCTCAACATGATCCCTGAGCCAAGGACCATCGCCGTCACCATGCAGGGCCTGGAGGGTGCCGACATGGTCGTCGTCGGCGACGACATCCCGGCCGGCCGGTCTTTCGCCGTCCCGGTCGAACCCGACCGCCTGAAAACGTTGAAGGTCTTCGTTCGCCAGCCGGCGGACCAGATCCACGCCCCGGCCCAGACCTTCAAGCTCCGTGTCGAGGACAAGGCGAGCTTCGAGTCGAACGAGTACACCGCCACATTCAACGCGCCAGAGGCCGCCAAATGACCGCCAATGCCCAAAAGCCTCGCGAATTCACCGGCAGGCACATGCTGGCCATCATTCTCACCTTTTTCGGGGTGGTCATCGCGGTCAACCTGACCATGGCCACGCTCGCCAATACGAGTTGGACCGGCCTCGTCGTCGAAAACACCTATGTGGCCAGCCAGCAATTCAACAAGGAGGCCGAGGCCGGCCGCGCCCAAGCAGCGCTCGGTTGGACCGGCAAGCTGACCATCGCATGGGGCGAAGTCCGCTACGGCCTCTCCGACGCAGCCGGCAAGCCGGTTCCTCTGCACGGCGTCAAGGTGCTGTTTCGTCATCCCGCCTACGAGAAAGAGGACGAGTCCGTCACGCTCGCGCTTGCCTCCGGCCAGGAATTCGCAGCGCAGCATATGCCGAAGGACGGTGTCTGGATCGTCGAAGTCGACGCCGATGCCGGCCAGGCACGACCCTATCGCGACGTCCGCAGGATCATGATTTCTCATGGAGGCTGCAGTGAGCTGCTGTGCACCGGGCGCTGAAATGGCGCTAGATCTGAACGGCGCCACATCGGTCCTGCCATCCAGCCAGGAGATCAGGTTGGCGAGCCGATCGCTTGGCGACGATCTTCGGCAGACCGACCTTTCAGTGCCGACGGTTCATTGCGCCGCCTGCATCCAGACGATCGAAGCGGCACTTGGAAGGCTCGATCACGTCGAAAGCGCGCGCGTCAACCTGTCGACGAAACGGGTCGCGGTCCGGTGGCGTGGAGACGAGGTGCCACCCTTCGTCGCCGCGCTTGGCAGGCTGGGCTACGAGGCGCATCTGTTCGCACCCGAGATCGACGACAAGGACAAGACGCTTGCCGAACTGATCCGCGCAGTCGCTGTTGCCGGCTTTGCGGCGGGCAACATCATGCTGCTTTCGGTTTCGGTCTGGTCCGGCGCCGAAGGTGCTACCCGCGACCTGTTTCACTGGGTCTCGGCGTTGATCGCCATTCCTGCCCTCGCCTTTGCCGGCGGCATCTTCTTCCGTTCGGCCTGGAATGCTCTGCGCCATGGTCGCATGAACATGGACGTGCCCATCGCGGTCGGTGTTTCGCTCGCCTACGCCATGAGCCTCTATGAGACGGTCAATCATGGCGACCACGCCTATTTCGACGCGTCGGTATCGCTGCTGTTCTTCCTTTTGATCGGACGCACGCTGGATCATGTGATGCGGGAGCGTGCCCGGACTGCCGTGAAAGGCCTGTCTCAGCTGGCCGCGCGTGGCGCCATGGTGCTGCGCGGCGACGGCGCGCGCGACTATTTGCCGGTCGGCGAGATCGAACCAGGCATGCGATTGTTGATCGCAGCCGGCGAGAGGATCCCCGTCGACGGCAAGATCATCCAGGGAACGTCGGATTTCGACTGCTCGCTGGCCTCGGGCGAAAGCACGCCGAAAAACGTGGCGCCGGGCGAAGCAGTACAGGCCGGCGTGCTCAATCTTACCGGCCCGCTGATGATTCAGGCGACAGCCGCCGCAAAGGATTCGTTCCTGGCGGAAATGGTCCGGCTGATGGAGGCCGCCGAGGGCGGTCGCGCGCGCTATCGCCGCGTCGCCGATCGCGTCTCGGCGCTCTACGCCCCGGTGGTTCATCTCACCGCCTTCTTGACATTCCTGGGCTGGATGGCGGGGACCGGCGACTGGCACCGGGCCGTGACGATCGCCATCGCGGTTCTCATCATCACATGTCCATGCGCGCTCGGCCTCGCCGTGCCGATCGTTCAGGTGGTCGCAGCACGACGCCTGTTCGAGAACGGCATCATGGTCAAGGATGGTTCGGCCATGGAACGCCTGGCGACAATCGACACGACGGTGTTCGACAAGACCGGCACGTTGACCCTTGGCCGGCCCCGGCTGGTCAACGCTTCGTCGATCGATCCAGGCATGCTGGCGATCGCAGCCGACTTGGCCGCACATTCCCGTCATCCATTTTCAAAGGCCATAGCCGGCTTTGCCATTTCGAGCCGGCAGCACAAATTCGATGCGGTGACCGAGCAACCAGGTTTCGGGATCGAAGCCACCGACGCCGGAACCATCTGGCGTTTGGGTCGACGCGGATGGGCCGGCTGGAAGGCTCGCACTGGCGGCGAAGGCAAATACGGCTACGGCGGAACGGTGCTGACGAAAAATGGCATGATTGCCGCATCCTTCGTTTTCGAGGATGCGCTGCGCGCCCACGCCAGAGCGGCCGTCCAACGGTTGGACGATGCCGGGGTATCGGTGGAAATGCTGTCGGGCGATACCGCTAAAGCCTGCGCCGAGGTTGCGGACGTGCTGGGTGTCGATAACTTCGTTCCCTGCCTGCTGCCGTCCGGCAAGGTCGAACGCATCGAGAGTCTGGCGAGAGATGGGCACAAGGTTCTGATGGTTGGCGACGGGCTCAACGATACGCCGGCGCTGAGCGCGGCCCATGTCTCGATCGCACCGGCCAGCGCCGCCGATATCGGCCGGAATGCAGCGGATTTCGTTTTCCTGCGCGAAAGTCTTCTGGCCGTGCCTCTCGCGCTGGACATCTCGCGGAAGGCAGGAAGCCTGATCCGGCAAAACATCGCCATCGCGATCGTCTATAATGCGGTCGCGGTACCGATCGCCATCCTTGGCCACGTTACGCCCTTGATAGCGGCGATCGCCATGTCCGCCTCATCGCTGCTTGTCATCGGCAATGCGCTGCGACTGCGATCGTCGAAACCAATCTCACCGGCCAGCGATATTCGCCACGATAGGCTGTCCAACTCCAACGAACGGGTCGGACCGTAATGACCACACTGACCTACCTCATACCTGTCGCGCTGTTTCTTGGAGCGCTTGGCCTGGGGGGCTTCCTGTGGGCTTTGAAAACTGGCCAGTACGAAGATCTCGACGGAGCCGCCGAACGGATTCTGATCGATACGGAAGATAAAAGCGGCCGCTGATATTCAAGAAGTGGCCCGTGACGGCGCATCCTTGCAGAAAACGGCGACGCCAAAATTCTCCACTTCAAATAGTGACACATAAGATCGCTGCGTTCCGAGCTGTTGTTTCCGCGATTAACATCACCAATTTGCGCCAACGCAAAGAAACGCTAGGTCAGGTCAGGTAGTTTCTCCTCATCCACAATGGTCGAGAGACAGGAGATTGACATGATTACGCGACGCGAAGCCCTCTTCGGAGCAGCGTTTGGCGCTGCCGCCGTTGCGGCGCTGCCCGCATTGTCGGCAACGGTTACAAAGGCAGAGGTGCGGGGGCTGCCCCGCGAAAAGATCATGCTCGTTGCGCCGCCTTTTGTGCATTCGCATGACCAGATTGCCAAGGGCGGACCGAAGATCGTCGAGTTCACCATGACAATCGAAGAAAAGCCGATCGTCATTGATGCCGACGGCACAAAGCTCAACGCGATGACCTACAACGGCTCGATCCCCGGCCCGCTGATGGTCGTGCACCAGGACGACTACCTCGAGCTGACGCTCATCAATCCTGAAACCAATTCGCTTGCCCACAACATCGACTTCCACGCCGCAACCGGCGCTCTGGGTGGCGGCGAGCTCACGCTGATCAACCCCGGCGAACAGGTGACCCTGCGCTTCAAGGCGACGCGGACGGGAACGTTTATCTATCACTGCGCCCCTGGCGGCGCGATGATCCCCTGGCATGTCGTGTCTGGGATGAACGGCGCGGTCATGGTGCTGCCGCGCGACGGCTTGAGGAACGACAAGGGCGAACCGGTCAAGTACGACAAGATCTTCTACGTGGGCGAGAGTGACTTCTATATCCCGCGCGACGAGAAGGGCAACTTCAAGAGCTACGAATCCGCCGGCGACGCCTACGATGACACCGTCAAGGTGATGCGCGGGCTCATTCCCACGCATGTGGTGTTCAACGGCAAGGTCGGATCGCTCACCGGCGACAACGCCATGAAGTCGAAGGTCGGCGAAACCGTGCTGATCGTCCACTCACAGGCCAACCGCGATACGCGGCCGCATCTGATCGGCGGCCATGGCGATTACGTCTGGGAACAGGGTAAATTCGCCAACCCGCCGGCCAAGGATCTGGAAACCTGGTTCATTCGTGGTGGTTCCGCGGGCTCGGCGCTCTACACCTTCCTGCAGCCGGGCGTCTACGCCTACGTCAATCACAATCTGATCGAGGCCGTGGAGCTCGGAGCGACCGCTCACTTCAAGGTCGAGGGCGATTGGAACGACGACCTCATGACGCAGGTGGAAGCGCCCAAACCCGTCGCCATGAACTGAACGGCCCTCGCATTTGCCCGGACAGTGATCCTGTCCGGGCTTGGACAAGAACTATGTCGGCTTTCATCCTGAAGCTCGTGCCAATGGCCGTGGTGGCCGCAGCGGTAGCGGTAGGACTCTCGATACAGGCCGCCGATGGCCAGCGACAGCCCCACGCCATTGCCACAACGGTTAGCCTGTTCCCCGGTTCGATCACCTATCCGATGCCCGGCGAGTTCCTGAAGAACGGACGACCGCAAACCAATCCCAAGGTCGAGCAGCAACTCAACGGTCCGCTTGAGATCATGACTTATCAGGTCAGCGCAGCCGACTATACGGATTGCGTGTCGGCTGGGGCCTGTCGGCCGGCGGAGGAGACCCGCTCAATCCCGCATGACGCACCCGCAACGACAGTGAGCTATCTCGACGCCGTTGCCTACGCCCGGTGGTATTCAGAAGCAACAGGTGACCAATGGCGGCTGCCCACCGACGAGGAATGGGCATTTGCGGCAGCTGAGCGGTTTGCAGGCGAATTCGAAGGTGTCGAAAACGATGCCAACAACCCTGCCAGGCGTTGGCTCACCAGCTACCAGGCAGAGCTTGACCTCAATCGCAAACCGGACCCGTTGCCCAGGAGCCGGGGTTCCTTTGGTGTGAATTCGCGTGGCTTGGCCGACTTTTCCGGCAACGTGTGGGAGTGGACTTCGACCTGTTATGTCCGCACGACGCTGGCCGAAGACGGAAGCGGGGTTGTGAGCGCGGTCGACAATTGTGGCGTCCATGTCCTTGAAGGCCTTCACAGAGCCTATATGTCGAATTTCGTAAGTGACGGAAAAAGCGGAGGCTGCGCCGTCGGCTTGCCCCCCGACAATCTGGGATTCAGACTGGTGCGAGGGCATCGTGGATGGGCCAACCGTTTCCTTAGCTATCTCGGCATTACCTGACAGTCAGGAGCAAGTGCTGCGTTCTGGTTTCGTCGGTCGATTGCTGCTCCGGGCTCACGGTGTCTTTGGCCTCATCTATGCTGTTCGATAGATCAGGATAAAGCCGGCAAAAGCCGCCATCCGGCCAGCACCCGCCGCTCCAGTTGGGGACGAAGGCGATCAGAATTCCCAGTGATCCCGCAAGAAGGACGGCTACGAAGATGAACAAAGGCGCCATTTCCAGCTTTGAACTCTCGCCCAGTGTGCCCGAGCGCTGGTCATCAGAGCAGGTGTCAAAGCGCCCACCGCACCCGTTCCGAGCGCGCATAGCCCGGCAGCGGTCGGCACCATGGCAGGAAAGAAGATCGGCGCCGAAATGAAGGCAACTTCAACCGGCACGAGGCCCATGCAAGATGGAGGACCAGCGCAGCCCACGGTCGCCACGCCTGGCGGATAGCGGCCACGGCCATAAACAGTCCTGAGGCGCTGTCGTCATGAGCGGTCGACCACGTGCCCAGCGCGACGGCCGAGATGACTATTGCCACGATGTCGAGTTGGGCAAATTGTGTCGGCAGCCGGTCGTGTCTTGGCGGACGAGCCAGTTGCGCGTGAAACTCGGAACGATCCTTCCGCCGATGAACGAGGGTGGTTCACCTTGCGTCAATAGGTGAAAAGCTCGTCCTCTTCGACCTCCATGAGTAAGGAACCACATAAGCGTCCCGAAATTTGCCGAGGATTTGGTGGCCGTCTTGAACGCGGTTGATCGCAAGCGAACGCTTGGCAACGCTTGATTGATCCTTCGCGCTCAAACATTCCCGGCCGCTTTGGTTCGGGTGTTGATTTGCTTTGTGGGGTCCGTTCAACAGGGAGTAAATAAATCCTTTCGAGGGGGAGGAAGCCCCATGCTTGCAGCGCATACAGACATCGCGCGCGGCCATCGAAGCCACCTTCCTGCTGCGGCATCGCTCCTTTGCTGAAAGAGCCGCATTTCGGCGCGATATTAATCATACCCGAAGCGTAACCACGGCATCACACGACCTTCTGAGACGGCTTCACCAGTCCCAGAACGATGACACCGTCCGACCTTGGGAAGATGCAGACCCGGCTCCCCTTACCATCTCAGCGTTCGATGCCGATATTCTCCGCGCTGTGTTCCGAGATTTGGTCTCGGGAACGAACGCGCCCGAGTGTCAATGGCGCGATCTGGCTAAGAGCCTGGTACTCGAATACGTCGGGTGCGTGCCGGTCGAAGTTGGCTTGGTGGATTGGATCATCAGCAAGTAGTTGTCCCTGCCGGCGTCAGTTTAGCCTGAATGACGAAGCTCAGGGCTCTCGGGCGCTTTCTGGCCTTGGGAACCATCCAGGGCACCCGGAGTTCGGTGCTGAACTACTCGTGCAGACCGACCATGGCAGAACTCGACAAAGCCCGGCAGCAGGCCATAGCCCACCTTGTTCGCCGGTGGATCAAGACAGAGGCGTTCCGCCGCCACCTTCGCCAGTTGCTGGGGCTGCGGATAGACCACGATCTCCCCCAGGAGCATCGGTCCCTGCTCGAAGAACTGAGACGGAAATACAGCGAATGGTCTCATGGCCCCAAGGTACGAACGGAAAAGAGACCCCAAGGGGTGGACGGTGGTCGACCAAAAGACCGGGAAACCCGCTGAACCCGAGGGTCACCCAGCGGTCGGCCTTGAGGTCACCTTACGCGACGGACCTCGTGATGCTCCTGAACGCCTCTGAACTCAAACGCAGGCTCTCCTATCGGAGCGTCAGCTGATGGCCACCTTGATGGCCACCCACTGGTTCACCCCACCGGTCCCGTCAGCGGCAACCCGTCAGGCATGACGTACATGGTCAGCAGCGTAGAGGCTGCCGCCGAGCATCTCCTTCAGTGGAGTAAGCGTGGCCCTAAGTGGAAACAAGCGGTGCGCGCTTGCTGGGCCGCTCTGGCTGGCCAAGCGACACCTCAGGAAGGCTCGAGAGTGCTTCAAGCTGGCTGCTATCGAGGAGGGGAAATTCCGAGGTGCCCCATTAGGGGGCTGACTGAGCAAGGAAGGCCCGCTGCCGGAGGGACGGACAACGGGCCTCAAGCGGCTGCATCCTCGGGGAATCGAACACTCTGCAAAAGCAACCTGTACGGCGCAGAATGGTTCCGCATGGAGTTGCCGGTTCAAGCGGGTTAGTATGAGCTAGGATCCTTCGGTCTGGCTGACAATACGCGTCGATGCCCCAGAAATCGCCTGGAGAAACCCCAAGCTGCCCCGCCCGTTTCCGACCCCGCGTTTCTGCCAAACACTGCGGTTCAGGCTACCTTTCCGGCTCAAGCTCCATCTGCTTCGTCTCGTCCTCTCCAACGCGCTCCTCGACCCGTTTGCGGCAATTTCCGTGGCCCATCAGCTCATGTCTGTGAAAACAAGCGAGTTGCCGCTGCGGGGGTTCCATATCCTTGCTGTCTTGGTTATGGTCTCAGCCAGGCCGATGGAGCTTAGGTATGAGCAACCCAATTCCGCTCGCTGTTGTTGCGTCTCTGTTGCTCACCTCCGTCTCCGCACTTTCGCAAGACAATCCGCCAAACAACGCTCCAGACACAATGGAAGCTCGCGTGCAGGCCTGCACCATTTGTCATGGCGACAAAGGCAAGGGCACCAGCGACGTCTATTTCCCGCGACTGGCGGGCAAGCCATCCGGATATCTCTATAATCAGTTGCTCGCGTTCAGAGCGGGACGGCGCCATTATCCGCCGATGAACTACTTGCTCGAATTCCTGCCGCAGTCCTATCTCAAGAAGATGGCGGACTATTTTGCCGACCAACGGCCGGCCTTGCCTGTTGCCGCGCCCCCCGACGTCTCGCAAGACGCTTTGATGCATGGCAAGGAACTGGTGACACATGGTGACTCAGCGCGCTCCATACCTGCGTGCGCGAGCTGTCACGGCCCTTCGCTTACGGGCATGGAGCCTGCAATTCCCGGCCTTCTTGGTCTGCGCCCAGCCTATGTAAGCGCTCAGCTCGGCGCCTGGCGCTACGGGACCCGGACGGCGACTGCTCCTGATTGCATGCAAGTCGTGGCAGGGCACCTTACGGAAGATGATGTGAGATCCGTGGCGGCGTGGCTGTCTTCCCTGCCGGCCCCGCCGAATGCCGCGCCAGCCCCGAAAGGCACCTTCACATTGCCCTTCGATTGTGGAAGCCAGCCGAACTGAGAGGACGCTATGCTGAAGCCCAAAGTTCTCGTCGGCCTCCTGGCGTTTTCAGGCGCGGTTTCGTTTGCCGCCCTCAAGCTGGACGACGCCGCCTGGGCGCAAGAACGGACATTGACAAACCCGGCGGCCACTATTCTCAAAGGCGAGTATCTGGCACGTGCCGGAGATTGCATCGCCTGCCATACGGCGCCCGAAGGCAAGTTGTTTTCAGGCGGCCGCGCCATGCTCACCCCCTTCGGCACACTCTACACTTCCAACATCACACCGGATCCTGAGACCGGTATCGGCCAATGGACGGCCGACGAGTTTTACAGGATGATGCATACCGGGCGTTCACGGGATGGGGGATTGATCTATCCGGCAATGCCGTTCGCCTCCTACACCAAGGTGACCCGGGAAGACAGCGACGCGATTTACGCCTATCTCAAGTCTGTCGAAGCGGTGAAACAGCGAAACCGGCCCCATGACCTCAGTTTTCCATACAACAACCGATCACTAATCCTTGGCTGGCGTACCTTGTTCTTTACCGAAGGCGAATATCAGCCCGATCCAAGCAAGTCGCAGGAGTGGAATCGCGGCGCCTACCTCGTCGAGGGGCTCGGGCACTGCGGCATGTGCCATACGCCGATCAACGCCCTTGGAGGCAACTCTCAGTCCGACGCCTTCAAGGGCGGTCTTATCCCGATGCAGAACTGGTATGCCCCATCCCTCACCTCGAACAAGGAAGCGGGGCTCGGCGACTGGAGCATCAAGGACATTTCCGATCTGCTGCGCACCGGGGTCTCGAACAGGGGCGCGGTCTACGGGCCGATGGCCGAAGTCGTTTACAACAGCCTCCAGTATCTCAGCGACGAAGACACGCGCGCAATGGCCGTCTACTTGAAGAGCATCGCTCAGGACAGCGCCCCCGATGTCGCTAAACCTTCCGTGCCGCCGAGCGAAGGAAGCCTGCTGATAAGCCTTGGCAAAACGGTGTACGATCAACGATGCGCAAGCTGCCACGGCGCGCGAGGCGAAGGGGCTCCGCCACATTACCCGCCATTGGCCGGCAACCAGTCCATCCAGATGCAGTCGGCGGTGAACGCGATCCGGATGGTACTGAATGGCGGTTATCCTCCCGGCACCGCCGGCAATCCGATGCCGTATGGCATGCCTCCGTTTGCCGGCACTTTGTCAGACAACGAGGTGGCGGCGGTAGTCACTTATGTCCGCACCTCGTGGGGCAATCGGGGAGCAGCGATCAGCCCGTCGGAAGCAAACCAGCTGCGCTCTGCGACATTGAATTGAGGGCCGGATGATCAACTCTGATGAGCCGACAGGCGCAGCCGGATCCGAAAAGGAGGCACTGGAGCGGATATTACGATCGGGCCCAGGCGGAGCTTTTCTCCTCGCCGGTATTACGACCGCCATTGTGCTTGGCATGTGGTTGACGTTCTACCTACTCGTATTCATCCCCCACGCCAATCCTTAGGGCTTCGAGGCTATCCAGATGACCGAGGATCCTGTTGACCATGCCGGGGCTGCGATTCGCGCCGAGAAAAACTGGGCAATAATCGCGGTCTTGATCATCGCCTTCCTCGCCGGCATGGCGGCCTTCGCCGGCATCCATCAGGCGACGATGCCGCAGGCGCGGGTGGAGACCGCTGATCCAACCACGCTTCACATTTCGGGTGAGTTCGTCGAATCCAACCTTGGTAGCGCCATCGAGCCTGACGGTTCAGTAACTGTCCGGGCAATCGGGCAACAATACTCCTTCGCGCCACAGTGCATTCTCGTCCCGACTGACACGACGATAACCATCCGCGCCACCAGTGCAGATGTCATCCACGGCCTTCTTATTCAGGGGACGAACGTCAACACCATGCTCGTCCCCGGCTACATTTCCGTGCAGAACGCCCGCTTCCGCAAGCCGGGCGAGTACCTGATGCCATGCCAGGAATATTGCAGCTTCGGGCACGAAGGAATGTGGGGGAAAGTCAAGGTCATTGACAAAGCCGAGTTCATGACCATGGCAACCAAGCAAGAGAGGGTGAGCTGTGTTAAATAGCCGGCGACTGATACTTGCTCATTTTTGGCTTGCGTTTGCGGTTTTTGGGCTCGCGCTTATCATGGGCGCCTGGCAGATGTTCATTCGAAGCCCGCTTCATACCTGGATCACCAATCCGGAATGGTATTATCGCTCGCTGACGGCCCACGGAACCATTATGGGTTACGTGTTCCCGACGCTCGTGGCCATGGGCTTCGGCTACGCCATTTCCGAAAGCGCGCTCAAGCAACCACTCATCGGACGGCGATGGGCCTGGGCGGGCTTCTGGCTGATCGTGATCGGCGCAGTGACGGCGATGGTTCCCGTGTCGCTTGGCCGCGCATCCGTACTCTACACGTTCTATCCGCCGCTGATTGGGAGCCCATTCTACTATATCGGCGTCGTGCTGGTGGTGCTCGGGTCATGGATATGGGTCGCACTCATGTCCATCAACCTGAGGATCTGGAAGCGAAACAACCCGGACGCGCCGGTGCCTCTCGCCATGTTCGCCAATGTAGCGGGCGCATATCTTTGGGCCTGGACGGCCGTTGGAGCGGCGCTAGAGCTTTTGTTCCAGATTTTGCCGGTAGCGCTCGGCTTGAAATCGACCATAGACGCTGGGTTGGCCCGCGTCTTCTTCTCATGGACGCTTCATGCCATCGTCTATTTCTGGCTGATGCCTACCTATATCGCCTATTACACGATCGTGCCGCGGGCCATTGGCGGGAAGCTCTACAGCGACTCCATGGGCAGGATTGCCTTCATCCTCTTTCTGGTCGTTGCGATGCCCATCGGCATCCATCACGCTTTCGCCGATCCGCAGGTCGGCGCCGGCTTCAAGTTCATCCATTCGGCGTTCACGGCGCTTGTGGCCCTGCCGACCCTGCTGACTGTTTTCACGATCTGCGCATCTGTCGAAATCGCAGGTCGCCTGCGTGGGGGCAGAGGACCACTGGGATGGATCGCTACATTGCCGTGGAACAATCCGATCATGCTGGCAACGGCATTCTCCTTCGTGCTTCTGGGTTTCGGCGGCGCCGGAGGCCTCATTAACATGAGCTATCAGCTCGACACCACGATCCACAACACGCAGTGGATAACCGGCCATTTCCATCTGATCTTCGGCGGCGCGATCGTGATCATGTATTTCGCCATCGCCTACGATCTATGGCCACATCTGACGGGGCGCGCGTTCATCGACTTCCGCCTCATGCGCCTGCAGCTCTGGCTATGGTTTCTGGGCATGATCATTACAACTTTCCCGTGGCATTATGTTGGTATATTAGGCATGCCTCGCCGCATGGCTTACTTCGATTATACCGACCCCGGACTTGCCTCCGAAGCGATGTCAGTGAGCATGTCGGCCTTTGGGGGGCTGATCCTGCTGATCTCCGGCGCGATCTTCATTCTCATCCTCATACGAGGCCAGCGCGCCCCGGCGATGGATGCGGGCGAATATCGCTTCAGCACGGCCGTCCATGCTCCCGTTTCTGTGCCCGCTGCCCTTAACAGCTATGGCCTTTGGCTGGCACTGATGATCGGGCTCACTGTGACCAATTATGGGTTCCCAATCTTGCAACTCGCGTTCAGGCAGGGCACCTCTGTTCCGGCTGTCTACATTGGAGCCCGATAATGTCGACGGAACGCCTCTTCTCAGCGACAAACCCTTGGGTCAGGTTGAGTATTGGTATCACGGCCGCGCTGGTGGTCTTGACAGCCCTTGGCGGCTTCATCCTGCTTCCCTATGCACAGTCTGATCTGAAGCTGGCTGGCTTGTGGGACGCAATATGCAGTGCTGCCGGCATTCCCAAACTGACATCGGGTGCCAGGACCGTTCAGCCCACGTTCAAGACCTCGGACGTCATCATGACGTCAGCCATGCTCGCCAATCCTTCGAACGAGTCGATCAACCGCGGTGCGACGCTCGCTCAGCAATGCGCGATATGCCATGGCCCGACGGGCGTCAGCCGCGCCGATTCGCCCAACCTCGCAGGGCAATACCCAGCCGCCATATACAAACAGCTAAAAGACTTCAAATCGGGCGCGCGCGTGAACGCCGTAATGAGTCCATTCGCGCCTCATCTTGCCGACCAGGACATGATCGACCTCGCGGCCTATTATAATTACCTGCCGCGATTGCCTGCCTATCATCCCTCGCAAAAGGTTCCTGCGCCTCGCATCGTCATCAATGGAGCCCCAATGCGCGGAATTGCGCCTTGCGGCTCGTGTCACGGCAGTTTGGACAACAAGGCCGGCAGTCCGTGGCTCGAAGGCCAGTCGGCCGTCTACATCAAAGCTCAACTGCGCGCTTTCGCAGACGGAGGTCGTCGCAACGATATTAGCCAGCAGATGCGAAATATTGCACGCGCAATGACGGACGATGAAATGGAGCAAGTAGCACAATACTACGCATCTCAACCCCCGGATAAGTATAAGCCGCAACCTTGAAGGCGTTCAGCAGCGTGGGTAGCATCTTCCACTGGACCGAACCGGCGGCCCTATGCTGTCGCAAAAATAACTTCACGAATTGGGTGTGAAGGCAATCGGCAGCGACGGCATGGCACCCTCGGATCAGCTCAATCAGGCGCGCTGCGGCATTGATCGTCGCTTAGGATGTGGAGCGGCAGTCTGGCTTCGTCTTGCGCAGGATGAGCATTCTACGGAATGCTGTGACAAACAGACCGAAGGCGACAACCCACATTGCTCCCGAGAGGTTGGTCAAGCCTGTCCCGTAGTCCGGCAACAGTTCGACGAGGAGGCGCGACAGGCAGCAAGTCGTCATCGCTATGAACGCACCGGTCGTCGGAGCCGAAGACGCGAAGGCGCGGTGGCTATGCTTACGGATCATGCTCGCCATGATAGCGAGGGCCATCGTGCCAATGGCGCCGATCGTCCATGCGTGGACCGCAGCCGCCTGTCCCAGCCACTCCGGTGCTAGAATGTGGATCGCCAGAAGTCCGAAACCCACGATGATCCATCCATATCCTATGTGAAGGGCAAGAGCCGTCGCCGAGGCCGCGCTTCGCCAACCATTCCATTGGGCGGCTCGCATGGTCTGACCGCAGGCGGCGAGCGCGCAGGCAACGCCGGTGAGTTGTGCCTGCGGCGCAACAACCCACAAACCAAGGGCGCATGCCGCAATAGCCGCTGCCGCGTATTCCAAAACGGCAGAACGGTTGACGGAGATTCGACCGCCCGCGCTCTCGACATAGGCCACCGTCAACGCCGGGACGACGCGTCCTCCGATGATCATGACAAGTCCGACGATCGAAGCCAAGGCTAGCCGCAGCGCAAATTCTACTTGGTAGGACGCCGCCGCAAGTATGTTGCCACCACAAAAGGCGAGCAGCAGAAACAATATCTTCAGGTTGCGGCGGTCGCGGCTCGCGATCACCCGTCCCGCCGCAATCAAGAGGAGCGTCAGCACCAAAAACGCATAGAGGGCAAGCCCGGCCGAATGCGACAGAAACAGGAAAGTCCCCCGGCTGCACAGCCATAGGGCGACGAGCAGACGCGTGGTAAGTGGCGAGACTGCGCGTCGTCCTGTCCATCGAGGCAATGCCGTCAACAGAAAGCCAGTCAAAATGGCTGGAACCATCCCGAAAAGAAGCACGTCGCGATGCCAATCGCCGGGAGATATCCCGGTCGGGCCGATGGCCTGTATTCCGAACGTTGACGGCAGCCAGACCGCCGGGCCTACAATCGCGTCCAACCCCGCGATTAGAAAGAATGGCCGAAACGGCGCCGACATCCGCCTCTGCTTCGCGTCGAAAATAAGCACACTCCCGTCGGCGGCCATGCGACAATTCCTCTACAGGGATGACTGACACGACGTCCTCGTGCCGCTTCTCAACTCGCAAGATCGGCGGTCGGAAAAAACTCAATGCGAAGGCAATACCGTCGATGATCGGTCTACGTGTTTGCTCCAGCGCAAACAGGCAGCAAAAATAGTCGCTTATAATCAAAACAATTTTCGAGACCGCGTCTGCCGATTGGCAGGGCGCGCGTCGTCTGTTCGCGTTGCGACCGGCTGCGAAACGTCTGCCCTAGGAGCGAAGAAGATGAAACAAAACGTTCCATTGAGTAGTATTGACGACTGTTCCCGGCGCTTTGCTGGCATGGCCGTTGTCGGCAGGCTGGCAAATTTGATCAAGGACGCCCGGCTCGATTGTGAGTGCCGTTCCAGACTCGACGAGACGCTGGCGCGATTTACGGCTCTGGAAGTGCGGCGCGCGGCACGCGAGCATCTTGCCAACGCCCGCTGTCAACGCGAGCGCATCGAAGCCATTCTCTTCTTCCTGCAGGATCTCGATGAAATGGGCGCAGCCGAACGGGATCGCAGCGTCTACATGGATCTCGCTCTCCTGTTTGACGACATCGCGAGCACCGCAAAGGAGGGTGCATTTTCGATGCGGCAACTCAGTTTATCTGCGGTGCAGACGGGCCATAGGTGATCAGCGGCAAGAACTGGTGAAGGCTTCAGGCGACCCTGCTAACCTGGTTCCGCCGATCGCGGTCCAAAACAGAGCCCGCGGCCACCTCCGACAGGGTGAAACTCAACACATTTCACAACGGAGAAATCGCACTGAAGAAATGCATGATGCCAACAATCGCCATGGTCCTCTTCATCGCCCCGGCGCTTGCGGCGGGAATGCATTCCGGCACTCATGACGGCCATGAACTGATGGTTATCGGTCAGCCGGGCATGGCGGCCAAAATAGATCGTACCATCGCGATCAGCATGGTCGAGAACGAAGATGGATCGATGGCGTTCGATCCGGTTTCAGTCACCGTAAAAAGAGGCGAGACGGTGCGTCTGGCCTTCACCAATGAAGGCGAATACGACCACCTGATACGGGGTCATTATGAGCTTGGAATGAAGGGGGCCCTCACGGTCACTGCCACCTGAGTCTTGAGTGACCAGATCGGTCGATCGGCGTGTGCGACCTCTTCGTAGAGCTCGACATCACTGCGCAGGTTGAGGTCTTCCTATCTCGATCAGCCATTCTGGTGGCCCCGGTCTAAGGCAAAGCCAGATGTGTTCGCCAGCAAAGAACGCTTCGAACTGACGCCTGAGTCTATCAGGATCAAAATCGAGAACGACCACGAATGTCTGACCGGGTTTGAGTCCGTCGAACATTGACAATACAGCGGACTGCTTCCTTTCAGGTGGAAGTTTCCGTACGTCATATGTCGCGCCTTTCGACGTCTGCAAATTCATTGCTATCCTTGCACGTTGAGCCAATCCATCAGGATGATCACGCGGCGGCGACTTTCTTTTCGCCCCAACGCGTGAGCTTGTCGCCCGGGTCAACGCCCGCCCAGCCAATCAGTCGGGCAGCCATCTCGACTACCATTTCCTCGATCGAGGCAAGCTTGACATAGAACGGCGGTACCGGCGGTGCGATGACTGCGCCCATCCGTGCTAGTCTCAACATCGCGTCGAGGTGCCCTTCATGGAGCGGCGCCTCGCGTGGAACAATGACCAGCCGGCGCCTTTCCTTCAGGACGACATCGGCGGCCCTGGTGAGAAGATTGTCGCCTAAACCGTGTGCCATAGCTGCCAAGGTCCGCATCGAACAGGGAACGACGATCATGCCATCCGTTCTGAAAGAGCCGCTGGCGATTGGTGCGGCGAAGTCCTGATAGGAATACGCGCGGTTGGCGACGGAGGTCAGTTGGGCAAGGCCGTCGGTGCCGAGCTCATGTGGGATCGCCAATCGCGCGCCCTTGGAGACGACGAGATGCGTCTCCACCCCGGCCCTGACCAACTGACGTATGGTCTCCAGCGCGAGCACGGAGCCGGATGCACCTGTCACACCGATTATCAGCCGTTTGGTCATTGTTGCCCCTGAGCGGTCGTCTGCGAAACAAACTCGTTCCATCGTTGAGACACCTGCTCCTCGATATGAGTTGACATCGTCAGCTCCTTTCCCCATTCGCGAGAGGTCTCGGACCCAATCTTGCGCGTCGCATCGAACCCGATCTTTCCCCCAAGCCCTTCGAGGGGTGAGGCGAAATCGAGCTGGTCGATAGGGGTTCGGTCCACCTGCATCAGATCGCGCGAGGGATCCATCCGGGTGGCGACCGCCCACATCACGTCCGGCCATGATCGAATGTCGATATCGTCATCCACCACGATGACAATCTTGGTCATCGAAAACTGCGGCAGCAGGGACCAGAACCCCATCATCACGCGCCTGGCCTGTCCGGCATACTTCTTGGCGATCGAGATGACCGCAATCCTGTAGGAGCAGGCTTCCGGCGGAAGCCACACATCAACGATTTCCGGTATCTGCTGGCGCAGGAGTGGCTTGTACACATCGAGCAGTGCCTCGCCGAGAACCGAGGGCTCGTCGGGCGCGCGCCCGGTGAACGTGGTCAGGTAATTTGCCCCGTCGCGAACGCGAACGCGCTTGAGGTTGAATACGGGGTATCGCTCCGGCGTGTTGTAATATCCCGTGTGATCGCCGAAAGGGCCCTCCAGCGCGGTTTCTGTTGAAGAGACGGCACCTTCAAGCACGATTTCCGCACTGGTTGGCACGTGAAGCATGATGCTCTTGCAGGGCGCCAATCCGACTCGGCGATTATTGATCATCCCGGACAGTGCCAGCTCCGACACGCCTTCAGGCGCCGGCATCACCGAGGCGATCAACGTCGCGGGATCTGCCCCGATGACGACCGCCACCGGCATCTCAAGCCCCCTCGCCTGCCATATGCGATGGTGGGCTGCTCCACCTCGCATGGGCAGCCATCTTACGATGGCACGATCACGGGCTAGCACCTGCATCCGGTATATGCCCAGATTGTATGTGCTCGGGTCGTCCTCGCCAGGCGGGCGAGTAATGACCACTGGCCATGTTATGAGTGGGCCTGCGTCTCCCGGCCAACAAGTCTGGATGGGAAGAAGCGAAAAATCCGGATCGGCGTCGCGCCACTCTCTGGGCGGGGAGACGATCTTCGGCCGCGCCACGAGTGCACCCCGCGCCGCAGGCAACATCTGTCGGGCCTGACGAAGGTTCTGTGGAGCCTGAGGCGATCTCATCCACGCAAGGAGCGCGCCGAGGGTTTCCAGACCGTGAAGGTCGGTGCCAAGGCCCCAGGCTACACGTTCCCGGGTGCCGAAAAGATTTGCGACGACGGGAAAGGCTGACTTGACGCCGCGATCGTCGACAGGCGCCGTAACGCGGAGCGCTGGGCCTTTCGAGGCAATCACCCGCCTGTGTATCTCGGTCAGTTCGAGCCGTGTCGAGACAGGGATGCCAACCTCACGAAGCTGCCCGTTCCGATCGAGGAACGAAAGGAATGAGCCAAGATCTGAAAACAAGGGAAGGCAGCGGTGATGCATAGCGAAATCCGGCCCGACCGGTTCGTCGGCGATCGATTTTGCCATCAGGGCTGACGAAGAACTTTGCGCTAGCGCAAAGAGCGAACGATCCGTCCCCGCTATTTTTCCCTTCTCACATCATTTCCGAGGAAGGCGATCGAGCCAAAAGGATTTCACATGGCAGGCAATCTCATTAGCGAAACTGTCGAAGCTTTGCGGTCCGTAATTTCCCTTCTCGCGGATCGCCGGCAGAGCATGGCAGCGACAAGGGACTTTTGGGCAATGGGTTTGGATGAGTGTACAGGCATCCTGAATGGCATCGGTTTGTCACGAAGCGAATTCGATGAAGCCATGCGGCTACCCTACGCTTCGCAAGACCTGCTTTCTTCCGCGATGCGTTCGATTGACATCGATCCTGACAGCTTTCAATCGCTGGAAGCCGCGCACCGTTTCATGTCACGCATCTGCATCGCCTGCCAGCATCGCCGCCAGTGTCATGGCCACCTGGCCGCCTTCGATTTCGAAAGCCACTATCAGGATTTCTGTCCCAACAGTGTCAATTTCGCGGACTTGCTGGCAGACGGACGCAGGAAGTCGATGGCCGGAAGGGCCTGCTGAACGAGCTCATGTGGATAGGATGTACTGAATGGTGACGATCAGCACGGAACCGACGTTGCCGGCGGTCATTCGTCATCTTTTCCCACCTTTTGCCGGACTTCCCCTCGGGCCGTTGCTGACGCTATCCTTGCGCTCGATGGCTAGGCGCCAGCCCCGATTGTTCGACCGCCTGGGCGAACATCGAACAGCTTGCGATTTCATCGACCCGGTCGACCTCGCCTTCGCATTTACCGTCGTACCGGACGCAGAGCGTTCGATCGTTCGTGTCGTCAGGAGAAGTGAGGCCGCGACATCAAACGTCCAGATCAGGGGACCTCTTCTGACACTCTTGAGCCTGCTCGACGGCACGCTGGATGGCGATGCGCTTTTCTTCAGCCGGATCATCTCGATCAGCGGCCGCACGGAGGCGGTGCTCGCGCTGAGGAACACAATCGAGGACGCCGAGCTTAGCCCCGCGGACCTACTCGGCCTGCGTGGCTTCCTGGCTCGTCTCGCCAATACGGGCATTCTCGGCGCATTGAGCGTCGCACGCCAAATGGCCAATCGAAATTCCAGACGCGAGGCGCCAGAGGCATGACAAGCGGACGCATGGAACTTGTCTGCCCGGCCGGAACCCCGCCTACATTGAGGGCAGCCGTCCAGGCAGGCGCGGACGCAGTCTATTGCGGATTTCGCGACGAAACGAATGCCCGGAATTTCCCCGGGGCTCAACTTCTCCGGGGAAGAACTGGCCGAGGGCGTCCGCTTCGCGCATAACCACGGCAGCAAGGTTCTCGTCGCCATCAATACATTCGCGCGTGTCAACGATGTTGGCCTGTGGAAAAAGGCAGCGGATACCGCAGCCGAATGCGGCGCAAATGCCATCATCGCGGCGGACATAGCCGTCCTTGATCATGTCGCCAAGAACCATAAACAAATTCGTCTTCATCTGTCGGTACAGGCTGCGGCAGCAACGCCGGAAGCAATCGGATTCTACGCGAAAAGTTTCGGAGTTCGTCGCGTCGTGCTGCCGCGGGTTCTTTCGGTTCAGGAGATCGCGGCGCTCAACCGCGCGATCGACGTGGAGACGAAGCATTCGTGTTCGGCGGCCTTTGCGTGATGATCGAAGGCCGATGCTATCTTTCTTCATACGCGACGGGAAAATCGCCAAATCTGAATGGCGTCTGTTCGCCACCCGAAATGGTGAGTTACGACGACGAGCCTAACGGCACGGCAGCACGGCTTTCAGGGTTCACGATCGACCGCTACGAGTTCGGCGAGCCAGTAGGCTATCCCACTTTGTGCAAGGGCAAATTCAAGGCCGGCGGCAAGACCTCCTATTTGTTCGAGGATCCCGTCAGCCTGAACGCTGGCGGGATGATTGCCGGGCTGAAGGCCGCCGGCGTAACCGCCTTGAAGATCGAAGGACGCCAGCGCGGCAAAGGTTATGTGACGGAAGTGGTCCGCGCCTTCCGGAAGGCCGTTGACGCGGTCGAGCAAGGCGGCGACGCCATTGAGATCGATCGGATTCTTGCTGGCCAGTCGGAAGGTTCCCGGCAGACGGCAGGAGCGTACAGCAAGAAGTGGAGATAGCACCTTGTCCGCAATTGCGTTGACGCTTGGGCCGGTCTTCTTCCACTGGTCGCCCGACCGCCTCACGGACTTCTACCGCAGGATCGCGGACGAGGCTCCGATCGACCGGGTCCATATCGGCGAAGTCGTCTGCGGCAAGCGGATGCCGTTTTCCGACCCCGTATGGCCTGAGATCATCGAACGCCTCGAGCGTGCCGGAAAGGAAGTGGTGCTGTCTACCCTGGCAGCACCGGCGACCGTTCGGGAACGCAGAAGCATCGAGGACCTCTGTGGCGACGATCGGCTGATCGAGATCAACGATGTCACCGCCCTGCCGTCACGCTCCGGCAAGCCTTTCGTGACAGGTCCGTTCCTGAACGTTTATAATGGGTCTTCCGCGCAATTCCTCATTCATCGCGGTGCCAAAACCATATGCCCGCCAGTGGAATTGTCGCTCGCCGCCGTCGGCGCCATGGCCAGCGCATGTCCCGAGGCGGATTTCGAGATTTTCGCCTTCGGTCGGCTGCCGCTCGCGCTTCCGGGCGATGCTATCATGCGCGCATTTACGGCCTTCACAAGGATTCGTGCCAGTTTACCTGCGAGAAAGACCCGGACGGTCTTGCCGTAGACACGCTCGACGACCAGCAGTTCCTCGCGATCAATGGCGTGCAGACGCTCTCCAACCAGGTGCAGGCCTTTTGCCCCGCACCCGCGGATCTCGCCTCCAGAGGCGTCCGGCGCATCCGCCTGTCTCCGCACACGTGCGACATGATCGAGGTGGCAAAGACGTACAGAGCTCTTGCCAATGGGAGAGAGGATCGCGAGGGGGCCCGTTTTATTCTCTCGTGCCTCGATCTGCCCGGCACGCTCGTCGATGGATACGCCCATGCCAAGCCCGGATGGCAAGCGACCGCTTCGATCTGAAGGTGGATCTCGAACAGAAAAAATGACCCAGATTGCAATCATTACAGTGTCAGAACGTGCAAGCCGCGGCGAATATCAAGATCTTGGCGGGCCTGCCATCGAGCGCTGGCTTCGACGTGTCGTAGCATCGCCTTGCGTCTTCATCCGCCGCATAGTCCCTGACGGCGTGGAAAGTGTCCGGAATGTGCTCATCGAGCTTTGCGACCAATGCGGCGTTGATCTTATCCTGACGACTGGAGGGACCGGTCCATCTCCAAGGGATCTTACCCAGAGGCAATGCAGCAAGTCATCACCAAGGAACTTCCCGGTTTTGGCGAACTCATGCGGCAGGCCAGCATGCGGCAAGTCCGCACAGCCATTCTTTCACGTCAGACTGCGGGAGTCCGCGGCCATCCGCTGATCATAAACCTGCCAGGCAAGCCGGCTTTAATCGACGTATGCTTGAACGCCGTCTTTCCTGCCGTGCCTTACTGTCTCGAACTGATCGGCGCAGCGCCAATCATACCCGAGCGATGTTCGGATGATCCCGTGTCGACAGCGCTTTTAGATTAAGAGCTGCGGACAATCACCTGATCCATCGGATCGTAGCTGCGAGAGGGCGACAACGAGGGAATTCCTGATTGTTTTCTCAAGCGAGTTGCGATGCGTCACACCTGTTTGAGCTTTGAGAAGCAACATTCGACCAGAGTGGCTTGGCGCACCGCGTGTTTGCGATCACATGGCGCAGGCGATCGGCATCGTCGGCCATTGCGACTTTGGCTGGCCGCCGATCAGAGCATAAGCCTGCGGCCTTTGCGCGACGGCCGGATGAAGCGCACCGGATGCCCTCATGCCTCCTGCGGCTGAAACAGCGGAAAACTCTGTTCAATCGCCGAAGACATCGGGCCTATCACGCTAGGCGATCAGGTGCGCACCCCTGCCCGGACACGCAGGATCCGAACTTGATAAATTGCTATGTTCTTTGAGCCAAATGCCCTGAACTCAGCCGCGCCGCACGCACTCAGGCTTCCCGCTGGGAGGCTGACGGCGACAGCTTGGTGATCTGCTCCTCTTTGTTCCAGCGCAAAGACGCGGACCTTTATCTGGGCAATTCATGGTCCAACGGTTGGCACGATTTCGTCCTCGAGACATTGCGTCGCGTCGAATGGGCCCGCTTCAAGTTTCAAAGCCGTTGTGTCGAAAATGCATGGAGCTTCGTCATGAACACCCAATTCCCAGTTCCAGAACTATGGGAACGCACGGTCGGCGACATAGCCGCAACGCTGCCTGGCGCCACCGCCGTTTTCCGCAAATTCAAGATCGACTTCTGCTGCAATGGCGATCTCACCCTCGATGGCGCCGCGCACCGGCGCGGAGTCGATCCCGACGACCTTGAGCGCGCGTTGGAGGCACTTGGTACCGACACTGCGGGTACAGCGGCGCCGGCTGCGATGGACAGCGATGAACTGATCAACCACATCGAAGCCTGCTACCACGAAGCGCACCGGCGCGCTCTGCCCGAGCTCATTGCACTGTCGCGTAAGGTTGAGGCGGTGCATCGCGAACATCCGAAGGTGCCGGCCGGCCTTTCGGATGCGTTACGGCAGTTGCAGAGCGAACTGGAGCAACACATGGCCAAGGAAGAGGCCATTCTGTTTCCAGCAATGCGGCAGTGGGGCAAAGGCAAGTTCGATATCCCGATTTCGGAACTGCGGCACGAGCACGACGACCAAGGCACCTTGCTTCGGCTCCTCGAAAGCCTCACCGGCGACTTCGTCACGCCCGACGGAGCCTGCCGCTCCTGGCAGGCGCTCTACGTCGGCACGGCTCAGTTTGCCGAAGACCTGATGGAACACATCCACTTGGAGAACAACATCCTGTTCCCGCGGTTCGCGGCAACGGAAGGCCGCGTCTAGCCGCCTAACGTCGACGACGACTGCAGCTACGCGGATCGCATAGCGAATCCTCGGCTGATGGTCTTGGTACTGAGGTAGCCACCGTGTTGTCGTCAGCACCAACTCGCTGTGGACCAACGCGCCTTTCCAGTTCGTCCAACCTGTCCCTGATGTCGTTGGCATCGGCCAGGTCTTCGCCCTGCCCTATCCTAGTTTGGCCTGATCTCACGACGGCCAATGGCGTGGCGGAAATGCCTAGTGGCGGTCGCTAAAATAGCTACGGGCTCGCGATAACACTTCCTCAGCGGTGACCGCATCGACAAATTCCACGCCAACGACACGACCCTCGGCCTTCTGACGGCATATGCGCTCGAGCAAGCCGACACAGCTCGATCTATTTCCGATTATAATCCATTTCTTCCGAGCTTCCAGAAAGCCAAGAACCTCCCCGAAGAAATCATCGTCTCGACGTTGGCCTTTCTGACCATCATGCGTCAGCCGCATGTCACCGATGAATTCAGGTTCTCCAGCGACTGACGGCGTTGCAGCGTCTTCAAAAAGGAACACTTTTGCTGTTCGGAATTCCAGCCACACAACAGCGTGATCGATTGACATGCCCTACCCCAGCTATCCTACGAGATATCCGGTGTGGGCGCTTGCCGCGCATTTGATATCGTTCGGCGGCATCGGCAGTGAACAGGCATGGAAGGGATGCACGGCCAGAAAGCGCAGGCGCACCCTAGGCTTCGGACCGAGTGCAATACCACAGTGGCTTAGATGCACCTCCATGACCATTGTCCCTCAACTCAATCCAGCGAGGACTCGCACGGGTATTGGCGGCAAATCTGTCAGTTCAGTGCCCAGGGCATCATTGACGGCGTTGACCACGGCCGCCGCGACCGGGATTGTCGCGATCTCTCCGACGGCTTTGGCGCCGAAGGGGCCGGTCGGCTCACCCTCTTCGGTGAGCAGGACACGCATCGGCGGCATCTCGGAGGCATTGGCCAATGTATAGCGGCTGAAGCTGTCGCCACGCATTCGACCAGTGACAGGGTCGATCGCAACATCCTCGTAAAGGGCATATCCGATACCGATCTGGATTCCCCCATGGAGTTGGCCTTCCACCAGCATGGGGTTGATCGCTCGGCCGACGTCATGGGCGGCTAGATAATCTGTCACGCGTACGCGACCGGCGAGTCCGTCGACCTCCACCTCAGCAAAATGCGCTGCGTATGAGCCTGAATTGGCCTGGGCGCGATAGGTCTCGGTCGCCGTGGGCAGTTCCGCCCCGCGGACCGTCAAGCGGGCAGCGAGTTCTGAAAGCGCCAGGCCCGAGCCGTCCGGGCGGCGCACTGCGCCCGCCTCCAGCCTCAATTCATCAACTTCTGTATTCAATTCCAGGACCGCCGCAGCCCGGATCACTTCCGAGAGTGCCACGCCTGCAAGTCGGATTGCTTCGCCGCAGATATAGGTCATGCGACTGGCCCGTGTGCCGAGATCATATGGACAGCTATCGGTGTCGGCGGGAACGATGGCAATGTCGCACGCCCTAAGACCCAACGTCTCGCCCGTGATCTGCGCAAGCGTCGTGTCGGCCCCACAGCCGAGGTCGTGGAGCGCGCAGACGAGTTCCGCTCGCCCGTCGGGCAGGAGGCTCAACCTCGCCGTCGTTTCCTCGTGGAAACCGGGATAGCAGCCGTTGATGTGAGTGGCCGAGGCTACCCCCACTCCTCGCCGCCACCGGCCTCGTCCGGCATCCGTCTGCCTACGCGCCTGCCAGCCGAATGCATCGGCCCCGCGTAGCAGACATTCTCTCCCCCGAGCGTTGCCAACGTTGAGCCCTTGCCAAGGTTCAATCGCGTTAGGCTCAACCAGATTCCTCAGCCGCATCGCCACCGGATCCACCCCCAGCCGCCGCGCGGATATATCAAGCGTGATCTCGGCTATTGTGTGGATCTGGGGGGATCCGTAACCGCGAAAAGCGCCTGCCGGGGCGGTGTTGATGTAGACTGCGCGGCCCGTGTAGCGCTCGGCGGGAACGTCATAAAGCCGAACCAGTCTTTGAAGCATCGAACTGGGCAGATAGTTGCCGCCGGTGCAATAAGCGCCGATGTCCACCAGCGTCTCGGTGTCGCGCGCCAGGATTCGGCCGTCGGAGCTAAGCGCGATCCGCATCCGGCCGACAACGCTCGACCGCGTGCGGGTCGCGGTGAAGGTTTCATGCTGGTCGTAGCGGATCATGACAGGCCGCCCTAGTACCAGCGCAAAGAATGCACACAACGGATCGAGAATCGGCTCGGCCTTGCCGCCGAAGGAGTCGCCTATGGGAGTCTTCACTACGCGTATCTGATCTGGTGGCACTCCCAATGCCTGGACGACGACAGCCTGCACTCCAAAAACGCTCTGACACGGCGAAAGGATCAAGATTCGACCGTCGGATTCAGGCTTGGCAATACAGGCGTGAGGTTCAAGGGCACAGTGATGGCTGCGCGGAGTCGTGACATGTGTTTCCACCACCAGGTCAGCCGCCGCAAATCCGGCATCAAGATCGCCATGCGTAAAGCTCTCGTCGGCCACGGGGTTCATGAAAGCCGGGATGCCATCGTCCCGCATCGCTGGCCCGGCGTGACCGAGCGCAGCTTCAGGATCAAATATAGCGGGGAGATCTACATCTTCGACCGCCACCAACCGTGCGGCGTGCCGCGCGATCTCCTCCGTGTCCGCCACCACAGCCGCAACCCGGTCGCCAATATGGCGCACCACCGCCGGGAACATTCGCTCGTCTGCCAGCGCCTCCTGTCCGGCGAACCAGATCGAGCTGTTGTAGTATCGTGGGGGCGTGTTTTCATGCCAGAAGACAGCGTGTACGCCCTCAACCGCCAACGCGGATGCAGCATCGACACAGGCGACGCGGGCATGTGGATGCGGGCTGAAAACGAGCGCGCAGTGCAGCAATCCTTCGACATGCAAATCGGCCGCGAAGCGCAATGCGCCCGTGACCTTTGCCACACCGTCAACGAGCGGCACCCGATGGGAGATCTGGTTCATCCCGCTGCTTCCTCGAAGAGCCGATCCACGTGGGCTGAGCCCCAGGGCCTGCGCGATCAGGTCGAGGCCGAGTCCGGCGATCGCGCGGCGCTTGTATATCTGCGAATTCCGGCCGGGAATGGCCGTATCGACATCGTCGACTAACGCCGCAATGAAGTCGCGCAACGTGGCGGCACCGAGCTTACGGCCCGCGAGCGCCCCCTCTGCCTGGAGCAGTCTGCTAGAAACGGGACCAAGCGCTCCGGCTGCGATCCGCACGACACCGAAATGGTTGCTCTGAAACTCAGCCAGCAGTGCGAGATTGAGGCGCGAGATGGTCATGTCCTGCCGAGATCCGAGCTTGACGAAGGCGCTTCGCGGCAGAAGGCCGCTTGCTGGCAAGATCACTTCCGTAATCAGATGACCGGAGCTTGGAAGGTGTTCGCAGAGCGCGGCCTCGTGTTGTGTCCCGTCGTGCTTGAGCAGCACCAGTCTTGTTCCCGCGGCGACCAACACGGGCATCAAGTCGGCGGCTGGGGCGGCATTGGCGATGTTGCCACCGATGGTGGCCCGGTTGCGGATCTGGACAGACTCGCACTGTGCGGCAGCCTCGCAAAGGGCCGGAATTCGTACTCGCAGCCTGCAATCCGCGGCAAGCACCGCGACAGTGGTGGCACCTCCGATGCGAACATCCGAGCCATCCGTGGAAATGAAGGCCATGCCCGCCACACGGGCGAGATCAACCAGCAGTCCGATTTCGGGGAGCGGACGGCCCGCGATCAGCATGTCCGTCCCTCCGGCGACGAAATGCACCGGCCCCGCTTCCGCGGCGAGCGTCGCCCGCAACTCGGCCATGTCGACGGGCGCTGAGACCGTGAGCGCATTCATCGCCCTGCCCCCTGGCGAGCGGCGGCTGCGGTAGCGACCGCCTGCACGATGGTCTCGAAGCCGGTGCAGCGGCAGATATTGCCTGCTAGTGCATGGCGGATTTCGGCTTCACCTGGGCTGGGATTGGCATGTAAGAGTCCCTGGGCTGCCAGCAGCATTCCCGGCGTGCAGTAGCCGCATTGCACGGCACCCATCTTCAAGAAGGCCTGCTGCAGATCGTTGATGCCGCTCCCACAGAGTCCCTCGATGGTGGTGATCTCGCGCCCCGCGACTTGAAAGGCCAGCATCAGGCAGGAATCAACCGGCTGGCTATCCAGCAGCACCGTGCATGCGCCACACTCGCCTTCGCAACAGCCTTCCTTGACACCCGTCAGGCCAAGGACGTCGCGAAGAAAGCTGCTCAATCGCGAGATTGGCAAGATCTCAGTCTCGATCGCCTGACCGTTAACCTTCAGCGACATTCTCATGGCGAGGAACCTTCCTCGCCTTAGATGTTTCGAATGTTTGACCTAGGCGGCGGCCAGACCAGTCGGTGGCGACGAAAAAGAAACCTTGCAAAGTGCTGCCGGACGTTGGGCTGGTCATCAGCTGCCGCAGCAACAGTCGCAGCCAGACGATTGCGGTCTGCTGATTTCGACGCGCCAGACCTCCGGCCCTCGCTCAAGGTATTCCCAAGCGAATACACCGGGATATCTGGCCTCGATCTGATAGTGCAGAGGTCGTGGGTCGTGGTCGTTGACGATGATGAAAGAAGAACCCTCGACCAACGCGGCCGCTACCCCGAAGATTCGCGGGTGACGATCTATCGGGGCGATGGTCCGCACGTCGATCAAAAGTGTCGATGCAAGTTCTGGGTCTGCCATGTCGATTGGAATTCCCGGCCGCCAGAAACGTTGGAGCCAGGAGACGGCGGCGATGGTCGATCCCGGCGCGAAAATCTACCCCGTGGTCAGTCAGCCTATTTGTCGAAACGCAAACAATTCCGAGAATCCTGGAGGAATTGGGAAATTGCCGCTTGTCGGCATTCCGCAAAGAGCCGTACGGGCGAACGGCTAGCATGACTGACGCTCCGTCCGTCCTGAGAAAATAGATGCCCGTCCTTCGCGGTTGTACCAGTGACCCAACGGCTCCGCGTTCTCGCCGGCAGTGGGAGGCCAGGTACCTGTGCCGACTGACTGGCGATTTCTAAAGGTGAGCCAGTATCGCTTTTTCTCGATTATCTCGCAGTCTTGCGGGAGAAGACTCACTTGGCACCCGATCCTGGCAGAGCCGCCTGACAATGCGGGCAATTGGACTTGTACCTTTGCCGCCCATCCCCACTCCCCGATTTAAGACTTGACGTGCGTCCATAGAGTGTCTTGCGACAGAACATACGCGTCTACGCCATCGAGGCGTCGGACCGCACCGGCAATTGTCTCCACGTCCATCAAGCTGAAGGCGGTCGACAGTGCATCCGCAATCGTGGCAGTCGGCGCGACGACGCTCAGGCTCGCATAGCGTTGGGGAGTGGATCCGGTTCGCGGATCAATAATATGGGTGAACCGGCCGTCTTCATCGAACTGAAAGCCGGCCGGGCTCGAGGTGGCGACGGCGCTGTCCGTCAGCGGCAAGACTTTCAGAATCGAATCGGAATTGAAGGGATCAGTTATGCCAATGCGCCAAGGACGGTCCTCCGGCGCCGATCCGATCGCACGGCCCTCGCCCATGTTGACGAGCGCGTGCTCAACGCCGCCGGCACGCAGCAGATCGACAACCTTATCCGTTGCGTAACCCTGCGCGATGCCGTTGAGCGTGAGCGCCGACCCGGCCATCGGCAATTCTATGCGATCTTCCGAGTAGGCCAATCTGTCGAAGCCGACCCGATCAAGGGCCTCTTGCATGACCCGCCGCGACGGCCCGGCCGCAGTGGCTCCGGGATCGGAAAAGTGGCGTTGATAGGCCAGCCACAATGGCTGCACCGTAGGATCGAAGGCGCGCCCGGTAAGACGCCAGACGTCGTTGCAACGGCGAAGGATTTCGACGAGATCCGTTGCCGGCGAGACCAGGAATCCTTGGCGATTCAATCTCGAAAGGTCCGAATCCTCACGATAGAGGCTGAAAATCCTTTCCAAGCGGCGGACTTCGGCGGCAACTTGGTCAACGAGCCTCAAGGCCAAGGCTCGGTCGGGATGGTTGATCAGCAGCGTTGCCTGGGCGCCCATAGCTTCTCCGCGCCACGAGACGGCCGACGGTGTCGCCAGAGCTTTGCGACCGAGCGGAAGCAAGGCCATTCCAGCAGCCGCAGCAGTTATGCCAATGAATCGACGGCGAGACATATGGGAGATCATGGCGCCCTCAATTGACGTTGTCGGGATCAAGCGATTGCGGGTCCGAGCCCCGATCGGAAACCGTCTCAGACTCCTGCCCCAGAACGTAATCGCGCGGCAGGTCGGTGAAGTTCAGGACCTGGCCACCATGCTCGCTGGCAAAGGCCCGGGCGGATTCGCTGGAGGAGAAAGGCACCGCTTCCGCAGCTCCCATGCCGCCCTTTTTGTCGCTCCCGATGACGAAAAAGGCGTCCTTGGCATTCACCCAGTTGTTGATACCTGGATTATCCCAGTTGGGTGCTTTCGCCATGTCGGACACGTAGACCGCCCGTATGTCCTTGGGTTCCTCTGGCAGCATGGTAAAGGCGATCGTGTCGCGGGCCGAGGAGAACCAGATGGGCTCGTCATACTTGGCAAGGATAACCTGCCCTTTCGGGCCCGGATGTTCGAGGATGTTCATACCGCAATAGCGACCCATCGCATCTTCGGTCATGGCGAACGGCGCCGGCATCTTGTCCGGGCCGCGCTGACAGCCGGCTATGGCTATGAGGCTTCCGGCGAGGAGTCCCAGTCCCAAGCGCATCCTCACAACTCCCTCGTCGAAAATATGAAAGCGGCGGCGGCCATCGGCGCCACCGTCCACGCTGCTAGTGTCGCCACGAGCGACAAGGAACCGAGCCCGACACTCTGGACGGTTCCAGCCATGCCGGATGCCGAACTGATCTCGGCAGTGCCCATGAGATTCAGCAGCCTGTACGCATCGGTCGGATTAAGAAGAAGCAGGGCATTTAGCATGCCGGCGGTCACGAATCGCCCTTGATCGGCTACCAGCAATCCCAGCAACCCCATGTCGTAGATCAGCACAAACAGGAGCCAGATACCGATCGCGATCCCACTCGCGGTTCCGTGGTCGCGTGAGAGCGCGCTCACAAGATAGCCGATCGCCACAAACACGGCTCCGAGCAGCACCGATGAGGCCGTCATTGTTCCGAAGGCGAACCAACTGGCGCCGCCAATCGACTTTCCGGTCGCCGCCAGCGCAATCGCGGCAACGCCATACCCAATGAGGGTCGCAAATGCCAGGATCGCAAGATGGCCAAGGAACTTGCCGAGAAGCACTTGCCAACGCCGCACGGGATAGCTCAGCAACAACGTCATCGTGCCGCGCTCGATCTCGCCGACAATCGCATCATGGGAGATCAGTAAGGCGATGAGCGGAACGATGAATATGGTGAGGCTGGCCAGGCTCACCACGACAACGTCAAGAGCGCCGGCCCCGACATTGCCAGTTGGCGCACTGCCGAGAAACGTCAGGGTTAGCGCGAGCGCCGCCAACAGTGCTGTCGCTGCCACCACCCAGCGGTTTCGCAGCCCTTCGCGGATTTCCTTGACGGCCAGAAGCGCGATCGTACTCATGCTGATGGTCTCCCGCCGAGGAAATGGGCATAAAGTTCATCGAGGCCGGGCGGCACCATCTCGATGTCGTCGAATGGCACTTCGGCGCCGCCTGTCCGGCGCAGGAACGCGATCTTGCTATCGGGGGACGCGTCCAATTCGATGGTATGGCCGTTCACCTGCCGGAGATCCGGCCCATTTCCCATCCAGTCCCTGATGCGCTGGACGCCGCCGTCGGTAGCCCTCATCCGAATGACCGTCGGCAGGCGAGAGATCCGCCGCAATTCATCGAGCGACCCGTCCGCGATCTTCTTGCCTTCGTTCATTATAATGACGCGCGTGGCGTTTCCTTCGAGCTCGTTGAGGGCGTGCGACGACAGAAGGATCGTTGTCCCCGCATCCCGCATTTCACGCACGATCCGATAGAATTGCTGGCGCAGTTCTGGATCGAGGCCGGTGGTCGGCTCGTCCAGCAGAAGAACCCGCGGCGTTCCGATCAGCGCTTGCGCCAATCCCAGCCGCTGCCGCATGCCCTTCGAGTAAGTTCCAATGCGTCGGTCCGCAGCATGCGCAAGACCGATCCGATCCATCAGCTCGTTCACGGAGCGCGGGCTCTCGCCCTTCAATCCAACGTAGAATCGAAGCATTTCGCGGCCAGTCAGAACCGGATTGAACGAAACGTTCTCCGGCAGATAGCCAAGATGTCTGCGAACGGCGGAATTTCCGGCTGACGTATCCTGCCCCAGCACGGTCACGGAACCTGATGTGGGCCGGCTCAGCCCAAGCATGAGCTTGATCAGGGTTGTCTTGCCCGCACCGTTATGTCCAACGAGGGCGACGGTCTCAGCATCACTCAGTGCGAATGAAACGTCATCGACGGCCCTGACCCTGCCAAAGTGCCTGGCAACGGAGTTCAATTGAATGTTGACGCTCATGGGCTCTCCTTCGTGTCAGCCGGCTTCATCAGAGGATGGCTGTCGACGACGCCGCCGGGGAAGACTGCGGGAAATCGGGTCTGCGCCCAGCGGATCACCTGCACCGCGGGGCTGTTGACGAGAACCTTCGCCGCCGGCGCTGTCCAGAGCACTTTGTCGATCATATCGTTTGGTCGGTAGGAGTTGTCGCCGATACCGTCGCCGTTCAGGTCAAAAGCCGGGTTGTCGCTCCAGTAGTTACCTCGGCCGCCGCTCGACCACTCAAGGTAGCGCGTACCGACATATTTCACCTGGTTTCGATTGCGGATGAAGGCGTTACCGGCCATCTCGTTGCCTTCCGAACCGGCCGTAAAATGCACGCCGATCTCGCAACCCTCGAATCGATTGCCGCGAAAGCGGTTCTTGTTTGCATTGTAGATGAACACGCACTTCTCGGGGCCTAGGCGGGTAATGGCCCCTGTCGGAGTCACCACCCTGTCCGCGTCGGCCACAGGAAGTCCGTCCGTGTCGGCGAAACGCTGTCCGTTGCTCGCCCATCTTCCGATCGGCTGCCTTCGGCCGCGAACCACGTTGCCGCTTATTTCTGAGCCATTGGCATAATTGAGCAGCAGCCCGTTGTCGCGGTCGCCGTCGGACAAATTGCCCGTGACCCGCAGCCTACTGGAATACATGATGGCGTAGCCAACAACATTGCCGACTGAAACGTTGTCACTGATCACGCTGTCGTTTGTGTACATGTAATGGATGGCGAACCGCACATCGTGGAAGGTGTTCGCGCTGAATTCATTGTGTTTGCTGGCAGTCGCAAAAATGCCATCGCGTCCAAAGCTGATCTGGTTGCCGACGACCTTGGCGCCTGGCGCGTTCCAGACGGAGACGCCATTTCCAGCCTGGTTCGTCCGCCCTGTGCGCATGCCCTCTATGCGGTTACCCCTAGCGACGGCGCCCGCAGCGCCATGGAGATATATTCCGTAGAGGTTGCCGAGGATCGTGTTTCCCTCGACCATCACGCCCTTGGCCGTCTCTTTCACGAACACGCCGGCGTCCATCGCATCCAAGTCGGACCCAGAACCAACAATCTCCAAATCGCGCACCGCAGCATTCGCGGCCTCGACGGTGATCACGTTGCCCTGGCCATCACCCTCGACGATTGCGCCCGCCTGGCCTTGCAGGGTCACCCGTTTGTTGATGGATACAGGACCGCGATGTCTGCCGACTGCGAGCAACAGCACGTCGCCGGGGGCGGCGGCATCGACGGTCGTTTGAAGGGGCGTCTCATCGGCCGGCACGGCGATTTCCGCCGCCCCGGCATCGTTACCAGGAATGGCGACGAGAAACGCCGCCATTCCCAAAGTTCCGAGGGTGGCCAATCGAGCCATGCTGTCACGCCGCCTGCGGCTCGACGAACATGCGGCCCTGCATCTCCATGTGCATGGCATGACAGAACCAGGAGCAGTAATACCAGTAGACGCCTGCGCGGTCGGCCGTGAACGTCACCGAAGCAGTTGCCTGGGACGCTACTTCCATGTTGATCCCGTAGTTGACGATTGCGAAGCCATGGGTGAGGTCTTCCACCTCATCGATATTGGTGACGTAGACCGTGACCTCGTCGCCTTGCTTGACGGAGAAGCTCTCCAGTCCGAACGCCGGTGCAGCCGACGTCATGTAGACGCGAACCTTGTTTCCGTCGCGGATGACTTCGCTATCCGCCAGCAGGTCAATGCCGTCAGCAACTGCCTGTTTTACCGCGTCAGCGAAGAACGGGTCCGCCCGATCCCATGCGCTGACGGGGTTTATTTTCGACCGGTGAACCAGCGTTGCGTCATGTGGTTCGGCAAAGCTCGGCCCGTCATGGACGAGCGCCATGGTATCCCCCGAGATATCGATGAGCTGGTCGTTCTCAGGCTTGAGCGGGCCGACGTTGAGGAACCGGTCCTTGGAGAACTTGTTGAGGGAGATGAGCCATTTGCCGTCCGCCTCCTTCGTCTGCCCCATCGAGGAATGGTTGTGGCCGGGCTGATAATGGACGTCGAGCTTTTGGCGGATCGGATCGACCTTCTCGCCGGCGAAGGAGCGCTTGGCATCGTCGATATTCCATTTGCAGATCTGGCTGTCGATGAACAAGGTGGTGTAGGCATTGCCCCGGCCATCGAAAGCCGTGTGCAACGGCCCAAGACCGAGCTGGGGTTCGGCCACGACGGCATCGCGGGGCTGGATCTTGTCGTCGAAGAGATCGTCGAACTTGCGCACATCGAAAACCGTGCAGGTGGGCGACAGCTTGCCGTTGGCCACCACATGGATTCCGTCTGGCGCGGTATTGATGCCATGCGGGCTGTTCGGAACGGGAACGTAGCGCGTGTAGGGCGAACCGTGGCGTCCGTCGATGACCGGCACGCCGCCGATTTCCTTGAAATCACCCTTGGCGACGGCTTGCTCGATGCGCTTGAGATTGAAGATGACGACCCAATCCTGCTCTTTCGCCATCGTCTCGGCCAAATTGACACCTTCTTCGGAATTGTAGCAGGTGGCATAACAATATTTGCCCTGGTAGTCGGCATCGACGTTGTCGAGATTGCCGTCGACCATCACCTGCCATGCGACCTTCATTGTCTCCCCGTCAACGGCGGTGAAGATGGCGTGGTACTTCGTCTTGTCGTCGAGGACTTTACCGTCGTTCGGGATCGGCACCCGGTCCTCGCCATTGCAGAAAACGTAGCCTGTCTTCGGATATTTCTGGACGCGCAGCCCGTGCACGGTGTGCTGGTTCGGCAGCTGGATGATCTTGTCGCATTTCATCACGTCGAGGCGGATACGGGCCACGCGGGTATTGGCCTTGTCATTCGCGAACAGGTAGCGGCCGTCATAGGTGCCATCCGTAAACGAGAGGTGCGGGTGATGAAGATCGCCGTTGAGGTAGATGCCGCCCTTGTCCTTCAGGAATTCCTTGGTTTGCGGCAGCAGCCCTTCGGTCAGCACCTTGCGGCTTTCGTTGGTCAGGCCCCATCCGGTCGCGCTGCAGCGGTTGAAGACGGGGATCCGCATCAGTTCGCGCATCGAAGGCGCACCGACAATGCGGACTTCGCCGCTTTGGCCGCTCGAAAAGAACACATAATATTCATCGAGCTCGCCTGGCATGACCTCGAACTTTTGCCCTCCAGACGCAGCGCTCTGTGCCGCAGCCGGCGACACCATGCTTCCGCCCAATGTCAGCGTGCCGCCAATGCCCGATGCGCCGGCGGCCGCCACGATTGCCGACGTACCCAACAGCTGGCGCCTGCTCAGGGTTCTCTTGCGGTCTTCTTCCGACATATTCCGTCTCCTTCTGGTTGAGTCTTAGGTCGTTGAACTGAGAACAGGGCTGCTTTGCTCGATTGGCTTGCCTTTGAAGGCGATCACCGGCTTGGCCGGCCCCTTGCCCCGGCTCGACGGTGACGAGAGCGCCTCGAATTTCTCGCGCTTCAGGCGCACCTGGATCATGTGCGGGCAGCGATGGTCGTCGTGGTAGAGTTCTTGGCAATGCATGCAGTAGATGCATTCATTGACGTTGATCTGGCCCTCTGGATGGATCGCCTGCACGGGGCATTCCTTGGCGCAACGCTGGCAGGGCGAGCCGCACTCGGGATAGCGCTTCAGCCACTCGAACATGCGGATGCGCCCTGGTATGGCGAGTGCGGCGCCGAGCGGACAGAGATAGCGGCAGTAGAAGCGTTCGATGAACAGGCCGGCAACCAGAAGCGCCAGCGCGAAGATCACGAACGGCCATTCGCGGGCGAACTTCAGGATGATCGCGGTTTTGAACGGCTCGACCTCGGCGTAAGTCTCTGCCATTCCCACCGAATAGAGCGAAAGGCCGAAGAGGCCGAGGAAGATGATGTACTTGATTGGCCACAGCCGCTCGTGCAGGCCGAAGGGCAGCGTGATCTGGGGCACTTTCAGCCACTGCGCCAGATTATTGCTTAGCTCCTGGAGCGCACCGAACGGACAAAGCCAGCCGCAAAACGGCCCACGGCCCCAGAAGAGCAGCCCGGCCGCAACCGCACCCCAAAGGATGAAGATGAGGGGTGCCGACAGAAAGAATTCCCAGCTGAAGCCGCTGATCAACGAGTTGAAAAACGTCAGCACATTGACCACGGAGAGCTGGGCATTGGCGTACCATCCAAGCCAGACCAGTGTGAAAAGGAGATAGCCTCGTCGCACCCAACCGAACAGGCGTGGCCGCCGAACCAGCCAGTTCTGGAAGAAGAAGATGGCGGTAAGGACAAGGAGGGCGGCCACGGTGATGGCGAGCGAAACGGTGTCCATCCTCCAAATTTTCATCCAGAGCGGTTCTTGGTCGGGGAAAGTCGCGCCTGGCTCTTCAGCCGACGCAGGTGCCGGCGCGGCCGCTTCCGAAACCGATTTGACGGCCTCCTGCACCGGAGGCTCTTCGATCGTCAGGTAACGGTCGGGAAGAGTATAGCCGACATTGAACGGAAGCACCGCCTTGTCGCGCGCACCAAAGCTACGCTGGGCTAGCAGTTGCAGTTCCCAAGGCCGCGTCAGATCGAGCGAAAATTCCTCCGGTACGGAAAACAATGCTATTTCGCGCAGGCTCGGCGCGCCTTTGGCCGCCAGGTCGCCGAGTCTGGTGTGGTTTCGATCGCGGAACCGGACACCTTGGCCGTCTTGCAGCAGTTCGATCCGATCAAAGATCCCGCCCCGGACATAGCCAGAGCCCTTGAAGGAATAAGCGCCCTCCCCGGCAACAACGATTGCCTGCTGCCCGGGCTTGAGCTTCCTTTGCAGCCGCTCGTAGGCGGCATCTCCCAGAAGGCTGCGACCGATCGTCGGCACACTGACCGCAGCCACATACAAGTCGATGAAGCGATCGCCTGGATTGGCTGTCTCGGGCTTGACGGAAGCTTCTGGATGGCCGGCTTGCGCGAAAGCGTCGGAGACCTCGCCGACGCTGAGGCGGAGGCTGCGAATTGAGCCATCGCCCAGGAGCGAAGCCCAATCGCGGATTTCAGACTTGGATAGGTCCGGTTTCTTAATCAGCCCTGGGGCGACTGGTGAGGTGGACGAACCCGTTGCACCAAGACGGTTGCTCCGGATCAGTTTGACGGCGGAGCGGACGACGCTGTCGCTCATCACCAGAACTGTCACGGTGGCACCGCTGACGATGTCGACCTGCGGAAGTTGTTCTGCCCCAGCAGCGACGCGACTAAGGTCCTTGCCGATCAATAAGTTGAGCGCCGCAACGACCTTTGCCTGCGGTATGCCTATGAGGACGATCGGTTCCTTGTGCTCGACCAGCTTGATTCCGCGGATAATGCCCGCGGGATCAATGCCAACAAGAATTCTGATCGGTTTTCCCGAATATCCAACGGCGCTGGAAAAGTCGGTGTTGAGGTAGGCATATCCGATCTTTCGGTTTCCCGAATAGACTGGCGCCAGCGCCGGGACCCCCTCCATCTCCCCGTATCGGTCGCCTCCCTGGATAAGCTCCCCGGGCTTGGTGTTTGCCAGGTAATCCTTAAGGCTCCCAGCCGCATGGGTGGGAGCGGACAAGACAGTTAGGATTGCAAGGGTTGTAATTGCCCACGCAGCAAGGCGGCGCCAGTTCCTCCAGAGTCGGAAACAAGCGGCCAACATATATCGTGTGGAAATGCTCCCCGGCATTGGCTTCCTTCATCACGTTCTCAAGCTGGGAGCCGGCTGGTTTCGTCCGCCAGCAGCCTCTGGCGCGTGTGTCGGCGGTTTTGGACGGGAGTTCTTTGACGCAGCGCAAACAACTCCCAGGCAGTTGGCTTAGTGTCGGAAAAACTGGCATCGGAGGAAAAAGTCATGTCTCGTTTGGGAGCAGAGCCGGCGGCGCCGGTCAGGTCGATGGCCGAACTTCTGGCAATCGCTTTCGCGATGGAGAAGGAATCTGCTCAAAGGTACTCAGAACTGGCACAACGAATGCGCGATAAGGGTCAGGCGAGACTGGCCGAGGTCTTCGAGCGCCTGGTCAAGGAGGAAACGGGCCATATCGAAAACGTCACTCGCTGGTCCCGGCAATCCAGTGGCAATGATCCGGATCTGAGGCAGCTCCGATGGACGCCGAAAGGTGTTTTCGATGACGAGAACACGGCCGTGGTCTCGCCGGAACTTGTGGACCCCTACCATTCGTTTGCGATGGCAGTGAGAAACGAAGAGCGCGCTTTTGCCTTTTGGTCCTACGTAGCTTCGAACGCACCTTCAACGGAGATCCGCTCCGCTGCCGAGCAGATGGCCAGAGAGGAGTTGGAACATGCCCGTGTTCTGCGGGTCGAACGCCGGCTTGCATTCTCTTCGCGTCGTGAGGCCGACGCGACATTTGCCAGCGCTGGCGACCTTGCAACCATGGAAGAACAGGTCGCGATCCGACTGAGAGCATTTGCGGCGCTTCGCGGGGAACATGACGAGACCGTGCTTAGCGGTCTGGCGGCAGAGGCACGAAAACTTGCGCAACAACTCACGGCCAGTCCGTTTGGAACGAACACGTCTATCAGCGACCGATCGCCGGAATCCTTGGATGCTCTCTGCGAGCTGCTGGCCGAATCCTACCTCAACGCGGGGGAAACCCTTCCCCTCCAGGCCGACCGCGACCGAGCTCAAATGCTGGCAACGACTGCCATTAAGCGCTTGGCTACTTTGAGATATCTCGACGAACAGCCGCTATGATTGTTGGCGCGATCAGTGTGGGTTCAACACCGAAATTCGCCAATTGCGCTGCTCCAACGTGATACAAATTCCGGATTCGTCATACCAAGCGATGTCGACGGCATTCCGTTTGCTTCGATACGGCGCGGTCCAGGTCTCGCGCGTCAAGAAGGCGCCTTGTTCGGCTGCCGCGCACGTAATTTGGGCCGAACGAGCATGCCGCCAAACAGGGCCACATATCCGAGGAAGGCCGCCACCCACAACGTCGCCGACATGTGGAGAAGCATTGCTTGCGCAGGTAGGAACGCGGCGCCGATGCGCAGGACGGCCGCAAGCACGATCGCGACAAAGACCACGCGTGTGCCAATGGTCGCCCGCAATTCGCGCCCTGTATGCCCAAGCGTGGCTCGGGTCATGACGGCGAGCGTCATGCATGCCACCGCTCCTACGCTGAACGCGTGAATGCCCGCCGCCGAAGGGACTGTCTCCGGCACGACGACGGCAAGTCCGGCGAGCAGGAGACCGATCGGCACGAAGGCAAACGCGACGTGCAGGATCAGCACCAGCGGATCACGAAACGTGCGATCACCCGCCCAGCGCACAAGCCGGATAGCGTTGAAGGCCGCCCCGACGATCAGCATCGCGCCTGTCGCGCTGCTTTCGGGAAAGAATGCCCAGGCCGCCAACGCGGTCGCCGACAGTGCGATCGCTGCGATGTCGAATTGGCTGAACGGGGCCGGCAGGCGTCCCTGATTTTCGCGTACCAACCAATTGCGGGTGAAACTGGGAACGATACGTCCGCCTATGATCATGATCAGAACGACGGCAGCCCCGAGTCCGAGCCGGCGGCTGATGTCCGAGACTGCATGGTTGTGCGCTTCGACATGAAACATCACATTGGCCACCAAAAGTACGGCGACCGGCAACAGCACCTTGAGGTTCCGCCAGTTCCGACCCGCGATGATTTCAGTCGCGGCGGCGACCGCGACAGCCACAAGGAAGGCGCAGTCGATTGCGGCTCCAACGAGCCAGCCGGTCTGCGCCGAAAAGAACACGGCGAACCGCCCCGCAAGCCACAACAGGACGAGTGCCAGCAAAGGCAGGCCTTGCACCGGCAGTCGTCCGGTCCAATTCGGGATCGCGGTCAGCAAGAAACCCGTGACGATCGCCGCGAGATAGCCAAACAGCATCTCGTGGACATGCCAGTCTACCGGCAAGAAGGCGCTTGAGGTTTCGATACGACCGTAAAACAACGGCAGCCAGAGCAGGATCGCCCCTCCGGCATACAGCGAGCCGAGCAGGAAGAACGGCCGGAAACCGTAGGAGAGAACCGCCGGATAAGTGCCGGGTCGTGTGCGTGGGATTGCCATCGGATGCATTTCAAAAGGGAACCATAGGCGGACTAACGTCCGCCCGCAGGTCCTTTAGGTCTCTGAACAAGAATTGCCCCACCTTCAGTTGCCTGCTGGAATTGCACCCAACAGCGTCTCGAACACTTTCTTCGCCTTCCCGGACTGCTTAACCGCCGCTGCCTGCGCCAGATTGACCGGCTTGCCGACCACGATCAACGCCACCATGCCCATCCCATAATGAGGCGCGCACTTCACGCCATAGATACCTTCCTTGTCGAGTGTAACGGTGATTTGTTCGCCCGGCTTGCCCTTGAAAGTCTTCGCGCCGTCGGGGATCATGCCGTTGATCGTTTCGGCATCGTGGCCCTTGTCGGTTGGCACGAACGTGATGGTGTCACCAGGCGCTGCCTGGACAAAGTCCGGTTGAAAGACCATTACGCCTTTCTCACCTTTGTTGAGCATCTGGATCTGGTGATCGGCGGCTTGAGCAGCTCCGCTCATTAGCGATGCGGCGGCGAGCGCGGTGGCGATGGTGACTGCGTATCTCATGATTTTACCTTTCTGTGATTTCATATTTGACGGGTTCGCCGTTGGGGAGCTTTTAGACTGACTTCAGCATGCGAACTTTGATGCAACGCAAACAAGGTCGAAGGAAAAGGCCGGGCTTGGTGCCCCTTGCCGTCCGTCGGGAACCCATGACATTGTGTGCTCGACAGAGACACGGATTTGCTGATGCCCATTGCAAGATCTTGGAAGAGGAATTGCCCTTGAGCCGTCTGGATCGGTCGTTGATCTCCGGGCTATCGGCCTTCCAGGGCATGACCCCGACGGATCTTGATTACATGATCGGCCAAGCGCGATCGTTGCGGGTTGTCAAGGATCAACCTATCTTCGAGCAAGAGCAGGAAGCCCACTCCTTCTTCTTGTTGCTCGACGGACATGTGCGTGTCGTTAAGACAACGCCAGACGGCCAAGAAGTGACCGTGCGCTACATTAGTCCTGGTGAACTGATGGGGATTGCCCACGCGTTGGGTCGCAGCACCTATCCGGCCAGCGCAATTGCTGCCGTCGATTGCGTGGCTCTTGCATGGCCAGGTCATCTTTGGCTCAAGTTCGCGGATTCCTTCCCAAGTTTTGGCGCCAATACCTATAAAACCGTTGGCAGCAGGCTGCAGGACGCTCACACGCGCGTGATCGAGATGTCCACCGAACAGGTGGATCAGCGCGTCGCCCATGCGCTGCTCAAGTTAATCAAGCAGACCGGTCGGCAAACCGATGAGGGAATCATGATTGATTTCCCGATATCACGGCAGGACATCGCCGAGATGACAGGAACGACGCTGCACACGGTGAGTCGGCTGCTCTCATCTTGGGAGGAAAAGGGGCTCGTTAAAAGTGGCCGCGAAAAGGTGACCGTGGTGGAACCTCACCGCCTGCTTTTGCTGGCCGAAGGACGGACTGGGAACAACTAGTCCGCTCCGGTTCGCTCGATCGCGGCGTTCAGATCGACACGCAGTGATTCCTCGCCTATCCCGTGCTCACGCGCCGCTTCGGAAATGGTGTGGAACGAGGCAACCGGGCAGCCGACGCAAAGCAGGCGATACTGGAGAACCACTCCGATGGTTGCCGGCCACCTGAGCATTATTTCGTCCATCGTTGCATCGTCGCGAAGTCGGGTCTTCATGCGCGTCGTCCAGGTTTAGGAAGCAATATCTTGCAACCGCTGTTCCAGATGATCGTTGCGCTGAGACAAAGAGGAAGCGCCCTCCCGCGTGTGCCCCCTTCCCAAGCAACGCTGAGATGCGTTTTGGACACCGAGGGCGGGCGCAGGCTGCTTGGTCCATAGGAGTAGGCATGCCACCCCAACAGGAAACTCTGAGCCGATGCTAAGCGCCCGTGTCATAAACATTCCGACGGTCGGGAAAGCGAGCGCGCTTCGCCGTGGCCGAACAGCGTAAGCCCACAAGTGAAACGCGCCACTGCAAGGCCCGGCCTTGCAAGGCAAGCATATGCGCCGCTGGTTGCGGGAACTCCGTAGCAAGGGTCCGGGTCAGAAATCGCGCACACCTTTCAACCATGAAGACGATCAGGACCGATGTCTTCACAACGCCGTGGAGCGCATTTGACCGTCGTAAATCAACGACGTTTCCAGAGCGGCGCACCGTCTATGACGAGGCGTTGCCTTGCAGCCATGCTGTCATGCAATGGGTCACGTTGCGGTCAGGCCAAGACGGCACTTGGCGTCTGTATTCATCATATCAGGTGCCCATGGTGGATCATATGTGAGCCGGATGTCTACCCAATGGATCCCAGGTACTATCCAGGCGGCCGAGCGGACTGCATCCTTGAGGTATCCCGTCGCGGGACAAGCACGGGCCGTGGTCGTCATTTCGATATGCGCTATCCCATCCTGTTCCACCGAAACTTGGTAGATCAATCCGAGATCGACGACATTTTCTCCAAGCTCCGGATCAATGACCATGCGCAGGGATTCACGTATGCCAACCGCTAGTGCCTGGCCTTCCGCTCCGTTCATGATACTCGCCCTCCTGACCCACCAGAGCGGATGACTATGCGATAGTGCCCTTGCGGCTCGAAGGTGCCGCGCCAGCGATGCCCACGTACCTGCAACTCATCGAATAAAAAAACTGGTTCGCGCGGCAGCAGCACTGCCATCGTCTGACCAAGTGCCAAGGTCTTGACCGCTTGCAGCGTTCTGACCATCGGTTCCGGCGGCTCGAGATCGCGATTGTCGAGCTCCATGATTGGTTCTGGCCAGTCGCGTGGCATGTCGTCGGTGCTTGCTGATCGTTCCGACGGTTCCCCTACCTGCTGTGCTGCCCCAACCGGCGTGAAGACAACTTCCCAGTCACCATTGCCAATTTCTTTGGCCGAGGGCTCGAAGCCTCGCGCGCCAAGCACCTGAAACAAGGGAATGGGCTTAAAGGACACAAGCAAGCGCAGGCTTTGACCCGGGCCGAGTGCGGCCACCGCTTCCATGATGGCACTGAAGGGCTCGCCACCTTCGCGAAGGATCGGCCGAACGTCGAGGTCGTAATGCGGGGCACTCATTCGGGTTTCCTCTATAATGGGCGCCAGGAGGGCAGGAAAAGGCGCGGGCGCGATGCTCCCTCGGGCAGGCGCAAGGCTGCGGTAACATTGGCAAGGCGGCGCGCAAGAACGAGTTCCGCGACGATCGCTATCGTAGCAGCTAAGGTCACAGCCGTAGCCATGCGGAACAGACCCGGCACCTCGGTCAGAAGCGCCCCAGTCCCGACCAGCACGCCGGCGTAGAAGAGTGCGAAACTCACCTTGCCGCGCGTTTCGACGACAAGATCCTGGACGCGCGGCGTTGGCTTCCTGCCCATCACCGGTCCGTAGCATTCGAGCCAGGTTAGGAACGGCACGATCTTGTAGAGTTGCGAAAGCCCCAGCCCTGTTAGCCAACCGAAAGCAACGAGATAGACAACTGCGCCTGCATGCTGCGCAAGCGTTCCCGTCGCCAGCAGAGCGAGGAGAAGCACAACCGACAGATAAAGGGCGGAGAAGGCGCCGATCGCCGAACTGCTGTTCAATTCGATCTTGCGTCGCTTGCGGCTGCGATAGAAGAAAACGAGATCGATGGCATAGAACACCGTCGCGGCGGACGCGAGTAAGCAAGCGAGAACGGCAGGCAGCATTATCTCTCCGGAAAGACGTGTCAAAGGCTCTGACGACACAATAAGAAGCAGGGCGGTAGCGCCGGCCCACAAGACCAGATAACCCGTGGTGCGTTCGCTGTCCGGGGAAAGCATAAACATTGGCAGCAAGCGGTAACTCACACCAACGGCCGTGAAGCCGAGCCAGCCGCCAAGGCCTACCATCACGTGAGTGGGAAGAGCCGCTTGCACATCTATGCCAATCCCACCTAGCACCTCGCCGGAGAGCGAGAATGCAAAGGAGGCACCCAAGACGCTGGTGACTGCGATGCTGGCAAGCCCTCCCGCAACGAAGCGCGCGGGCAGTGGCAGTCTGGATGGTCGGACATCCCATAACGTACGTGCGAGCGCCCATCCCACCAATCCGAAGCCAGCCGGAAGGAGAAGCCCGGCAAACGCAAGCGCAGGAACATCAACGTCAATTGCTCCTGATAGGCGCAAGAATCCGGTGACCAGGCAAGTCAGACCGACAATCAGGCACAGCAGCGCCGGCAAGGCCAGAGACTCGCAGCGAAGTGGCCGCGCAACGAGCACCGGGACAAACTGGAACAAGGCTCCGCACATCAGAAGGCTAAGCCAGCCTATTGTGATCATGTGGACGATCATAAGCGTCTCTGGGGCTTCCAAGGCAACAGTCGGAAAACCGTAGCCGGCCATCATCAGCATCTGAGCGGCGACCAAAGACACCAGTGCCGAGGCGAAGTACGCCATGGTCCAGCGCGAAAGAGCCGAGTTGATCATCGCCAGACAGCTATACAATGAAAACATCTGCGATCATGGGACATGTCAGAACTCATTCGCCAAATCGGAGCAGCAGACATTCTACACAAGGGCCATCACCGCTGTGGCACCCAACACGATTGGGGCGAGCCCAGCGATGAGCATGGGCAGCCATGTCTTCTCTGCCTTTGGGCCGCTCGCCGCTTCAGTGCTGAATACGAGGCTTGGGCATCCGTTGATCGCGTCTTCCATCCCTATCTCGAATTGCATGTTCATGTCACTTCCTTGAACTCCCGGTCGCTGAGGCGTCCGTCAAAGCGCTTCGCATTTGCCTCGCAATCCTTTGTTTGCTTCGACGTGCGACCGCTTTAGCAATCCCGCATCGTACGGCAGAAGCGCAATCGTATCCCCCTCGGGCAGCGCGCGAACACATCAGGTCAAAGTCGTCGAACGTCGATTACGAGAAGCTATCCGACATGCCCCAATAGTTCTTTGCGTTCGCGCAAACTGGGGTCGATCCGCGTCTTACTCGGGTTAGTGATCGCCCTGTGGGATTTCGGGTGCCATTCCGGTGCAAGAGCAGTGAGGACGCTGACAAGCGCGATTACGCCTGAGCAGGGAACGATCTCCGCAATCGCAACTGCTTGACCGACAAGACCAAGCCTTCGTAGAGCAATTGCCGCGAGGATGGCCAGAGCAGCTTGGGAGCGCTTTAATCAGTCGTCCAAAGGCAATCACCACAGTCCACAACGTCCCTGGGCAAAGCCGCCCGTCCAGGCCGAAATCCGTCGGGGCGAGCACGGCGACGAGGACGCTTGCGTTAGAGCAAAGAACATCCGATGGGATGCCATAAACTGGAGCTAGCAGTTTGATGGAAGGCCGTCGTTTAGAATCTATCGCGATGCTAATGGACGCAGAACTGCGGTGAGCGGATTCACCTTGCCAGTTGGCCGAGGGCAATCAGCAGGTTGAGAATTATGCAGAACAAGACGCTGCCAGAGATTGCGTGTGGAGGTCTGAATGATCTCGGTTAAATGGGCGGATGCTGCGCCCGAGATCGATGCCGCGGCTGCCGCCAAAGCGATGAAGTTCTCTGTTGAGTATTTCATAAGGCAGATCCAGCGTGGCGGCATCAAAGGGCGGGTTGAGCGAGGGGTTGGTGAGGACGATGGCAAACACCGTTTGGCCTTCCGTTCTCATGATCGTGAGTTGACAATAGTTGTCGGTCCAAACGGTGAGATCATCAGCCAGGAACTAATCGTGGCGAGCCCAAAGCGTCGTTGGAGGCGGGCTTGAGCCGTGCCCAGCGCAATTGGAGACATCTGCGAGGCCGTCAATTCCTTCCTTGTAGCACAATGAGGCTGCTGACGTTGGGACCCCGACTGATCTGGCCCACTTCGATCCCGAGCCACTTCGCTTCACGAACAGGTTCCACTGCGCCTCGCACACTGACCATGTAATGATCTGAGCGCTGGTGCTGAAGCGCTAGCCCAAGCCACACAGCGAGATCGAAATAACTAGGCCGGTCAGATGGCAATACCAACGGCGGCGCCGATACCGGCGGTCAGAGCCATTGCCAGCGCGCCCCAGAAGGTGACACGAACCATTGCCCTCAGCACATTGGCGCCGCCGGCTTTGGCCCCGATGGCACCCAGAACCGCCAGGAACAGGAGGGAGGCGACAGACACCGTTGTGGCAAGCCAGGCGGCCGGCGAAATAAGCACCATCGCCAAAGGCATGGCTGCGCCAACCGAAAATGCGGCAGCCGAGGTCAGAGCGGCCTGGATCGGCCTCGCCGTGGTCACCTCGGAGATACCAAGTTCGTCACGTGCGTGGGCGCCGAGCGCGTCCTTCGCCATCAATTGGTCGGCGACCTGCAAGGCCAGGGTTGGCTCGACGCCTCGTCTGACATAGATCTCCGCAAGTTCGTGACGCTCGAAATCTGGCTGCGTGGCCAACTCGCCCTTCTCACGCGCAAGGTCAGCTTGTTCGGTGTCGGACTGCGAACTGACCGAAACATACTCTCCGGCCGCCATCGACATCGCGCCGGCGACCAGTCCGGCCACGCCGGCCACCAGAACATTTGAGGCCGCGGCATTGGCCGCCGCCACACCAACGATCAGGCTGGCCGTCGACACGATTCCGTCATTGGCGCCCAGCACGGCGGCGCGCAGCCAGCCGACGCGCGATACGAGATGGTTTTCACTGTGCAGGCGGCTCATGGCATCACCGCGCGCGCCGTCCAGCAGGCCGGAGCATTCTGACGAGCACATCCGATTTTACGAAGAAATGCTGCCACAGCGCCGCTACGGCATGAAGGCCTACAACGATGATGATCACTGGCTTGGCGAGTTCGTGTATCTCACCCATTGCTCGAATGTTGAAGTACCATGCCAGCGCTCCGGTAATTGGCATCCCGAAAATGAACAGGTAGAGCAGGAAATGGGCGGCAGCGGCGATCCCCTTTAACAGTGCGCTTTCTTCCGACGGTGCTGCCGGCACACCAACCTTGAGACGGACCGCAAGCCGCCAGATCGCCAGTACCAGAACTGCCAAACCGACATAGACATGAATATTCGCGTTTAAGATGTCGCCAGCTGCCGGCTCGGTGCCGCGCGAGAACGCCCGGTAAGCCGGCTTGATGTCCTCACCGATTACAAGCTGCAGGACGATCAGCACCGCGATGGTCCAATGCAGCAATATCTGGGTTCCGGTGTATCCGGCCGGCTCTTTGACAACAGCCATAGGCAGCTACCTTGTTTGAGAGAGCCCTCTTAGCTCAGGCTTTATGTGGATATCTTGATCTATGACAAATCGACTTGATGTCGTCCATGAGCTTTGCCGGGCACTCGCAGCTTGAACTCGGCTGACAGCCAGTTGTCAGCTTGGTCGTGGGATATTGCCTCCGGAGAGCAGATAGGCCGCCCTGCGAGAGTCAACGTGGAAACACCTCCGATGAAACAGATTGCCTTGTCACTTTTCGTGATCGCCGCGTCGGGCGCTTATGTCTGGGATCAGGCCGGCAAGGACCCTGCAAACGATATGCTCGGCGAAGCGCTGCCGGCCGACGCAGCCGAAGCGCCTTCAGCGCAGCCAAAAGAGCCGGCCCCGTTTGCGGCGACCTTGCCGGCGCCCCTCGACCCCCGGTTCAGAACAAGGTTCCCGATTGCCCCGGAAACGACGGCTGGCATAGCAGTGCCCGCCGAACGAACAGATGATCCGGTCAAGCAGACAGTGGTTCCGGTGACCCCACAACCCTCGCGAGCGCTGCTGGCGCAGCCAGTGGCGCCGGCTGCCTCCGATCCTGCGCCATCGGTACCTTCATTTGCCGTCACTCCCGCCGTCTACATACCAGTCCCGCAGCCGAGGCCAGCATATCGGGATGCGCCAGCACGTGTCGTCCGGGTCGACATGAAGATCTATGCCGACGGCGTCTACACCGGCCCTACGGCCGATGCCTACTACGGCATCATCCAGATTCAGGCCCTGATACAGGGCGGGCAGCTTAAGGCGCTGAAGGTATTGAAATACCCATCCGACCGCCGCACCTCCATCAATATCAACAGGCAAGCGCTGCCCATGCTGCGCGACGAAGCGATCAGCGCCCAAAGCGCCAATGTCGACATTATTTCGGGCGCGACCCTGACCAGCAGGGCTTTCATCCAGTCGCTGCGCGGCGCGCTGAAGAAAGCGACGTCGTAGGTCCATGCGCGACACGCGAATTTTGATGGGCATGCCCATAACGGTCGACATCGGTGGCGCCTCGACCGGGGAGCTGATCGACAGGGTCTTTGGCTATTTCGAGAATATCGACCGGCGCTTCAGCACATACCGGGCCGACAGCGAGATCGCGGCCATCAACCGCGGCGACGTTCCGGTCGCCGACTGGAGCGGCGAGATGATGGAAGTGCTCGCTCTCGCCAGACAGACGAAAGACGAGACGGACGGATACTTCGATATTCGCAAGCCCGACGGATCGCTCGATCCTTCCGGCATCGTCAAGGGCTGGGCAATCCGCAATGCGGCAGGCATCGTTCAACGGGCCGGCATCAGCGATTTCTTCATCGAGGCGGGCGGCGATATCCAGTCCTGCGGCAAGAATGCTTCGGGTCAGGATTGGAGCGTCGGTATCCGCAATCCCTTCAATGCTCACGAGATCGTAAAGGTCGTCTATCCCCGCGATCGCGGCGTCGCGACCTCAGGCACCTATGTCCGCGGCCAACACATCTACAACCCGCACGGGATTGGTAATCCAATCCAGGACATCGTCAGCCTGACCGTGATCGGCGCCGATGTGCTCGAAGCCGATCGTTTCGCCACCGCGGCCTTCGCCATGGGTCGGGACGGCATTTTCTTCATCGAGCAGACCCCTGGCCTGGAGGGATATCTCGTCGACGCCAGTGGCCGCGCCACCCCGACAGCCGGGTTCGGAGCCCTTTGCCTGCCATGATCAAGACCATCGACCGATTTCTCGATCACCTGACCATGTACAGGCTGGTCCTCTACTATCTGATGACGCTTGTCGGCGCAGCGTTCGTGCTCGGCTTCGCCAAGCTGGTGCCACATGACCCCATTGCGCTTGGCTTCACGACGGCTCTTGCGCTGGCCGCCTGCTGGATCACCAACAAGGCCTTTGCGCGTGTCTTCGCGGTCCCGGCCAACAACGAGTCCGCCTACATCACCGCGCTCATCCTGGCGCTTATCCTCGATCCGGTGGCGGTCACGGACACAAAGGGGATCGCAGCGGTGGCATTCGCGTCCGTCTGGGCGATTTCATCGAAATTCATTCTCGCCATCGGCCGAAAGCACCTTTTCAACCCGGCTGCGCTGGGCGTGGCGCTGTCCGCGCTGCTGCTCGACCAACCAGCCACCTGGTGGGTGGGCGGCAATCTGCCATTGCTTCCGCTCGTGCTCGTCGGCGGTATGCTCATTGTCCGCAAACTGCGCCGGCTTGACCTTGTCTCGACCTTCCTTGTCGCGGCGCTGGCGACCATCCTGGCAACGACCGATCCGGACCAGTATTGGACGGCGCTCACGCAGACACTGAGTTCCTCGCCCCTGCTGTTCTTTGCCTTCGTGATGCTGACCGAGCCGCTGACCGCGCCGACGATGCGTTGGCCGCGTATCGCCTTTGCCGCGATCGTCGGCTTTCTGTTTGCTCCCGCCATTCATCTCGGCTCGTTCTATTTCACGCCGGAACTGGCGCTGCTTGCCGGCAACCTGTTTGCCTATGCGGCAGGCCCCAAGGGACGCTTCGTGCTGACTCTTGAACGCATCGAGCAGTCGGCCGTCGACAGCTTTGACTTCATCTTCCGCTCGCCGCGCAAGCTCGCCTTCGAGGCCGGTCAGTATCTCGAATGGACGCTTGGTCTCCATCGTGCCGACAATCGCGGCAACCGCCGGTATTTCACGGTCGCCTCGGCGCCGACGGAGGAAACGGTCCGCCTCGGCGTCAAGTTCTATCCGCAATCAAGCGCCTTCAAGCGCGAATTGATGGCCATGAAGCCAGGCAGCACGATTCACGCCGCGCAACTGGCCGGCAATTTCACGTTGCCCGCCCGGCGTGAAATCAAGATCGCTTTCCTGGCCGGGGGCATCGGGATCACGCCATTCCGCTCGATGCTGCAATACCTACTCGACCGCAATGAGCGGCGGCCGATCGTCATCCTCTACGGAACCGAGGGGCAGCAGGACATTGCCTACCGTGACGTGCTCGGTGCCGCAAAACGCGAACTCGGCATCCGAACGTTCCACGCCGTCGCGCGAGGTGGCGAGCGTGGCCAGTATCCTGGCTACATCGACGAGCGCCTGATCCGTCTGGCTATACCGGACCACCTCGAGCGGATTTTCTACATTTCCGGCCCGCAGGCGATGGTCAAGGCGCTGCGCAAGAAGCTGCTGGCCATGGGCGTGCGTCGCTCGAAGATAAGGGTCGACTACTTCCCGGGTTTCGTCTGAAGGACGCTCAACTGTGTCGTCGCAAGGAAATGGCCATAAACAGACCCGGATCGGCGTTGGCCATGGCAAGGCGTCCGCCATAGGCTTCGACGATATCGGATACGATGGCCAGGCCAAGCCCGCTGCTGCCGCCCTTGCTGTCGAGCTGGACACCACGGGACAGAGCGGTCTCCCGATCGGCATCCGGTATGCCAGGACCATCATCGGCGACAGTGACGATTACCTCGTCAGCGGTGGAGGATGCATCGACACGCACTGACGACTTTGCGTAGCGCGCGGCGTTTTCGACCAGATTGCCGAGGATTTCCGACAAGTCGCCTTCATCCATCGGCGCTGTCAGATCCTCCGGGACGGTCATCTTGAATGAAAGCTGCTTGCCGCTTGGCGTGCGCTTGACGACGGCAATGACGCCGGCCGCGACCTGCGATACCCGGCAGGATGCCTCGCCGGAAACGCCGGGCGCGAGGCGGGCGCGCGCGAGCTCCCGCTCGACATGGCGCCGGATCGCTTCTGTGCTCTTCTCGATCTCGTCGGCCAGATCCGTCTCGCCTTTCTTGCGCAAGGCACGGATGTCAGCCGACAGGACCTGGAGCGGCGTCTTGAGGCCGTGCGCCAGATCGGTGGCGCGCGAACGGGCCCGAGCAAGAGCCTTCTCCTGGGCATTGAGAAGACGATTGATTTCGTCAGCGAGCGGCTGCACTTCGCTCGGTGCCACCACATCGAGCCGTGTCGTTCGCTGCGCAATCACGCTTCCGACGGCGGCCCGCAAGGTCTCCAGAGGTGCGAGACCGATCGTGATCTGGATGAAAAACGCGGCCATGAGAACTGCGGCGAGCATCAAGAGAGCCGGAGCAAGATCGCGAACATACTCGCTTACAGACGCCTCGATGGTTCGATGATCCTCCGCCACGACTGCGCGAAAGGACCGACCTCCGGCGTCGATGATTGTACGCTCGACCGCAATGCTGAGTTCTCCGCCAGGTCCCGTGAACTCCTCGACCGTTCGCATCTCACCCGTTGCGCTGCGGGCAGGCAGGACCAGCTTGGCGTCCCACAAAGATCGTGAGCGCTGGAGACCGCCGGTAGCGATGTCTTCGACCTGCCAGTAATAACCGGACAGCGGATTGGCGAAGCGCGGGTCGGTGAGCACCGGGGCTAACACCAGTTGGCCGTTGCTTGTGAAGGTCGTTGCGCCGATCAACTCATTGAGATCGACCGTCAGCTCGCCCACAACGCGCCGCTCGACGTGAAGTTCAAACAGATAGCGCAAGCCGGCGCCGGCTATGGCGAGCGCGACAAGAATCGAGATCGTTGCCGCCAGCCACAGCCTGAAGCGGATCGAGCCGCCCATCAGGCGGGATCATCGGGCATCAGATACCCGAAGCCGCGCCGCGTTTCGATGGCGCCACTCCCGAGCTTGCGACGCAAGCGCGCGACGATCACCTCGATCGTGTTCGGATCGCGGTCGTTCCCTGAATCGTAGAGATGCTCAGCAAGTTCGGTGGGCGCCACCACCCGACCAGCATGATGCATCAGAAACGCCAGGAGCCGGTATTCCAGCGGCGAAAGAGAAATGGGGACGCCACGGAGCGAAATACGCATCTGGCGCGTATCCAGAAGCAACGGCCCGGACCTCAGAACGGGTGCGGCCTGCCCGGCCGAACGACGCAGGATCGCCCGCAATCGGGCGAGCAGTTCTTCCATCTCAAAGGGTTTGGGAAGATAGTCGTCAGCACCGGAATTGATACCGTCCACGCGTTCGGTCCACGTACCTCTTGCCGTCAGGATGAGAACCGGAAACCTGCGCTCATTGGCCCGCCAGCGCTTCAAGACAGTGAGACCATCGAGCTTCGGCAACCCGAGGTCCAGGATCGCAGCATCGTAGTTCTCCACATCGCCTGCGAACCAGGCAGCCTCTCCATCGCGAACGATATCAACCGCCAGACCGGATGCCTTAAGGGCTGTAGCGATATCGGCGGCGATACGGGGCTCGTCCTCGGCAAGGAGGATCTTCATCAGTCCCCCTCCCTTTCGCGCATGATGACACCGGCACCGGCGTCAACATCGACAGTCTTTCGCCGGCCATCGGCGCCGACGACCTGGAATCGATAGACCCATTTGTTGGCCTTGCGGAGGAGGTCAACCGCGACGATGTCGCCTGGAGCCTGCGCGCGAACAATATCGAGGATATTGGAAAGGCCTTTTATCTCACCGTGTTCGTAGAGATCCCGCGCCCTGTCATGATCGCCATCGTCGTCCTCGTCAGCCCGCGCGGCAAGTGGCTGGGCCAGGACAAGCCCGGCCAGGCCCAGGATTGCGAGGCTCTTTAGTTTGACCATCATGAGGGAGGCATGTCGCACGTCGAAGCTTTCAATTTGCTGTCAACCATCCACAGCTGCCGGCAAGCAAAGGCTCGCTATCACGGCATCCTCGCGGCCAATCATGGCCGCGCAGAGAAAAGGATGTCGAAACCATGCGCAATTCCCTGTTCTTACTCGCAGCACTCGGATGCTTCTCGACCTTTGCCCTGCCGGCAGCCGCTGAATCTGAAGAAGGTTCATGCGCAGCGTCATCCTCATCCTCAATTGCCCCTGCCGGCCCAATCGATCTGGAGGCCATCCCCATGCAGGATGCCACCGGTCCCAAGGCGATCAAGGGCGTTGGCGATGACCACGAATGCGACGACAGTCACACTTCCAGTAAGGCCGTTTTCAGCAGCACTGACGAGGACGGCCAGGGGGACGACGACTGATACCGAAAAGCTTATGCCCAGCCCTTGAGCTGGGCGTCCGCTGATCAATTGCGCTATCGCCAAACTTACCCCCTCTATCTGCGCCATCCCTTGGCCACTCCGGAGATTTTCCTTGTCATGATCCCAGTCCAGCATATCCATCCCATGCTCGTGCATTTTCCCATTGTCCTCATCTACACTTTGGCGGCGATCGACCTTGTGGTGCTCGCTCGCGGCAACGCGGTGACCAAGCGTTCTGGCGTGGGGACGGTATCGACCTTTATCGCTCTCGCAGCCGGGGCGTTCGCGATTGGAACCTGGTTCTATGGGGGAATGGCACTCGATCATGCTGAAGCCGCCGGCTTCAGCAGTGACATAGCGGAGATCCACGAGAGCCTGGGAGGTATCACAGCGTTCGCGTTTCTGATCTGGGGCCTAGTGAGGCTCGGCCTTTGGGTGCGGAATCGTGAACTGCGGCTACTGACCATTGCTATTCCTCTGGTCGAAATTGGCGGAGCAATTCTGGTCACGGCGACGGCCTATTATGGTGGACTGCTTGTCTACGAACTTGGCGTGAACGTCGCTAAGACCGCGATCGCTGGTTGACGGGCACGCGCCTGGTTATTTGCAGCCCCAGCTTGGGTCATTTGTCTCGAGGGCAAAATGATTCAAATCAAGGCCCTTCGCTCATGCGGCATCTAAGAAGCCGGGAATGAAATATCTCCGGGGAGCGAGCATGCAAGCCGAAGCCATCATGAGCAAGCCAGTCATCTGCACGGACCCGTCCGCCTCGATCGCCGAGGTGGCCGGGCTGATGCTGTCCAATAAGATCAGCGGCCTGCCTGTTGTTCGCGGCGACGGCACGCTGGTGGGGATTGTCAGCGAGGGCGATTTCCTGCGACGAGGAGAACTGGACACCGAGCAAAAGCGCTCGCGCTGGCTAGAGTTTCTCGTCAGTCCTGGAAAGGCCGCCGACGAATATGTCCACGCCAATGGTCGACGGATCGAGGAGGTGATGTCCAGCGATGTCGTCACGGCGTCTCCCGCCGCGTCGCTCGCCGAGGTCGTCGAACTCATGACGCAACATCACGTCAAACGCATTCCGGTCATCGATGCCGGGAAAGTCGTCGGCATCATCACCCGTTCTGATCTGCTGCGGGCATTGCTCAGCGTCCTTCCGGATGCAGGCCGTTCGGTCATCGATGACGAGCAGATTCGCCACAACGTCGCTGGCGAGCTTGCAAAGCACAAATGGACCGGCAAAGACCTGATCCACGTGATGGTGAACAAGGGCGTGGTGATATTGAGCGGTGTCATCTTCGACGAACGTGAGCGCCAGGCAGCCTTTGTGGCAGCCGAAAACGTTGCCGGCGTAAAGGCTGTCAGGGATGGTCTCTTCTGCGCCGATCCGTTGTCCGTGGTGCTTGTTTCGTAGCGGCGGGACGATCCCGACGAACTTGCCACTGCAAGCCGCGGGTCCACGATCAATCTCGCTCGACAGCGAATTGTCGAGAATGAGAACATCACCAGCCGATTACCATGCCAAACGGGTTTGGATGCTCGCCTGAAGATGTGGCCACCAGCTGAAGAGGTCCGTGCTATCAAGCCCGCCAGGGCGATCCATGGAGTCCGGAGCCTACGCATCCGGTTGCGCTGGACCTCCAAGACGTACGGTCTTTCCAGAGGTTGAGTGACCCTCCATCCAGCTCGAGGCGTCGACGGTTCTAACGTTGACCGGCGGCGTGTTGCAGCCGTGCGATAAGATCACGGTTGCGGCAATAGTCTGGCGGATTATCGGCTTGCTGGTGTTCGTCGAGCCAGGTCGAGCATTCGTCCTGATGCCCACACGAGCGGCATCGGTCCACTGCCCGGTTGGTGACGGCGGCATGATCCGGCACCGATTTCAATTGTTTGTCGACGCCAAGCTTCTGCATCATGCGGCCCATCAGGGCGGTCCTGGCGTCGACTGAAACCAGATAATCGAGAAATGTCATGCTGATCACTCCTGCCTAGCGACCATCATTGTCATGTCGGCGGCCGCAATCATTGATCTCGATCAACAGCAGGCGTCGTTGCTAATCCCTGAGGCTAAACGGGAGGGCTTGGGCTCTGAGCTGAAGCGACAAGGCGGTCGAGAAAACGCCGTTGGCCGACTACCAACTTGTCCCGGGCCAAGGCTAGATCCAGCCATTCACCGCGGTCGACGTCGACAAACAATTGTCCCCGGCCACTGCGTGGTGGCCACTCCATAGCAGACAGATTGCTGCGCATCATCGCGGTGTCGAAATCACCCTCGAGCGCTGGGTTTGCCTTCTCGCTGGCGCTACTCACCCAAATTCAGCAGTGGGCCCTTGAGCTCCCAGCCTGTCTCTTCGGTGAACTCGCGCCGCGCCGTCCCCGCTAGGATTATACTCGCCCTTGCAATCGACCAGGCCCCAAGATCTCGCTTTTGCCAGAATGGGCCGCCTGGATGAACGAGCAGCACCTGCAGCCCCTTGTCCAATCTGCGATAAGGCAAAATGCCGGCGCTCTTTTCACGATGGTTTCAAGCCTCTCCACCCAGCCTATAATGTCGGGTACGCAGAATGAGACTTGGTGGCTCTGCCAATAGGTTGCCCCGGCCTCTTCGGGTGCGACTGCGGCTCCTCCTGGCCGAAGAACCCGCGCTTTGTCGCCTCTGAGGCCCATAGATAGAGCGCGGTGATAGCGACAAGTCCGGCAAGTATAGGCAGCGGCAAGGGCACGAAACCGAACCAGTCTGCGAACGGCAGATACGGAATCATGATCGCGACAAACCCGACGCCCAGTGTCAGCCAGGCGAGCAAGGGGCTCGGACGGCTCGCCCAAAAAGCGCGGTGCGTACGAACGATGAGCACGATTGCAAGCTCGGTCAGCAACGATTCGACAAACCAGGCTGTCTGGAATGCAGCCTCTGTGGCATGGGCGAAGAGCAGCAGGAACGCGAAGGTTGCGAAATCGAACAGCGAACTGACCAGGCCAAAGCTGATCATGAATCGCCTCACGAAACGGATGTCCCAGTGGCGCGGCCTGTGCAGCTGATCTGCGTCAACGTTGTCACTTGCGATGGCGAGTGAGGGCACGTCGGAAAGGAAATTGTTGAGCAGGATCTGCTTTGCCAGAAGTGGCAGGAAAGGCAGGAATAGCGAGGCGACCGCCATACTTATCATGTTGCCGAAATTGGCGCTGGTGGTGATGGAGATATATTTCATGGTGTTGGCGAAGGTCTTGCGGCCGTCGTCGACGCCCCGCACCAGCACTCCGAGATCCTGCTTGAGAAGGATGATATCGGCAGCCTCACGCGCGACATCGCATGCGGTGTCGACGGAGACCCCAATATCGGCCTCATGGAGCGCGGGCGCATCATTGATGCCGTCACCCAGATAGCCAACGACATGGCCCCTGCTCCGCAAGGCCTGGACAATGCGTTCTTTCTGGTTGGGGTCGATCTCGACGAAGAGGTCAGTGTCCTGCACGGCTGCAAAGAGCGCGCTCTTGGTCAACTTCGACAGATCCTCCCCGGTCATGATCCGATCGCTACGCAAGCCGACCGCTTGAGCAAGATGGGCTGCAACGTAGCGGTTGTCGCCCGTAATGACGTTCACGGCGATGCCCCGGTGGGCGAGTTCGGCAAGCGTGCTCTTTACGCCTTCCTTGGGCGGGTCTAGGAAAAGCAGAAAGCCGGCGAAGGCGAGATCGACCTCGTCCTTCCTGCCATAGGTAGCGTGGCTTTCAAATCGACGCGTCGCTAGCCCCAGAACGCGATATCCTTCCGCGCTCCAGCGTCGAAACATCTTGTCGATCGCCGCGCGGTGCGTGTCTTCGAGAGGTTCCAGGCCTTTCGCTGTGCCGACGAAGCTGCAGGTTTCGAGGACGTTCTGTACTGCGCCTTTCGTGATCAGAAGATCTTCGCCATCCTTGGTTCGCACAACAACGGATAGGCGCTTGCGAATGAAATCATAAGGGATCTCGTCGACCTTGGTGAAAGCGGCCAATGATGCACCCTTGCCCGGCGCACCGGCGATGGCTTCGTCCAGCGGGTTCTTCAGTCCAGTGTGCAGGGTTGCGTTGAGACGTGCCCAAAGCAGGATGTCGGTTGACGGGTTGCCGTCGACATCAAGCCATCCGTCAAGGTGGATCACGCCTTCCGTCAGCGTGCCGGTCTTGTCGGTGCAAAGCACGTCCATGCTGCCCAGATTCTCGATGGCGTCGAGACGGCGCACGATGACGCCATTGGCAGCCATGGCGCGGGCGCCACGAGCAAGTGTTACACTGATAATGGCCGGGAGCAGTTCAGGTGTGAGGCCGACCGCGAGTGCCAGGGAAAACAACAGCGATTCTATCAGCGGACGATGCAGCATCAGATTGGCAAAAAACACGATGATGACAATCGCCAGCATGATCTCGGTCATCAGATAGCCAAACGATCTGATCCCGCGGGCAAAATCCGTTTCCGGGATTTGTCGCTCCAGTGCCGCTGCGATGGAGGCGAATTCGGTGCGCCGGCCGGTCGCTGCCGCAAGCACGGTCGCCGTGCCGCTGCGCACGGACGTACCGGTAAACACCGCATTGTTGCGTTGGGCGACGGACGCATCAGGATCTGATCGCCCCGCCGCCTTCAGGACGGGGAAGGTTTCGCCAGTCAGCACCGCCTCGCTGACATTGAAATCCCGCGCTTCGAGGATGACGCAGTCGGCAGGTATGAGGTTTCCGGCCGATAGCCGGATGAGGTCGCCCGGCACGATTTCTTCGGCAGAAACGGAGGATTCGACGCCATCTCGCAGCACGGTAGCCTTGCGCGAGATACGCTGTTTAAGTGCCTCTGTCGCCCGCGACGCCCCATACTCCTGGGTGAAGCTGAGAACGCAACTTGCCAGCACGATCGCCCCGATGATTGCGGCCTCCTGACCTGCACCGACGAAGGCCGAAACGCTAGCCGCGAAGATCAGGATCAGGACAAGCGGGCTACGGAACTGGCGAACGAACACGCTAAGCGCCGACGCGCCTGACTTCGAGGCCGGCGTATTCGCGCCGTATTTGATGAGCCGCGAGGCGGCATCCGACCCAGCCAGGCCCGATGTGGGCGAAGTTGCCAGACCTCGCACGAGATCTTCGCTGGTGATCGACCAATACGGACTTGCGGCCGCCGCAACGGAATGTTGGTCCACGCCAGAAGACACGATATTCGCCATCAGTATGACAGGAAGCGGTTGATGCTGCTCTCTTCGATCAGCGTGCGGGTGACGCCACCAAACGCCCATTCGCGCAGGCGGCTATGGCCATAGGCGCCTGAGACGATCATGTCGGCATTGATCGAGCGTGCGAATGTCAACAACTGCTCGCCATCGACTTCACCGGTGATCAGTTCCGTCTGCGCCATGATGCCATGGTGCTCAAGATAGACAGCGACATCGGCGAGACTGTCACGAACATTGTCGTCGCCTTTGGCGGCGGCGATCGTGGCGACGACAACCTCATTGGCCTTGGCCAGAAAAGGCAAGGCATCCGCCACCGCCCGTCGCGCCTCCCTGGTATCCTTCCAGGCAACCAGGACCGTATTAGCGCGGAGGTGTTCGACGTTGTTTCCGATGACCAGGACTGGCCGGCCGATGCCGAGCGCCAGGCTGCCAACATCGGCGGCGCGAAACACGTCGTCTCCCGACGCACCGGTCACGACAAGATCGGCTGCGCGGGCGAAAACGCTGAGGAAGCGGGTCGGGCTGCAGACGGCCTGTCCCCACTCGCTTGTGATCGAAGCCGGGACCAGGCTTTCGAACTCGGCACGCAGTTCGGCAAGCCTCTTTTCGATTTCAGTCCGCTGAATCTGCATGACCTCCCCTTCGTAGACCATGCCTTCACCCGTCGCGACCAAGGGCGGAACATCCGCCGCCGCCAGACCAATGAGATGGGCGCCGAAACGCTCTGCGAGTTCGATACCCACTTTCACAATCGCAGCAGGGGGCGTATCGACGGCGAGATTCGCGATTATGGACTTGTAGGACATTGGACGCGCCTTTCACTCAAGCGTTTCGAATGTGCTATGAATTGCATTCACGGGCGCTGGCTTCCTTGATGCGCGTCAAAGAACCGGCCAATCGCTTTTGCATCTAGACTTCGGCCTCGATCCGTTTTGTCTCTGATCGGAGAAGTGATAGTTAGGCCTTGTTTATGTGTCTCGAGCCTAAGGAACCGCGGGTGATCCAAGACGAAGCATTCAGTTTGACGCCTGGCGGGACGACGCTCGAATCCCTATTGTCGCAAATGTTCGATCGGGCGCCCGGGTTCATGGCTCTGATACGCGAGCCTGACCATGTGTTCGTACTGACCAATGCCGCCTACCAGCAACTCATTGGCGACCGGCAGGTTATTGGAAAATCGGCGCGCGAGGCCTTTCCCGAACTCGAAAGACACGAATTCCTCGAACGGCTCGACCGCGTGTACGTGACTGGCGAGTCCTACAGCGGCAAAGGCGTGAAGGTCGGATTCCGCAACAGCAGCAATGGGCCAATTGAAGAGCGTATCCTGGATGTTGTCTATCAGCCGATCAGGGCCGATGACGGTCGAATTACCGCCATCTTCATTGAAGGCACGGATGTCAGCGACCTCTCATTTGCGAATGCCGCGCTTCTGTTGCGCGAAGATCATCTGCGTTCAATCCTGGCGACCGTGCCTGATGCGATGGTCGTCATTGACGAGCAAGGCAGTATCCAGTCCTTCAGCACGGCCGCCGAAACGCTGTTCGGTTACCAGTCGGGCGAGGTCATCGGACAGAACGTCAAGATGCTGATGCCGGCGCCCTATCGCGAAGAGCACGATGCTTATCTGCTTCGCTACCTGACGACCGGGGAGCGTCGGATCATCGGGCTCGGCCGCACCGTGACCGGGGCACGCAAGGATGGCACGACTTTCCCGATGGAGCTTTCCGTCGGCGAAATGCACCCGGGAACCGGACGCTTCTTTACCGGCTTTTGCCGCGACCTGACTGAACGTCATCGCGCGGAAGCAAGAATTCAGGAACAGCAGCAGGAGCTTCTGCACATGGCGCGGTTTACCGCCCTTGGCGAGATGGCATCGACGCTCGCTCATGAGATCAACCAACCGCTGACAGCCATCACCAATTACCTGAAGGGCAGCCGACGGCTCCTGGAGAAGAGCACGGAAGCAAACGCGCCGATGCTGCGGGATGCCGTGGAAAAGGCCGCCGAGCAGGCCCTGCGGGCAGGCGACGTCATTCGTCATCTGCGCGATTTTGTTGCCAGGGGCGAAAGCGAGCGCCAGGTCGAGCGATTGCCGGCGCTCATCGAGGAAGCCTCGTCGCTCGCCCTGGTTGGTGCGAGGGAGATCAATGTCCAGATCGGCTACAAGCTCGACCCTGCCGCGGAACTGGTCTTGACCGATCGCATCCAAATTCAGCAGGTTCTGCTCAATCTGATGCGCAACGCAGTGGAGGCCATGCAGGAAACGCAGCGCCGTGAATTGAAAATCACAACCGTTGCCCGGGACGATGGCATGGCTGAAGTGAGCGTGATCGATACCGGTCCGGGGCTCGCGCCAGAGGTTTCGGCGCAACTGTTCCAGCCATTTGTGACCACCAAGAAGCAGGGTATGGGTGTCGGTCTCTCCATCTGCCGCACCATCGTTGAATCGCACGGCGGCCACATCTGGGCCGAGGCAATGCCGACGGGCGGCACCGCCTTTCGGTTCACCTTACGCATCGTTGAGAAGGATGAGGTCACAAATGGCCGACAGTGATCTGGTCCACGTCGTCGACGACGATGTTGATGTTCGCAAGTCTCTCGGTTTTCTGCTGGCGACAGCCGACTTTGCCGTACGCCTGTACGAGTCGGCCACTGCTTTTCTCTCAGCGGCGGATGGCCATCTCGACGGCTGCATCGTTACGGACGTGCGCATGCCGGGAATAGACGGCATCGAATTGCTACGGCAACTCAGAACAGGCGGCCACAAGATTCCGGTCATCATCATGACAGGTCACGCCGACGTGGCGCTCGCCGTTCAGGCCATGAAGGAAGGCGCTTCCGATTTCGTCGAAAAGCCGTTTGACGACGAGATGCTGATCCAGGCGATACGCTCTGCACTGGCCAACCGGAACGAGGCGAACGCGGCGCATCCCCAGTCCGCGGATATCCGCGCGCGTCTATCGACCTTGTCTGACCGCGAGCGCCAAGTGCTGGACGGACTCGTTGCCGGTTTACCCAACAAGACGATTGCCTACGATCTGGGGATCAGCCCGCGCACGGTCGAAATCCACCGGGCCAATGTCATGAGCAAAATGGAGGCGAGTAGTCTGTCACACCTGGTGCGTATGGCGTTGATCGTGGAGTCCCGACCCTAGGGAGAGTCCTCGAGAGGATTGCGATTTCTGACCTCGGTCCTTTCCCAATCCCAATCGCGCCAATGGGTCGGCCGGATGTCGAGACGGGCACCACTAGCAGCATTCTTCCAGCCCTCCTTTATCCTTCTGCAGGCAAACACAAGCGCGTGCTCGCCGTCTTCGTCGAAAACGGCCAGTTCTAGATCGCGACCAAAAGGAGCGCTTAGGATTGGTTTCCACATCGCATCAAAATCTTCGCAAACGGTGTGGCGCGCCTTGATCTGCATCACTTTTTGAAATTACCGGCAAAGCGGGCGCGATTGCCTGTGTCGAACCGATGTCGACCACAATTCCTGCGGCAGACGCCATACCGGCCGCAATCACATGCGCGCCGCGGGCAGCCCAATCGATCGCGATTGCAGCATTGATATCTGATCCGACGTCCATGGCGATGGGCACCATTTCCCTGAACTGCTCCATGACCTCGCTCCGGCGATGATCGGCCATCTTAGGCCGGCTGCCGAACCAGAATTTGATCCGCGTCAATCACCGCACAATCGCGGCATCTGCGCCATACGCCGATTGATCGTGATCAAGGACTGCGCCGCCTAGGAGCCTATCGTTCGACGGCAAAACGAGATTTGCCATGCGGTATACCTAGGTCGACGAAGGCGCAGTGGCGGCCAGCATGTTGCCAGAGGGCATCCTGGAGCACTGGTTCATTGCCAGCGGCGACCCGATCAGGGCCGGAGAGCGCATAGCCGAGGTTCGCGTCGAAAGCGCGCTGCACGAGATTGTCGCGCCGGCAGCTGGGCGTGCGACCATTGTCGCATCGGCGAATACCGTCATTAAACCTGGATCGATCCTGGCAATCCTGGTGTCGCAGCCTGCTTAAGCCCTCAGCGCCTCAGATTGCCGTTCAGCAATACACGCAAGGATTTCCAGCAATGGCGACCCGACACGCCGCGCCTGCGACCATTGTGAAGCCAAGGTGTTCTTTTTCAACCGCGAGAACCTCCGACAGTGTGAGACTTGCGACGACGCTTGCGCATCATCCGAGCCACAACAAGGCTGGCTCGGTCGACGGCAAGCGTGCATTGGGAAATCAGGCCTTCTACCACGACATCCTCAGCGCCCTTCGGTCCGCGACCAGGGTCGGCGAAGCACGAGCTGGCCACGCACATCCGCGAGTACAACACCGGCTTAAACAATCGCATTGTCGGCATCGAACCGGCGGATCCTCCTACCGAGGCCCAGATCCTGGCGCATGCGCAGTCGTTTCTTCGTGCCCCTGGCCGGATGTTGCCCTGGCCCTCTCCGGTAGCAGTTTGCTGGCCGGCAATTGGCCGCGAATAGCCGGAGCCGTTCAGACCCGATCGCCTGCCGCATTCGAGACTGGGTCACGGCTGCTGCAGCGTGCTGATATACGTGATGATTGCTTCGATCTGATCGGGGCTCGCAGTCCACTCTGGCATATCCGGATGGCCAGTCGAAATGCCCTCCGCAAGAGCTTCCTCCAGATCGGAGATCGGATAGCGCTTTGACAAGGTGCGAAATGGCGGAGCGTCGGGATGGTTGCTCCTGTCAGTTTTTCCGACGGCGTGACAGCGGGCGCAGTTGACCTCCACCAACGCCTTGCCATGCTCCGTTACGCTATCGGCCAAGGCTGGCTGCACACATCCGAGTAACATCAACGCAAATACGGAAGCCCTGAGACGACTATGTCTGTAAACGGCGTTCATGTTGTCTGACGACCTCCGCATTGCCGTCTACACGACAGTCTTAGCCGCGGCATCCTCGATCGCTATCCTGGCGCCCTTACGCATGTTTCTGGCCGTTTCGGAAGCGAGCCTGGAGGTCAATGCGGCGACCTTGCCGGCTTCGATCACGTATTGCGACGTCGCATTCTGCACGAAAGCAGCGAAGATGTCGAAGGCATCATTGAACTGCGGACCACTGATCAAGTCATCGGCCAGCCTCACGTCCTGCTCACAACGATGCTTCAGAAACGCCAGCGTTTCAACATTGAAGCGCATCATGGCCTTGAAGGCGTGCACCTGAAGGGACGCGGCGGCGAGGAAGAGCTTCTGGCCATTCTCCGCCACCGGCAACAATTGTGTGCCTAATGAGGATGGCTCGGGCTGAGTGTGCATTATCGACTACTCCGTTCTGAATCTCCACAGCACGACGTTGACGCCATTCGTCGTCATGTCCTTGATCAGGATCAACCCTATGGTCTTGCGGGCTGTACGAGCGTGCCGGCACCAGCCGTTTTCCTTGCTTTTACGCCTCCCTCTATTTGATGGCCAAGTCGGTTCAACCGCAGATGGAATGAGCGATGGCTTTTAAGATGATTATGGTGCAACTGGACGTAGACGCGACGCCGCGCCGCGCATCTCGATGGCATGGGATTTGGCTCAACGGCTCGAGGCCGACCTCTGGCTTCTAGCGCCGCCGAGCCGCATTTTGTCCTTCCGACCGGCACTGACGACCAGGCCGCGCCCAAGGCGTTGTGGTGCCAGGTGGAGGAGATAGAAGGTCGCCTCGACTGCCTGAGAGAGGAATTCCTGAGCACCGTCAACGGCAGCAATCGTGCATCTTGGCGCGCAAAGATAGGCAATCCCACGCGCGAACTTGCACTCAATGCGCGTGCTGCCGATTTGATCTTGACCGGCTCGCCGTCGACCGATCTGGTGGTCGACCATAATCGTATGCTGGATGCGGCGAGTCTCATCCTGGCGTCCCGTGGCGACGATGTCGCGGACGTTAGCTCTTTCTGGCACGGCACGGAGTGACAGCGCGATCTGTGGTCTTGGATGCGCGCCTCTCCGAACCGGCGGACATCCTCCTGCAGATCGGACAGGATATTGCGGCCGATCTCATAGTTCTCGGCGGCTACGGTCACAGTCGGCTACTGGAGAGGACCTTTGGCGGCGTGACGCGTTCTGTGCTGCGCAGCGGATCATTGCATCGGTTCATATCGACCTGAGCAGGCGGAGCCTCGGAGTCGTGATTTTGACATGAATCAAGGTCGTCCGTTGCCGCAAAGGGTTACGTCCAACCCTTGCCAAATTCGGTGTAGCCGATGCCCGCAGCGCGACAGCGAGTAAATAAGGAGATTCGGACATGAATTATCAGCGGTTCTTCGAGGACGCGATCGACCAGCTCCATGCGGAACGACGCTACCGCGTCTTTGCCGACCTCGAGCGCATAGCGGGCAAATTTCCGCGTGCCATCTGGCGCGCCAACGGCCGCGCAGAGGAAATCACCGTCTGGTGCTCCAACGACTATCTCGGCATGGGCCAGCACCCGGATGTCATCGCAGCGTTCCAGAACGCGGCGGGCCGGATGGGTTCGGGCGCCGGCGGCACCCGCAACATCTCCGGCACCAGCAATCCGCTGGTCGAACTCGAGCATGAGCTCGCCGACCTGCACGACAAGGAAGCCGCGCTGGTCTTCACCTCCGGTTTTGTCTCCAACGAAGCCTCGATCTCGACCATCGCGCGGCTTTTGCCCAACTGCCTGATCATTTCGGACGAGCTCAACCATGCCTCGATGATCGAAGGCGTGCGGCGCTCGGGCGCGGAAAAGAAGATTTTTCGCCACAACGATGTCGCGCACCTGGAAAGCCTGCTGCAGGCGGCGGGCCGCGAACGCGCCAAGCTGATCGTGTTCGAGAGCGTCTATTCGATGGATGGCGATATCGCGCCGATCCGGGAGATCGTCGACCTCGCCGAGCGCTATAACGCCATGACCTATATCGACGAGGTCCACGCCGTGGGCATGTATGGTCCGCGCGGCGGTGGCATCACCGAGCGGGAAGGCCTCGCCGACCGCATCAACATCATCGAGGGCACGCTGGCCAAGGCTTTCGGCACGCTGGGCGGCTACATCACCGGCACGAGTGCTGTCATCGACGCCGTGCGCTCCTATGCGCCGGGCTTCATCTTCACCACCGCGCTGCCGCCGGCCATCGCCGCCGCTGCCACCACCTCGATCCGTCATCTCAAGCGCTCGCAGGCCGAGCGTGACGCCCAGCAGCAGCAGGCGACGCGGACCAAGCAGATCCTCTCCGCCGCCGGCCTGCCGGTGATGGAATCGGCGACCCATATCGTGCCAGTGCTGGTTGGCGACCCCGAGCTTTGCAAGATGGCAAGCGACCGGCTGCTCGGCGTGCACGGCATCTACATCCAGCCGATCAACTATCCGACCGTGCCGCGCGGCACGGAGCGGCTGCGCATCACGCCGACGCCGTTCCATTCGGATGCGCTGATCGCCGAGCTGCAGGACGCCCTGGTCGAGACCTGGGACGCGCTCGGCATTTCCTATGGTTCAGCAGGACGACCTTCCGTGGCCAAGACCGACCGGATCATTCCCCTGCTGGTGCAGCAGGCTTTTGGCTGAACTGGCGCCCAGCACCTCCGGTTCGTTTGACGCAGAGCCCGAACGATTTGATCCCGCTCAATGCTCAGAGCCTTATTATGCCCCAGAATGGCGCCAAATCTCAGGAGCATCGCCATGGGTCCTTGTCCTCACACGTCCTTCGCTGACTTCACGCATGCCGGCCAGCAGGCGCAACAATGGGTCAAGGAGCTCGCCAAAGACCTCTGCTGGAGCGAACCGAGCGCGTGCCGGCTGCTGAGGGCTGTCCTGCACACGGTGCGGGACTGGCTGTCGCCGGCGGAAATGGCCGATCTCTCGGCGCAACTGCCTGTTTTGGTCCGCGGCATCTATTTCGAAGGTTGGAAGCCGTCGGTGCCTGCGCATGAGCGCACGAAGCGCGACTTCATTATCAGTGTCAGAAACAGTTTCGGCTACGATGAGGAGATCGATTTCGATGTCGCGATCAGTGCCGTGTTCAAGCTTCTCGACCGTCACATTTCGCATGGCGAGATCGTACAGGTCAGAAACTCGATGAAAAAGTCGCTGCGAAACCTGTGGCCGGTGGATTGACCGATGTTCCGTGACCGGGAAGACGCTGGAGCGAAGCTTGGCCTGGAGCTGAGCAGACTTCAACTGCATCGGCCCATCGTACTGGCATTGCCGCGTGGCGGCGTGCCCGTCGCAGTGGAAGTGGCCAAAGCCCTCAACGCTCCTCTTGACCTGCTGATCGTCCGCAAGATCGGCGCCCCGGGCAATCCCGAATTGGCTGTTGCCGCAATCATCGATGGCGACCCTGGGGAGGTCGTGCTGAACCGTGAAATTGTCGAGCCTATGGGCTCGACGACGACGCCTTACGTGTCTTGATTGCAAATGAACGTCCTGAACTCGAACGCCGGCGCGTTGCCTATCGTGGCAAGACCAAACCGATGTCGATCGCAGGAAAGACGGCTATCATCGTCGATGACGGTGTCGCGACCGGTACGACCATGAAAATCGCGATCCGCGCCCTCAAGCGCCGGTCACCGAGGGAAATCGTCGTGGCGGTTCCCGTTTCACCGCAAGTGACGGTCGCCGCGCTGGAGCAGGAAGCGGACCGTGTAGTCTGCCTCAGTAGGCCAGGACAGTTCCAGGCCTTGAGCCATCATTATCGCCAGTTCCCGCAACTCTCTGACAACGACGTTGTCTCCGCTATGGACGAGGCTGCCCAGCTGTACAAAACTGGCCAGTGGCACGTTTCCGGCCTGGTTCAAAGGCCATGAAGAACAGGAGATCGAACTGATGCAGATCCGCACGCTTTCTGCTTTGGAATGTACCAAATTGCTGACGGCCAATCGCGTGGGCCGCCTGGCATGCGCAAAGGATGGACAGCCCTATGTCGTGCCGTTCCACTACGCCTATTCGGACGCCCATCTTTACGCGTTTTCCATGCCGGGCAAAAAGATCGAATGGATGCGGGCCAATCCGCTGGTGTGCGTCCAGGTGGATGAGCATGGACAGGGGCGGGGATGGAGAAGCGTCGTTGTTGACGGCCGATACGAAGAACTGCCTGACCGGATCGGCCACAAGCTTGAGCGGGATCATGCCTGGACGGTCTTGAGCAAGCACTCCGACTGGTGGGAACCCGGCGCACTCAAGCCGCTGGTTCCTCCCACAGCCGACAGTGCGCCGCATGTCTTCTTTCGGATCCTGATCGAACGGGTATCGGGACGGGAAGCGAGCGAGTAGTCATTCCATCAATTTGCGCGAGATGCGAAGGGCTGGCGCAATCTGCACCGGCCCTTTTGGATTGTTATCGCGCCATTAAGACCGGTAGTGACGAGCCCTCAAGCATTGACTTAGTGACCCCGCCGAAGATTCGCTCCCGCAGGCGGGAATGACCATAGGCGCCCATGACCAAGAGCTCGGCCGCGACGTCGCCGGCATGCTGGCGAAGCACGTCGGCAACCGAATGATTCGAACTCGGTAGCCGCTCGACGGTAACCTTCACGCCGTGCCGGGCAAGATAAGCCGCGGCATCTGCACCTGGCTCGTCGCCGTGATGGAACTCATTTTCGATGGGATCGATGATGACAAGGCGCACATCTTCGGCGCCTTTCAGCATATCGAGCGACTCGCGGACGGCGCGCGATGACTCCAGGCGGGCGTCCCATGCAACGAGGATGCGTTTCGGCTTCAGCGTCGGGCGCGAGCCCTCGGGAACAAGCAGGATGGGCTTTCCCGATGAAAACAGCGTGCCCTCGATGACTTTCTCCTTCAGCGCATGGCTTGCCAGCAGATCTGGTCCGAGAAGGGTCAGATCGGCGTAGCGGGCACGCCTTCCGATGACGTCGTCGGCCCATCCCATGTCGGGATAGTCGTCGCTCAGATCGGCCGATACGGCAGTCTGGGAGAGAAAGCCGGCGACGTCTGATTTTCGTTTCTCAAGCCTTCTCAACTCGGCCTGCCGCTCCGCAAGCCAGGCAGGCGAGACGACAGCGGCATACTCGCCCCCAGAGGGCGGCGCGGCCAGCTCGAGAACGAGCACGGAGAGATGGGCACCGACCTGTTCGCACAGTGAGGCGGCCAGCTTTAGATCGGCTTCGCCCTGGTTCGGCCCAGTAACCGTAAGCAGCGTCCTGAAAGTCACGGCGGCAACTCCTGATTTCGATTGAAAGGTCAATCTGGCTTCAGTCATTAGCGCGGGTGCCCGGCGCGCTCATTGCGCTGAATCAAATACCGTGACCGCGGGGCATTTGATCCGCATCAACGTACTGCCAAACCAGGGCTGTAGGTTTTCAGCTAATCAATCGGAAAACGCAGATGAAATTCCTGATCGCGGCGGCTCTGGCAGGATTGGCCTTCAACGCGGCTCGCGCCCAGGAACTTGGCGACGGCAAGGCCGAATACATGAACTCGTGCGCGGTCTGCCATGGTCCGGAAGGCAAGGGGGACGGCCCGTTGGCGACGAGTTGTTGAAGCGGCCGAGCGACCTGACGCGCCTCTCCAGGCGCAATGGCGGCGAATTCCCTTACTGGCGTGTTTATGCCGTGATCGACGGCCGCGCCATGGTGCCGGCGCATGGCGAGCGCGACATGCCGGTGTGGGGCAGCCAATTCCTGCCTGCCGACGTGAAGAAATATGGCCCGAACGCAGGCGAAATCGTCACCAGGGAACGGATCCATGAGTTGGCAGGCTATGTCCAGACATTGCAGCAATGAACGCAGCTCGCGCAAACGAAATACGCAAAACACACGTGGAAGGCCGGCCATGATCGTCGATGAGCAGCAAGCCGCTGCCTCTTTTCTGCTTGATCCTGCTACCCATGGCGCGGTCGGGGCCGTCGAGGCGATCGAGACTCACATTTCCCGTATTTTCCTCGTTGGCCAACGCGCCTACAAGATGAAGCGGGGGGTCAAGCTGCCCTATGTCGATTTCTCGGCGCCGGCCCTCAGGCTTGCCGCTTGCGAGAAAGAGGTGGAACTCAACTCGAAGACCGCGCCCGGCCTCTATTTGGTCGTGCGTCGAATCACCCGCGAAGCCGACGGCAAACTGGCTTTCAATGGCACCGGCCAAATGGTCGATGCTGCGATCGAGATGGTCCGCTTCGACCAGTCGAAGCTCCTCGATCGGATGGCAACCGCCGGAGAATTGACGCCGGCGCTGATGACCGCGGTTGCGCGCATGATCGTCAGCTACCACCGTGCCGCGCCGACGATCCACAATGGCGGCGGCTCATCAAATCTGGCTGGCGTGCTCGACATCAACGAGGCTGGCTTTGCCACCAGCCACGTTTTCGCAAAAGCTGAGGTCACGAGCTTTGCCGAGGCCTTCCGCAACGCCCTCGCCCGGCATTCCGGATTGCTCGACCGCCGGGAAGCCGCAGGCAAGATCCGCGGCTGCCATGGCGACCTGCATTTGCACAACATCTGCCTTTTAGACAGCGAGCCTCGCCTCTTCGACTGTATCGAATTCAACGACCAGATCGCCAGCATCGACGTTTTATACGACCTTGCTTTCCTGTTGATGGATCTTTGGCATCGCGGTTTTCCGCAGCTCGCCAACCTTGTGATGAACCGCTATCTCGATGAAGCCGACGACGAGGATGGGTTCGTGCTGCTGCCCTTTTTCATGGCTGTGCGGGCTGCCGTGCGCGCCCACGTCATCGCAACGCAGGTCGAGGAACGCAGCGCCGACAGCGACAGGCTGGTTGCCGAGGCGAGATCCTATTTCGACCTTGCCCGAACATTTCTCCAGGAAAAACCGGCGCGACTCGTTGCCGTTGGCGGTCTGAGTGGCTCGGGAAAGACGACCGTTGCCGAGGCGCTGGCCGCCCATTTCGGTGCAGCGCCAGGCGCCCGCATTGTCGAAAGCGACCGCGTCCGCAAGGCCATGCATGGTGTACCGCCGGAGACCAGGCTGCCGGACAAAGCCTATCGGCCCGAAGTTTCCGATCGCGTCTACCGCGAAATGGCATGGCGCGCCGGCCTGATCCTTTCGCAGGGCGGCTCGGTCGTGGCCGATGCCGTTTTCGACAGACCCGCCGATCGTGAGCGGATCGAGAAAGCGGCGCGCAGCCGGGCTATCAGATTCTCCGGATTTTGGTTGGAGGCGGCCCCGCTTGTCCTGTGGCAGCGGGTCAGCGAGCGCAAGGGCGGCCCTTCAGATGCCACGATCGAGATACTCTCGCGGCAATTGGAGCGAAATGCCACCCAGTCTGGCTGGCGAAAAATCGACGCTGATCGGATGCTCGCCGACATTGTCTTGGAATTGAGAAGGCACTCAGAGAGCGATGCGTCCGAAACCCTGTGCACAGCGTCCTGATCGGTGCAGCGGGCGATCGGCCTCAACTGAGTTCGAGCGTTACCTCGACAAGGCCGGGTTCGCTAGGATGACGCCTTATCGAGAAGCCAAACTCGCGGCACATGGCCAACATCCTCGTGTTCTCGGCGAGCATTATCCCTTCGATTCGTCCGATCCCATCGGCCCTCGCATAATCGACGATCTGGCTGAGCAATTCCCAGCCAAGACCATTACCCTGGAGATCTGTACGCACCAGCAAGGCGTATTCGGCGACGGTGTGGTCGGGATCGCAAGATATCCGGCTGATACCGGCCAGCGCGCCGGAGCTCGTATTCAGCGCAACGAAAGCCATGTTGCGACCGTAGTCTAGCTGGGTGAGCCGCTTCAGCATCTGGTCGGAGAAGCTTTTGCGGGGCGACAGAAAACGCAGGCGCAGATCATCGGGCGAAATCCTGGCAAGGAATTCGGGATAGAGCGAGATGTCGGCCGGCTTGATCGGACGGATATTGTAGTCGATGTCGCCCGCCGAAAACACCTTTTCCCAACCCGACGGATAGGGCCTTATGGCAAGTGCCGGGTTCGGCCCCGCCTCTTCCACCCGTTCCGGCTCGATCTCGATGCGGGCGTCGAGTGCAATCACACCCTCGGCGTCGGCCAGCAGCGGATTGATATCCACCGCAACGAGGCACGGAAAGTCGACGATCATCTGCGATAGGCCGTTGAGTGAAGCAATGATCGATTGCCGATCGGCCGGCTTGCGATCACGAAACCCGGCAAGAACGCGGCCGATCCGGGTTTGGTCGATTAGGTCACCGGCAAGAATGTCGTCGAGCGGCGGCAACGCGATCGCCGTGTCGTTCATCACTTCGACCGCGACGCCCCCGGCTCCAAAGAGGATGACTGGCCCGAAGATCGGGTCGCGGCTTATCCCGAGGATGAGTTCCTGCGCCTGTTTTCGCGCCACCATTGGCTGAACGGCATAGCCTTCAATGTCGGCTTGCGGTGCGTGCTTGCGCACGCGCGCCTCGATTGCGCGTGCCGCCTCCCCGGCGGCAACGGGGTCGGCGATGCCAAGCACCACCCCACCAATGTCCGACTTGTGCGTGATCGCCTTGGACAGGAGTTTGACGACGGCCTGCTCGGATGTCTTGAGGAACCGGCTGGCTGCCAGTTGCGCTTCGGCAGGAGATCTGGCGACGATCGTCTCGGGGACAGGGATGCCGTAGGCCGAGATTGCCGCCTTGGCTTCGGACTCGGTCAGCATACGCCGCCCTTCCCTGGCGACGGCCCTGAATATTGCAAGCGCGGCTTCCCGGTCGCTCGCGATGTCGCTGCGGCTCGACGGCGTGCGCATCAATGCCCGCTGGGCACGCGACCATTCGCTGAGATAAGAAACCGCCGTTGCGGCGTCCGCCGGCGTCTCGAAGCTGGCAAGACCAGCATCCTGAAGAACACGTCGCCCCTCGCGCGCCGTGTGTTCGCCGAGCCAGCAGGTCAGGACAGGTTTGCCGCTGATCTTGCCGCCCTGCGCGAGCACCGCCACGGCGCTTGCCGCGGCAAGCGGCGAGCCGAGCCCAGTCGGGCAGTTCATGACCAGGACGACGTCGGTGCCGGCATCGGCCATGATCGCCTCGATCGCGGCGGCATAGCGTTCTGGCGGGGCGTCCCCGATAATGTCGACCGGATTGGCGTGGGACCATGTACTCGGCAGGACGGCATCCAGACGAGTGATCGTTTCCGGCGATAGCTCGGCCAGGTGCCCGTTGCCTTCGACGAGTTGATCGACGGCAAGCACGCCGGCGCCGCCACCATTGGTGACTATGCCGACGCGGGCTCGTTCCAGCGGAACGAAACGGGCGGTCGTTTCAACCGCATCGAACAACTCGGTGAGACCTTTGACGCGCAGTATGCCAGCACGCAGCAATGCCGCATCGACGACGCGATCGGCGCCCGATAGCGCGCCGGTATGGGTCGCGGCTGCTTTGGCTGATTGCTCGTGCCGGCCCGACTTTATCGCAATCACCGGCTTTATGCGTGCCGCCGCACGCGCGGCCGAGATGAACTTGCGCGGATTGGGGATGGTTTCGAGATACATTACGATGGCGCGCGTGTGCATGTCGCCCGCCAGCATGTCGAGACAATCTCCCACGTCGACATCCGCCATGTCGCCCAGAGAGACGATCTGGGCGAAGCCGACATTGTTGTCCGCCGCCCAGTCTATCAGCGACGTCGCGATGGCGCCGGATTGCGACAGCAGCGCGATGCTGCCGGGTTTGGCGGCCATGTGCGCAAATCCAGCATTGAGCTTCAATGGCGGGATCATCAGCCCGACCGTGTTCGGCCCAATGATGCGGAAAACGGTGGGCTTGGCCGCATCGAGCATCGCCTGACGCAGGCCGTTTTCGTGCGTGAGCCCGGCGGTGATGACGATCGCCGCCCGCGTGCCCTTCTCTGCAAGGTCGCGCACTATGGCCGGAACTGTTCGGGGCGGCGTGACGATGACACCAAGGTCTGGAACGCCTGGAAGATCGGCCGCCTTGGCATAGGATTGCCGACCAGCCACTTGCGAATATTTCGGGTTGACCGGCCAGATCTCGCCCTCGAAGCCGCCGCTGACCATATTGTCGAAGACGACGCGGCCGACGGAGCCTTCGCGCACCGATGCGCCGAATACGGCGACCGACCTCGGGGCGAACGCATGTTCAAGATTTCGGATCGTCACCGGTGGGTCTCCCGTTCGCGGCGATAGTCGCCAATCGATCCTGCCCCTTCATTGCGCTGGATCAAAGCCTCGTCCGGTTCTCGCGATTAGCTGTTGCAAGAGGGTTCGAAGCGGTCGCTTGCGACGTAGCAGCCACTGCTGCGGTCAAGGATTGGAGAGTTAAGATGAGTTACTATTTCAGCAAGATCGTCGCCATGCCGTTCACAGCGGCAATCGACCACGTGAGCGACAAGCTCGCAAGCAAGGGGTTTGGCGTTCTGACCTCGATCAATGTTCAGCAGACCATGAAGGCCAAGCTTGGTGAAGATTTCAGGCCCTATGTGATCCTGGGCGCGTGCAATCCGCATTTCGCCTGGCGAGCCCTTCAGGCCGAAGACAAGATCGGAACCATGCTGCCCTGCAATGTCATCGTCACCGAGGTCGAACCAGGAAAGGTAGAAGTCGCGGCGGTGGATCCGGTCGCTTCAATGGGGGCCATCGCCAATCGCGAGCTTGCGCAGGTCGCGAACGTTGTGCGTCGCGTGCTCGAGGAGATGGTCCGCGAGCTCTAGCGCCAAAGGGGCCATCAAGGTTGAGGGACATCGGATGAGCGAGTCTGCTCTACGACGCGCATTGCTGGTCATCGCTATCCTGGGTCTCGCCGTCGGAGCCGGAGCCTGGCGAACGGGGCTCGGTCCCATCGAAGCCCACACGATCTGGACGGTGTCGACCTTGCCCGTGGTGGCGGCTCTCGCAATCTCCATTCTGCGCGATTTCTGGATCGGCCGCTTCGGCGTTGATGCGATTGCGCTGGTCTCGATGTCCGCCGCGCTGCTGCTCGGACAACCGCTTGCGGCAGTGGTGGTCGCTATCATGTATGCCGGTGGTACAGTCCTTGAGGATTTCGCTCGTGGCCGCGCGGAACGGAACCTCAAGGCGTTGACCGACCGATCGCCGCGTGTGGCCCATCGGACGACAACCCGAGGGACAGAGACAGTCCCCGTCGAAGATGTTGCTGTCGGGGACGAGCTTCTGGTCCGGGCCGGCGAATTGCTTCCCGTCGATGGTATATTGCTTGATCCTTCGGCCTCCCTCAACGAGTCCGCGGTGACCGGCGAGCCGCTGCCCGAGCGGCGGATAGCGGGCGACACGCTGCGCAGCGGCACCATCAATGCCGGCGAGACATTCAGCATGCAGGCTTCCGCCTTGGCAGACCAGAGCACCTATGCCGCGATCGTACGCATGGTCGCTGCAGCGCAGACGGCGAAATCCCCCTTCATTCGCATGGCCGACCGTTTCGCCCTGTTCCTGCTGCCTGCCACTCTGGTGGTTTCCGGCGCCGCCTGGTACATCTCCGGTGATCCAATCCGGGCGCTGGCCGTGCTGGTAGTCGCCACACCTTGCCCGCTCATCCTGGCTGCCCCTGTTGCCTTCATCGGCGGCGTCTCGCGTGCCGCGCGTGCAGGCATCCTGATGAAAGGCAGCGCGGCTCTGGAAGCGCTTGCGCAAGTCCGAACCGCGATCTTCGACAAGACGGGGACCTTGACCATCGGCGGCGCCGAGCTCATCGACATCGAAGCCGCACCCGGCTGTGAAGCGAACCAATCGCTGCAGCTGCTGGCATCCCTGGAACAGGCATCGCACCATGTGCTCGCCGACTCGATCATCCGGGCGGCGCGCGGCAGGCAGCTGATGCTTTCGCATCCGCATGATGTCAGCGAGCATCGCGGTGCAGGCCTCAACGGCCGGGTCGACACCATGTCGGTCGCGGCTGGATCGCGGGCTTTCGTGCTCGCCGACGAGCCGCTGCCCGGCTGGGCGAAAAGCGGCGAAGAAAAATACCGGGACGAGCCGGTGCTTAGGGTTTTTGTCGCCGTCGCTGGAGAGCTTGCTGGGATTTTCACCTTGGGCGATGCGTTGCGTCCTGATGCACGCGACGCGCTCGCCAATCTGCGCTCGGCTGGCATCACGCGCATGGTCATGCTTACAGGTGATGACAGTGCGGCAGCAAAGCGTGTTTCCTCCAGGCTTGATCTGGATGTCATCATCGCCGATGCCGTCCCTGCGGACAAGGTCACCACCGTCGAGGCCGAGAAAGCAACAGCGCCCACAATGATGGTTGGCGATGGCATCAACGATGCACCTGCCCTTGCCGCCGCAACGGTCGGTATCGCCATGGGCGCCCGTGGTGCGACCGCCTCCTCCGAGGCGGCCGACGTCATCGTGCTGACCGACAGGCTGCAGCCGGTTGCGGACGCGGTTCGGATTGCACGGCGAACGCGATCGATCGCCTTGCAGAGCATCATCGCCGGGCTGGCGTTGTCCGGGCTGGCAATGATCGCGGCGGCCATGGGGCAGATCACGCCGGTTGCCGGAGCGCTGCTTCAGGAGGGGATTGACGTCGCGGTTATCCTGAACGCCTTGCGCACGCTTGGCGATGGGCATCTGTGGCGCGCATAGTGGTTGAGAACAAAATCGGTGAATGGCGATGGCACAGCAAAATCTGGTGGTTTGCAGCAAATGCGGTGGGGTCAACCGCCTGCCGCCAGCCCGCAATGCCAGTGAGGCGAAATGCGGAAAGTGCGGGACCGCGCTGTTTTCGGGTCACCCGGAAGATGTCGACGCCGCGCGTTTCGATCATCAGATCGCGCGCAGCAGTCTGCCCGTTGTCGTCGACGTCTGGGCACCCTGGTGCGGCCCCTGCAAGATGATGGCGCCAGCCTATGAAGCGGCGGCAAGTGAACTGGAGCCGCATGTTCGTCTGATCAAACTCAACTCCGACAATGAGCAGGCTGTCGCGGCCAGGCTCGGCATCCGTGGCATTCCGACCATGATCCTGTTCCATGGCGGGCGCGAGATCGCGCGCACATCCGGCGCAATGACGGCAGGCCAAATCGTCAGGTGGGTTCGTGACCGCCTGCCGCCAACGGTCACCGCCTGAAGTCGTCGCGCCAATGGATCCGATCATCGCCCGGCTTGGGCTGGCGCTCGCAATAGGTCTTCTTGTCGGCTTGGAGCGTGGTTGGCAGGAGCGGGACGCGCCCGATCGCAGTCGCACAGCTGGCATCCGGACATTCGGCATATCTGGCCTGCTGGGTGGCGTGCTCGCTGCACTCGCCAACGCACTCGGCGCTGTATCCGTGCTGGTCGGCGGGTTCATCGCCTTTGCGACAATCTTTGCCTGGTACAAGGCACGCGAGGCTGCCCATGACGAGGACTTCAGCGTCACCAGCGTGATCGCGGGCCTGGGGGTGTTTGCCCTTGGCGCGCTTTCCGTCGCCGGCGATTATCGTGCTGCAGCCGCCGGTGGCGCGGCATTGGCGGTAATCCTGGCCAGCCGCGAGGTCCTGCACGGTCTTTTGAAGCGACTGACCTGGGTCGAACTGCGTTCGGCGCTGGTCCTTGCGGTGATGACGGCGATCGTCTTGCCCTTGCTGCCAAACCGCACGATCGACCCGTGGGCCGGTTTCAATCCCTGGGAAGTCTGGTTCCTGACGGTGCTGATGGCCTCGATTTCGTTCGCCGGATACGTGGCTGTTCGCATTCTGGGAAATACACGCGGTCTGCTGGTCAGTTCGCTCACCGGTGCAATCGTCTCTTCCACAGCAGTGACCTTGGCGCTTGCCCGCAATGCCGCGTCGGCAAGCAATCCGCTGCCGCTCGCCGGGGCGGCGTCCCTGGCAGCAATGGTTTCGGTGCTCCGCGTCTGCGCCGTGGTTCTGATCGTCGAGCCAAGTGTGCTCGCATCGGTCGTGATTCCGGCGATTACCGCAGCGCTTGCCTTCGCTGTCTGCGGCGCATTGCTGCTGGCTCGTGACAGCGGGAACGGTAAAGGCAGCGCGATCGCGCGCAATCCATTCGAACTGGGCCCCTTGCTGCTCTTCGCCTTGCTCTTTGCCATCGTCGCGACCGCAAGTGCCGGGCTGGCCGTTCAATTCGGTGGGCGCGGTCTGCTGGCGAGTTCGGCGCTGGCCGGCGCATTCGATGTCGATGTCTCGGTGCTTGGCGCGCTGCGCCTGGTCAAGCATTCCGTGTCCGTCGAGACCGTGGGCCAGGCCGTGCTCGCGGCGCTCGCAGCAAACGCGATCGGTCGCCTGTCGCTCGCAGTATTTGCTGGTCCGATCACGTTCTGGTTGCCACTGGCCGTCACAACACTGATAGCCGCGGCCATGGGTATCTGCGCCCTGTTGTTGCTCGGTCCTGGATAGAAGTGCTGTGCTCGCGCTTTTTTTGATACGGATCAAGAGCTAGGTCCCGCCACCGCTCTATGAAACTCCGTAGAAGGAGTTCGCCATGACCAGTGTGAAGGACCTCACCCCGAAATTCCGCAACGTCCGGCTGCTGCTCGCCCGTGAGAAAGGTCATCCGGAAGGCGACCGCGAAGAGGGCTATGACGTGCTCGCTCCGTTGACCGGCGAAGGCCGGATCGATGCGCAAGAGTGGAAATCGCACAAGGCCTCGTGCCGCGTTCGCCGATTTCGCACTGGCGAGGAGGATCTGGTCGGTCGGCTGAGGCGCAAGCCCGGCGGACATTGGTTCTTCGACTATGCCGACGGCGACCGCGACGACGAGATCGGCTTTCGTCTCGGCGACGAACGGTTCGTGACCGGCGAGTATGTGTCGATCGAGCGCAACGGCGCCATGCACACGTACCAGGTGGCGAGGGTCGAGCGGCCCTGACGCGGCGACGCAAGGCTCCCCTGGAGTAGACCATGTCGCGACGCATCTTGATTGTGGTCGGCCATCCCGATCCGTCCCCGGACCGGCTCTGCCGCGGTCTCGCCAGGGCCTATGGCGAGGGCGCGGAGAAGGCGGGGCACGCCGTCCGCCGGGTCGACCTGGCGGCGATCGATTTCCCGATGCTGCGGACAATGCAGGAGTTCGAGCACGGTTCAATTCCCGATGAACTGAAGGACGCAGCCGAAGCGATCGTCTGGGCGGAGCACATTGTCTTTGTTTTTCCGCTGTGGCTTGGGACCATGCCGGCCATGCTCAAGGCATTTCTGGAACAGGTCATGCGGCCGGGGACGGCCTTTGCCTATCCGGACAAGGGCGGCAGCTTTACCAAGACACTGCTTCGCGGCCGCTCCGCGCGCGTTGTGGTGACGATGGGTATGCCTTCCGTTCTTTACCGGCTATGGTTCCTGGGACACGGCATCGCCGGCATGAAGCGAAGCATCCTGCATTTTGTCGGTATCAGTCCGGTGCGCGAGACGTTGTTCGGCATGGTCGCCGGCGCCAGCGATGCGACCCGCGCGAAGTGGATCAGCCAGATCCGAAATCTTGGCGAGCGGGCCAGATAATCCTCAACCGCCAATCACGGTACCAGGACGGCGGCGCCGCTCAATCTGCCTTGCCTCAGATCGTCCAGTGCCTGATTGGCCTGTTCCAGTGAGTAGACCTTGGTGTGGGTGCGTGCCTGCGCACGCTTGGCAATGGGGAAAAACTCTTCGGCATCGCGGCGCGTCAGGTTTGCCACCGACACCAGTTCGCGCTCTTCCCAGAGCAACTCGTAGGCCATCGCCTGAATGTCACTCATAGGGATGCCGCCGCAAACCACCCGGCCGCCCTTGCGGACGGCACCAAGCGCGATCGGCACCAAGTCACCCACAGGAGCAAAGATGATCGCGGCATCGAGTTGCCCGGGCGGAAGTTGATCCGAACCGCCCGCCCAGGTCGCTCCAAGCGAGCGCGCGAAATCCTGTGCTTGCTCGTCACCGGGCCGGGTGACAGCGAAAATCTCACGGCCTTGCCAGATCGCGATCTGAGCGACGATGTGCGCGGCGGCGCCGAAGCCGTAAATCCCGAGCCGCTTGCCGTCGCCGGCCTTCTTCAGGCATCGCCAGCCGATCAGGCCGGCGCAAAGCAAGGGTGCCAGCGATACGGGGTCGGCATCCCGGTCCAGATCGAAGGCGAATTGCGCGTCGGCAATGACATGGCTGGCAAAGCCGCCATCGCGCGTGTAGCCCGTGAAATCTGGCTGATCGCAAAGATTTTCATGTCCTGTGGCGCAGTAGGGACAACGCCCGCAAGTATGCCCAAGCCATGGCACACCGACTCTCTGCCCGATCCTGGAAGGCGCCACCCCCTTGCCCACGGCATCGACGATGCCGACGATTTCGTGACCGGGAACGAGCGGCAATTTTGGGTGATGCAGATCGCCATCTATGACGTGAGATCGGTCCGACAGATAGCGCATGCCTCGACCTTCAACCTGATCTCACCCATCCCCGGTAAGGGGTCGAATCTTCGACCAGTTTCAAGGGAGTGCCTATGCTTTCGAGCACCATTGCTCTTATGACGCGCTCCATGTTGCCCCGCAAACAAACGAAGCCGATTACGATCAACTCCTCCGCTATTCCCGGCACCAGGCGATGGGATGCGATCCGGGCAACCTTTCGAAAACGGCGACAAGTCGCAGGCTCCTAGCGCTGCTCTGTTTTGGGGGTTCATGGACCGACGGTGAACTCGGTCCACATGCCGGCGCCAAAATGACCTGGCACGTTGCAGATAAGCAGGTATTTTCCAGCCTTCAGGTCGACGGTCAATGTGCCCGATTTGCCGGGATCGAGCTCCGAAACCTCGCCCTTGTCGCCCGCCTTGTCTTCGTCGACCCGGTTCTCGGCCTCAACATAGGGAAGCGGCTTGCCGGGATCGGCAAGGTACATCACGATCATTTCGTGAACGGTGTCCTTGGAGTCATTCTTCACTTTGAATGTGACCTCCCCGGCCTTCACGGCTCCGGGGGACGCCTTGATGCCCATGGTGGCCTTCGAGAGATCGCGTCCTGGCGTTGCATAAGCAAGAGCCATCGGCATCTCCGTACTCGCGCCCTTGTCCGAAAGCGAGACCTGAACAAGCTCGGCAGTCCGCGCAACGCCCGCACTGCTTGCCATCAGCATTGCGGCCGCAAGCCCGAGCGCCACTCTCCTCGATATGGTTTCCACGGTATTCCTCTTTCAGGACGGCAGCAGAAGCGCTCTACATCCTGGCGGTCATCATGCTCGCAGCACACCCGCGGTCGTTGCGCCAGATCAAACCGACCGATGCGAGCCCGATCTGCGGCCCGACCAAACTGTCAGCCAGTTGTCAGGTTGAAGTGGTTATTTCGGAACCAATGACGGCGAAAAGGCCGTCTGACAGACCGATCGAAATCCACCCGCAGGCGCAAAATCGGCGCCCAACTCCCGAATGGAGCCATCATGTATCGCACACTCGTCCTCGCCGCTCTCGCTGGCATGATTGCAGGACCGGCGCTCGCCGCCGGCGACAGCTGCAGCACCGCCCCGAAATCACAGTTCAAGCCCAAGGCAACGCTCGAGGCGCAATTGACCGGCCAAGGCCTCACCGTGCGCCAGATCAAGGTCGAGAAGGGTTGCTACGAAGTCTACGCGGTCGACAAGGCCGGCAAGAAAGTCAACCTGGCCTACAATGCCGAAACCCTTGAAAAGCTCGACAATGCCGAAGCCGGCGAAAACTGATCTGCGTGTTTCAGCCACTGCGGACGTGCAGCCATCTTCGCAGATGGTGCGCGTCTGGGACCTGGTCGTACGGAGTTTCCACTGGGCGCTGGTGCTCAGCTTCGTAACGGCCTGGTTCACCTCCCATTCCTCCGAGGTCTTGCACCATTTGGCAGGTTACGCCGCCGCCGCCCTGGTCGTGATGCGGCTCCTGTGGGGCGTTGTGGGCACGCCCTATGCGCGGTTCACTCAATTCGTGCGAGACCCGGCGACGGTGCTGCGCTATCTCTCTGCAATACCGAGCGGTCGCGAAGCCCGCTACATCGGCCACAACCCGGCCGGCGGCGCAATGGTGGTCGCGCTGATGGCTGCGATGGGGTCAACCGCACTGACCGGCTGGCTGATGACTACGGACGCCTATTTCGGCGTGTCGCGGGTTGAAACGGCGCACAGCCTGAGCGCGCACGGCTTACTTGTGCTGGTCCTCTTCCATATAGGCGGCGTCGCGCTGGCAAGCTTTCGCCATCGCGAAAACCTGGTACGGGCCATGATCACCGGGCGAAAACGCAAAGCCGAGTCGGCGGACATCGCCTGACGACCTGCCAATGGGCCAAATTCGATTTGCGCCCCGGCCGATATCGGGGGCGCGTGTCGGTCGCTCCTTGTTCAACATGGCCCTGGAAGCGCGCGATGCGACATGGGCGGAGCGGATAATATAAGAGCAGGCATTGGTGCGGCGACCCAGAAACCGGAACACCAACGCCACTCTTTTTATTCAGCAACCGCTTATTGACCCGCATCAAAGCTGCCGGTCCTGCCTTCCTGTTTATTGCCTCCCATCAGAGCTTTCAAAAGTGGGGAGAGCATCATGACTACGGCTGATTTCAACATCCCGGTTCCGCAAGTCGGTACCTTGGCGCCTGCGAAACTTCGATTGGGGTCGTTGACCGCCTTGGTCATCGGCTCGATGGTCGGGTCCGGCGTCTTCAGCCTGCCGCAGAACATGGCGGCAGGCGCTGGTCCCCTCGCAATTCTGATTGGCTGGGGTATCACCGCGTTCGGCATGCTGGCGCTGGTCTTCGTCTATCAATCGCTTGCGACCCGCAAGCCCGAGCTCGACGCCGGTCCCTATGCTTACGCCAAGGCCGGCTTTGGTCCCTTCATCGGCTTTAACAGCGCCTGGGGCTACTGGATCAGTGCCTGGGTCGGCAACGTCTCCTATGCTGTGATCGTGTTCAGCGCCCTGTCCTATTTCTTTCCGGCCTTCGGTGACGGAAACACCTGGCAGGCGGTGCTCGGCGCATCGGTCCTGCTGTGGCTGATCCACATCCTGGTTCTCGCCGGCATCCGGCAGGCCGCGGTCGTCAACCTCATAGTCACCGCGGCAAAGATCGCTCCGATCGTCCTGTTCGTTGGCGTTGTTGCCGTTGCCTTCAAGCTTCAGGTCTGGTCCCTCGACTTTACCGGTCTCGGCAACGCCAGTCTCGGCTCGATCACCGCACAGGTGAAGAGCACGATGCTGGTGACGTTGTGGGTGTTTATCGGCATCGAGGGCGCCAGCGTCTTTTCTGGCCGTGCGGAGCGCCGCAAGGACATCGCCACCGCGACGGTTCTTGGCTTCTTCACATGCCTCGCGCTCTACGCCCTGGTGTCGCTGCTGTCACTCGGCGTCCTCAGTCAACCCGAACTCGCCGGCCTGAAGAACCCCTCCATGGCCGGTGTGCTAGAAGCCGTTGTCGGCCCGTGGGGCGCTAGCCTCATCAACATCGCGCTCGTGGTGTCGGTGGTCGGCGCCTTCCTGAGCTGGACGCTGCTTGCGGCTGAAATTCCGCATGTCGCCGCCAAGGACGGCACAATGCCGAAGTTCTTCGGCTGGGAGAGCGAACGCGGTGTGCCATCGACCTCGCTGCTGATCACCAACCTGCTCGTCCAGGCATTCCTGGTGATCACGCTCTTCGCCCAAAGCACCTATCAAGCGCTGTTCTACATCGCGTCGGCCGCGATCCTGGTTCCCTACATTTTTTCCGGAGCTTACGCAGCCAAGCTCGCGCTGACCGACGAGAGTTACGGGAATGGCGAGCAGCGCGTCGGGGCTCTTTTTGCCGGATTGCTGGCCACGGTCTACGGACTGTGGCTCGTCTATGCGGCGGGACCCGCCTACCTGTTCATGTGCGCGATCCTCTATGCGCCCGGCATCATCTTCTACATCTGGGCGCGCCGCGAAACCAACCAGCGTGTGTTCCACCCTGCCGAAGCAGCGCTCGCCGCAGCTCTCGTCGCCGTCGCCATCCTCGCCGTTTACGAGATGTGGACCGGCGCCGTCAGCCCGCTTTGAAGGGATCGGTTCGATGACAAGCCTGGGTGTTCACTCCGAAGTCGGCCGTCTGCGCGAGGTTATGGTCCATCGTCCGGACCTCAGCCTGCGCAGGCTGACGCCGGAGAACTGCAAGGCGCTGCTTTTCGATGACGTGCTATGGGTCAAGCGCGCCCGCCAGGAGCACGATGTCTTCGTCGATGCATTGCGTGAACGCGGCGTCGTGGTCCATTCCTTCGGAGAGCTCCTGGCTGAGACGATGAGCCTGGCCAAGGCCCGCGAGTGGCTTCTCGACCGCAGGGTCCACCCCGGGGTCGTCGGTCTCGACATGGTCAATGAGCTGCGCGGATGGCTCGATGATATGCCGTCGGCGCAGCTTTCGTCCTTCCTCGTCGGCGGGGTTGCCAGGGCGGAGCTTCCTTTCGAACCCAAAGGTCTGACCGGGAGGACGCTCGCCCCCCAAGATTTCGTGCTGCCGCCGCTTCCGAACCAGCTGTTCACCCGCGACAGTTCCTGCTGGATCTACGGCTCAGTCTCGGTCAATTCCATGTACTGGGCTGCGCGGCGCCCTGAAGCCGCCAACGTCGAGGCCGTCTACCGCTTCCATCCTCGCTTTCGCGACAGCGGCATACCTTTCGTGTCGCCGGACCTAGGCACAGGCACGAGCCTCGAAGGCGGCGACGTTATGCCGATCGGTGGCGGGACTGTTCTCGTCGGCATGGGGGAGCGCACCACGCCGCAAGCCGTTGGCGACCTGGCCCGCAAGCTGTTCGCAGCCGGTGAGGCAACACGCGTGATTGCCGCCTTGATGCCACGCGACCGCAGTTTCATGCATCTCGACACCGTCTTCACCTTCTGCGATCGCGATCTTGTGACCTTGTATCCACCGGTGGTCGACCGCTTGCGCTCCTTCTCGCTGCGGCCGGGCGATGGCGAGGCGGCGGTCGAGGTCACGGATGAGGCAAAACCATTCACGGCTGTCATTGCCGAAGCGCTTGGGCTGAAAACGCTCCGAATCATCGCCACCGGTGGCGACCGCTACGAGGCCGAACGCGAACAATGGGATGATGGCAACAATGTCGTTGCGGTCGAACCCGGCGTGGTGGTCGGTTATGACCGCAACGTCTACACCAACACGCTTCTGCGCCGCGCGGGCATCGAAGTGATCACCGTCGAGGGGGCTGAACTCAGCCGCGGCCGCGGCGGTGGCCATTGCATGACCTGTCCGGTGGTCCGCGACGCAATCTGACGTGAAAGGAATTCTGGATGTCGACCAATCTTCACGGCCGCTCCGTCCTGACGCTGGACGATCTCACCGCCGATGAAATCCGCTTTCTTCTTAAGCTTGCCGCGGACCTCAAGGCGGCCAAACTCGCCGGGCATGAGATCCCGCGTCTGGTCAGGAAAAACATCGCACTGATCTTCGAGAAGGACTCGACTCGCACGCGCACAGGGTTCGAAGTCGCGGCCTACGACCAGGGCGCACACGTGACTTACTTTGGTCCCAGCGGCAGCCATATTGGCCACAAGGAATCGATGAAGGACACGGCGCGCGTGCTCGGTCGCATGTACGATGCGATCGAATATCGCGGCTTTGGCCAGCACCAGGCGGAATTGCTTGCCGCGCATGCCGGCGTGCCCGTCTACAACGGCCTCACCAACGAGGCGCATCCAACACAGATCCTCGCCGACCTCATGACCATGCGCGAATACACGCACAAGCATCTTTCGGACATGACCGTCACCTTCGTCGGCGAAGGGCGCGACAACGTCGCGCTGTCGCTGGCACTAGGCGCAGCCAAGGTCGGTATCGACATGCGCATCGCCTCGCCAAGGGAGCTCTGGCCGGATGAGGTATTTTGCGGCCATGTCGGAGAGCTCGCAGCACAAAGCGGCGGCCGCTTCCGGCTCGACGAGAATGTGACGGGTTGCGTCCAGGATGCCGATTTCATTTACACCGACGTGTGGATGTCAATGGGCGAGGACAAATCCGGCTGGGCCGAGCGTATTCGTCTTTTGACACCCTACCGCGTGACCGGCGAGGTAATGGCTGCCGCCGGCAACCCCCACGTCAAATTCATGCATTGCCTGCCGGCGTTCCATGACACGGATACCGAGATCGGTGCCTTCGTTGCGAAGGAATATGGCATCGATTGCATGGAGGTCACCCACCAGGTGTTCGAGTCTGCTGCCTCCATCGTTTTTGATCAGGCCGAAAATCGCATGCATACAATCAAGGCGCTCCTCGTCGCCACGATCGGTAACTGAGATGCTGATCGTCGTTGCACTTGGCGGAAACGCGCTACTGCGACGCGGCGAACCGATGACGGCCGAAAACCAGCGCGCCAACATCGTGCGCGCTGCCGCTGTGTTGGCGAAGCTGGTCAACACAGGGCACTCGATTGTCGTCACGCACGGCAACGGTCCGCAGGTGGGACTGTTGGCCCTGCAGGCAGCGACAACTGCGGACGGTCGCACATTTCCACTCGACGTGCTTGGCGCCGAGAGCGCGGGGATGATCGGCTACGTCATTGAGCAGGAGCTCTGCAACCTCCTTAAGGAGAGGCTTTTTGCGACGCTGCTGACGCAGGTGAGGGTCGATCCGCAGGATCCGGCCTTCGCTCATCCAACGAAGCCTATCGGCCCTGTCTACGATGAGACAACCGCACGCAGGCTTGCCAGCGAGCGCGATTGGCAGATCGCGCCAGATGGCGACAAGTGGCGCCGCGTCGTGCCTTCGCCCAGGCCCCTGGCAATCCTGGAAGCATCGGTAATCGCGTTCCTGGTCGAGCGCGGCGTGATCGTCATCTGCACCGGTGGCGGCGGTGTTCCTGTGATAGCAAGGGAGGACGGCAGTCTTTGCGGTGTGGAGGCAGTCATCGATAAGGACCTGGCAAGCGCACTTCTCGCCCGACAGCTGAGAGCCGACATGCTGCTCATGCTGACCGATGTCGACGCCGTTTATGAAGGCTACGGCACGCCGGGCGCTCGCGCGCTTCGTCAAGTGCGGTCAACGGAAATATCAGGGCGGAATTTTGCAGTGGGATCGATGGGGCCAAAGATCGAAGCTGCGGTCGAATTCGCGCAAGCGACTGGCAATCCTTCAGCGATAGGCCAACTCAAGGACGCCGTTGAAATCGTCAAAGGCGAGCGAGGCACCCTGTTCGCCCCCTGAGCCGTCCGGCCTTCAAGGCCTTCGAGCATTTTTCCAGCCGGGTTGCTCGCTGAGATCCCAGTACCTCTAAAATTCATCGTCATGCGCATCGCTTGATCGCCGTCAAGGCAAGCCGCGTCGCACGTTAGGTTGCTCCTGGAAACGCGAACGGGGCGCCGGCGGATGAGCTACAAATCCATTCGCTTGAACGTGGACATTGACGGTCCGATCGAGCCCATTGCCAGGGTAGGTATCGACCTCGCCCGGTTGATAGGCTTTTTGCGCGGCCGAAGCTCCGCTGCCGGTGACAATGGCTCCGGAAGGCGCCGAGCTGGCCGCGCAGTTTGTGGGAGCAGTCGATGGCGAGCGCAGTGCCGAGCACCGCGCCCGCATCTGCGCCGGCAAGATCATAGGCGAGAAGCCCGAGCGCGACAGTGGCGAGGCCGGTGCCGATGAGCGCGATGACCTGCGCCATGAACAGATGCCGATAGGTGCGATCGGCGAGAACTTCCAGCATGATTATCTTCTCGGGATGCTTGGGCGGCGTAAGGTGCCACGCCAGTAGTAGGATCAGTGTTTGTGGCCTTCCGGCTCAACCATCTTGAACGGCAGGACCTGTTGCTTGCCCTTTGAGGTCAGGATCAGCCTCGCCTCGAACTCGTGCGGCTCGGCGGGGGCGACGCTGCTTTCACGACGGTGGTGATTGCCGGCGACAGGCCCGAGCGAAAGCGTCTCGGGATCTTCGGACCGGTCGATGATCACGGTCGCCCCTAGATCGTCGGCATGGCTGTCGATGGTGAGACGGAAGCGCTCGCCAGCGGGCGTATCGACGATTTCGAGCGTTCCCGTTGCCAGGTCGCTGACGACCTTGAAAGGCTCCGGCGCATGATCGGCGTGGGCCGAACCGCCCGCCACGGATCCGACTTCGCCTTCCAGACGGATGTTCGCCTCCGAGAGCGCCGGCAGGTGGTCGAACAGCTCCCCTCTCAAAGCCTCCGCGATGCCGACCACATCCTTTGCGCTCGCTGTCTCGGCCACCTTGATGGCGATATCGGCGTGCAGCCTGTGGCCTATCCAGCGCGCCCGCACCTGGGCGACCCGTTGGATGCCCCCCACATGTTCAGCCGCATGATGGATTTCCTCGACGATGCCCGGCTCGACGCCATCCAGCATGCGTGTCAGCACCGCCTTTGAGGACTGCCAGACGATGGCGAGGATAGCCACAGTGATCAAAAGGCCGATGATCGGGTCCGCGAGCGGGAAGCCTAGCCAGACGCCGGCCGCGCCAAGCACCACCGCAAGGCTGGTGAAGCCATCGGTGCGGGCGTGATAGCCGTCGGCGATCAGGGCCGCGCTGTTTATCTCGCGGCCGACGCGGATGCGGAATACCGCGACAGCCTCATTGCCCAGGAAACCGACCAGGCCGGCGGCGGCAACCCAGCCGAGGAAGCTGATGGCTTGGGGATGGATCAACCTGTCGATCGCCTCATAGCCGGCGACGATGGCACTGAAGAGGATAATCAGGACGATGATGATGCCGGCCAGATCCTCGACCCGGCCAAGGCCGTAGGTGAAGGTCCGTCGAAACCCCTCTCCCAACAAATGTCGTCCACTGTTGTCCACCCGCCATTTCGCCAGTTGCTGCCATTCGTGTCGACCGCAGCCTTGCCGTTCCGACATAAGGCTATCGAGCATATCGGAGATCACGCTCCGCTAAGCGGCGATCAGCAGGAAAGCGATCGTGACCAGACCGGCCTTCGAAGTCCAAAATCCGCCTGCCTCGGCCTTCGGTTCTGGTTCGGACCCGGTCGGGGGATCGAACATGCGGTGCACGTTGTTGGTGTTCATGGGGTGGGTTCCTTATTTGTCAGCGATTGTCGTTGCGGGAGCTTTCGAGCCCATAGACGATGAGGCTGACGGCCCAGACCAGTCGCGGGCGAAGAGTGGCCACCTAAAGTCGGAGCCGATTGTGAAGTTGACCGCCGACATCAAGCCGATGGACGACGCTCCTCCGATCAGAACGCCGGCCACCGCGATCGCATGGCGCGCGCGTAACGCGGTGATTGCCAGCGCAACCAGGAGAACGCCGGGGGCGAGGGCGTAGCCGCCGAGCATCCGGAAACCTGGGTGAGCCACACGGAGGTCGAACGGATCCTGCAAACGCTCTACGGCATCTTGCGAACCCGAGGCCAGAACGGCCAAGACAAGGTGACGGCGGCGGCGTCAAAACGCCTCCTAAACCGGCGGATTTGTACCCAACCATCTCGTAGGCAAGGTTAGCGCGGCTTGGTGAAACCCGCAGGGTCAGCACCAATGGCGCGGTCAGGCTTTTAACCACCCTCTCCAGAAATGCTTCAGGAACTCAAGGCAGACCAGCACTGCGGCTCCTGCCGCCAGCGTCATCGAGAGGTCGTCAAGGTGCAGCGGTCCGAACTGGAAGAGACCACTGGCGAATGGCCAGAGAAGTGTCCCGCCCAGCGCTGCAGCAACCACCACGACGACAAGAGCAAGCGATCGATTGGGCCGGAACAACGCAATCAGCAGCGAGTCGCCGAACGTACGGTTGACGAAGATCAGGCCGACGATCGAGAGGACCAGCGAAAAAAACGTCAAGGCGCGAATTTCGTTCTCCGGCATTCCCCAGTGGAAGGCAAAAAGGAAGATGCTTGCGACAAGTGCGAACGCCAGCAGGCCCTGCACAACGCTCCAGGCTATGAGCGAGCGCGAAAAGAGCGATGCTTGCGGATCTCGTGGAGGGCGATTCATGACGTCATCTTCCTCGGTCTCGGCTTCAAAGACCAAGGAACACACCGGATCGATCACCATTTCCAGAAAGGCTATGTGCATCGGTCCGAACAGAATGGGCAGGCCAAACAGCAGAGGAAGAAGGGCCAGCCCAGCGATCGGCACATGCACGGCAAGAATGAAGCCCATGGCCTTGCGCAAATTGTCGTAGATGCGGCGGCCCAGCCGTATGGCTTTGACGATCGACCCGAAGTCGTCGTCGAGAAGGACAATGGATGAAGCCTCGCGCGCGACGTCGGTGCCGCGACCTCCCATGGCAATGCCGATGTTGGCCGCTTTCAGCGAGGGGGCGTCGTTGACGCCGTCTCCTGTCATGCCGACGATCTCGCCATTGGCCTTCAACGCTCTGACGATCGCCAGTTTCTGCTCGGGCGTGATCCGCGCGAACACTGTGGCGGTCTTGACGCGCGCGCAAAGTGCCGCATCGTCCATTGTCTTGAGCGTTTCACCGGTCACGACGTCGTTGAAATCGAGCCCAGCCTGACTGGCTATTGCTCTGGCGGTCGCCGGATAATCCCCCGTGATCATGACCACTCTGATTCCAGCGGACCGGCAGTTGTTCACGGCATCCGGAACCTCCGGGCGGAGGGGGTCAGCCAGCCCGACGAGGCCCATGAACTCGAAATCGAAGCCTGTCTGCCTTTCTGGCAGTTCACCAGCACAATGACTGGCTCGGGCCACCCCGAGGACGCGCAGTCCTTCGGTCGCCATGGCGTCCACGGAAGCCTTGATCGAAGCGAAGCGCTCCGCGCTCAGACGACAGAGTGCCGCTATGGCCTCCGGCGAGCCCTTGGCGGCGACCAGACAGTCGCTGCCGTCAGCCGGTGATCGCCAAGCATTCGACATGGCCAGCAGCTCGGGACGCAACCCATAGGCGCGGACAAGTTTCCGATCAACACTGTCCAGATCCTTGCGACTGGGTGATCGCTCCTGCGAAAGGGTGTGAAATGCCTTTTCCATCGGATCAAAAGGAATTTCGGCGCTGGCGAGCACACCAAGCTCGACCAGCTCGCCAAAGGCCGCCGGCATCCCGGCATTCATGTTGTCCGGTAACCGGAACCGTTTGCCGTCAGGCGTTCTCAGCTCCGCGATTGTCATGCGGTTTTCGGTCAACGTTCCGGTCTTGTCGGTGCAGAGAACTGTCGCCGAGCCAAGCGTTTCGATCGCCGCCGCACGACGGGTGAGCACGCGCGCCTGCGAGATGCGCCAGGCGCCCATGGCCATGAAGATGGTCAACACCATCGGGAATTCCTCGGGCAGCATCGACATGCCCAGCGCGATGCCAGCAAGGACCGCGTCGAGCCACCCGCCCCGCAAAACGCCATAAAGCACGACCGCCAGAACGCTGACCGCACCACCGACCAGTGCGAAGATGCCGACAAGACGTTTCGTCTGTCGCTGCAAGCGGGGTGCTTCGGTCTCCATAATGCTGAGCGATTGGCCGATCGCACCGATTTGGCTCAGCGGCCCGGTTGCCAGAACTTCGCCAATGCCCGAACCGCGCACCACGAGTGATCCGGAAAATGCGAAAGGCAGGTCGTCGCCGCCTGGGCGGCGTTCGGCTGGCGGGTCGCCATCCTTGGCTGCAAACTTGCGCACCGGAACCGACTCACCGGTCAGCAGCGATTCATCGGTCTGGAGATCCAGGCTTTGGATCAGCAAGACGTCGGCCGGCACCCGATCGCCCTCGCCCAGCACCACCAGATCGCCGCGCACGACCTCGCGCCCTGCAATGCGCCTACGTTCACCGTCGCGTATCACCAGGGCACGCGGGCTTGTCAGGTCGCGCAACGCCTCCAGAACGCGTTCTGTCCGCGCTTCCTGTACGATGGTTATCCCCACCGACAAGGTGGCAAAAGCAGCCAGGATCAACGCCTCATGCAGATCCCCAAGCAGCAGGTAAACGGCACCTCCGCCCAACAGAAGGGCCAGCATCGGTTCGCGCACGACTTCGAAGGCAATCCGCAGCGGCGTCCGCCGGTTCGATCTGGGCAGTTCGTTGAAACCATCGAGGGCGAGCCTGGCTTGTGCCTCGACCTCGCTGAGACCAGACAAAGCGATAGTGGGTCGGGTGGATTGGGACATTTGGGTGTTTCCCTCGTTCCCAACATCTTTAATCAGGTGAATAGAGCGGGCCTTGACCTACCGCAAAGGCTATCGTTCAAATGCCGAACGGACACCCGGTTCTGGATGGCCATTCGCCGATGCAACGGGCCAGCCTGAACGGATTAGGTGGTTTCCCTTAGGGACATAACCGAATTTCGCGATCTGCGGATTCGCGCGATTGCTGTGTTACGGATCAACCGGGAACACAGCCATGTACGCTCAACAGATCGCCAAGATTGAACTGCCAACGCAGCCGAGCCCTTTCGCTCTCCTCGATGGGGCTATGGCGCAACCGGTCAGCTTCTTCCCGGCTGGCACGGAGATCTACGCCCAAGGCGAAAAGGCAGGACCCCTTTACCAGGTCGAATTCGGCGCGGTGCGTGTCTACCGGCTGCTCGCCGACGGCCGCCGGCAGATCAGCGCCTTCCACATGGCCGGAGAGACTTTCGGCTTCGAGGCCGAGGCCACCCATCATTTCTTCGCCGAGGCCATCAACGCGACCGGTATCCGCGTTGTCCGGATCGCTGCGGCCGCGGACATGTCCCGCCAGTTGCTGCCGCTTGCGCTCAAGGGCTTGATCAGAGCTCAGGAACATCTGCTGGTCCTTGGCCGCCAGAACGCCATCGAACGGGTCGCAGCGTTCCTAGTCGACATGACGGAACGGCAGGGCGGCTTGCGCCAGGTCGACTTGCCGATGTCGCGACTGGATATTGGCGACTATCTCGGCCTCACCATCGAGACGGTGTCGCGGGTCTTCACCCGACTGAAGGACAAAGGCGTCATTCGCCTGCTCGGTTTGCGCAGCATCGAAATCCTCAAGCAGGACGTGCTTTTGGACATGGGTGAATAACCCACCCTCGCCGCTGCGACGACGCCAGACAACACCCAAGGATTTGAGACGATGAACAAGACGCTCACCACCCACACGGGATTCTGTTTCCAAGTGCGCGGCGCGCGCCCCGAGGACGAGCCGGCACTGGCTGAGTTTTTCACCCATGTGACCCCTGAAGATCTGCGCTTCCGCTTTCTCGGCGCCGTGCGGGAAGTTTCGCACGAACGGCTGGTGGCAATGACGCGGTCCGATGATGCGCACATCCATAATTTTCTTGCATTCGCACCAGACGGAATGCTGATCGCGGTGGCGACACTGGCCAGCGATCCGGCCGACCGGCGTGGCGAGGTCGCTGTCTGCATTCGCGATGACCGCAAGCAACTGGGCGTCAGCTGGGAATTGCTCGCCCACATTGCGCGCTACGCGGATGAGCTCGGTCTCGAAACCATCGAGTCGATCGAACACCGGGAAAACCGTGCGGCAATCGAGCTTGAGCGCGAGATGGGCTTCACCGTCACGACGGATCCGGATGACGCAACCCTCGTGCTGGTGCAACGCAAGCGAGGGGCCAAGTTGCCGAAGTAGCTGGGCACGCGGTTCCAGCGGCAGACAGACCGCTCAGAATGCCAGCGTCTCGCGGGCAACGGCCTGTTCCTCACCGGCCGGAATGACGAGAATGTCGACGCGCGAATTTGGCGCGCTGACACTCTCCGCACCTTTCTGGTTCAAATGCTCATCGAGCTCGACGCCAAGCCACGCAGCTGCTTCGCAGATCCTGTGCCGGATCAGTGGCGCGTGTTCGCCGATGCCAGCGGTGAACACCAGCGTGTCGAGCCCGCCAAGCGCGGCGGCAAGCGAGCCGATTTCACGTCCGACACGATAAACAAATAGGTCGACGGCTTGAACGGCCGAAGGCTCTTTTGCGCCCAGCAGAACCTGCATGTCTCCAGAAATGCCGGAGACGCCCAGCAGGCCCGAACGTTCGTAGAGAAGGCTGGCCAGGTCTTCGCTCGACAGCCTCCTCTCCTGCAGCAAATACAGGATGACGCCCGGGTCCAGCACGCCGCAGCGGGTGCTCATGACGAGGCCGTCAAGCGTCGAGAACCCCATCGTCGTGGCGACACTGCGTCCAGCCTTCATCGCGCAGAGGCTGGCGCCGCTGCCGAGATGGGCGACGATCACCCGACCGCCGGCGGCCGCACCGTAGCGCTCGCGCAGCTTCGCAGCGATATGGCTGTAGGACAGGCCGTGAAAACCATAGGAAACGATGCCCGCCTCGGTCATCGCGCGCGGCAGCCCGTAGATCTTGACAAGTGCTGGCCGGCTCGCATGAAACGCAGTGTCGAAGCATCCGACCTGACGCGCCCGCGGGAGGAGCTCTGCAGCCCGGGCAACGATCTCGAGATTGATCCTTTGATGGATGGGCGCCAGCGGCTCCAGCAGCTGTAGTGCCTCGAGCGCGTCCGTGTCGAGCAGCGTCGCTTGGGTGAAGTCGCGCCCGCCATGGACGATCCTATGCCCGACCCTGTTGATGCGGCCAAGAAGGTTGCGATCGGCGAGCAGCGCAGCGACCGTTGAGAAGGCTTTGGCAACATCGATCGATTTTTCGCCCAGGCTGATGTCGATCTCGGGGGATCCGGCCGCGGCCGCGACGTGCAGGCGCGGATGCCGTGCGAGCGACGAAATACTGCCGCGCAGCAGCTCGGAAAGCTCGGCGCTTGCCTCGAACACCGCGAATTTCAAGCTCGATGACCCGCTGTTCAGGACAAGGAACGCATCACTCATGAAGCCGTCCGCATTCTCGGCCCGGTGGTGCGCCGAAACCCGCTCGTCGGCTTATTGGGCAAGTCTGGCGCCGCATCCATGCCCTGCTCCCATTTCCAGCCAAGGATCTCCGGCATATCCTGACCATGAGCACGGATATAGGCCCGATGCTCAATCAGTTTGCCTTCCATCTCCTGCACCTGCCCGATATTGGCGCCCTTGCCCTTTGGCAGCCGCTCAAGGACGCTCTGGACGAGATGGTATCGATCCAGGCCATTGAGCACCGTCATGTCGAATGGCGTTGTCGTCGTGCCTTCCTCATTGTAGCCGCGCACATGGATGTTGTCGTGATTGGTGCGCCGGTAAGTCAGGCGATGGATGGTCCAGGGATAGCCGTGATAGGCGAAGATCACCGGCTTTTCCGAGGTAAACAGGGCGTCGAATTCACGGTCCGACAACCCATGGGGGTGATGCTCCTTGGGTTGCAGGGTCATCAGGTCGACGACATTCACCACCCTGATCTTGAGTTCGGGAATGGCATACCTGAGGATCTGCACGGCCGCCAGCGTTTCGAGCGTCGGGACGTCGCCGGCGCAAGCCATCACGACGTCAGGATCCTCGCCATTGTCGGTCGAAGCCCAGTCCCAGATGCCGATACCCGTCCCGCAATGAACGATGGCCTTGTCCATTGAAAGCCACTGCCACGATGGCGGCTTGCCGGCGACGATCACGTTGATGCGGTTCCATGTCTGCAGCACGTGATCGGTCACGCACAGCAAGGTGTTGGCATCCGGCGGCAGGTAGACCCGCACAATATCGGCTTTCTTGTTGAGAGCGACATCGATGAAGCCTGGATCCTGATGGCTGAAGCCATTGTGCTCCTGGTGCCAGACATGGCTCGACAGCAGATAGTTCAGCGACGCCACCGGCCGACGCCACGGAATGTCGCGGCAGGCATCCAGCCATTTGGCATGCTGATTGAACATGGAATCGACAATGTGAATGAACGCCTCGTAGCAGGAAAACAAGCCGTGCCGCCCGGTGAGCAGGTAGCCTTCGAGCCAACCCTGGCATGTGTGTTCCGAGAGAATCTCCAGGACCCTGCCGTCGCGGCCAAGATGAACGTCTTCGGGCAGGATCGTTTCCATCCAGGCGCGCTCGGTGACCTCGAACACGTCCTGAAGCCGGTTCGAGGCCGTCTCATCGGGACCGACGATGCGGAAGTTCTGCGCCGCCTCGTTCAGCTCCATGACGGCGCGCAGGAACTTGCCCATCGCCCGTGTCGATTCGGTCTTCACCGCGCCCGGTCGTTCGATCGCAACCGCGTGGTCGTGCACTAGGGGCAGGACGAGGGACTTGCGCAGCAGGCCGCCATTGGCATGCGGGTTGGCACCCATGCGCCATGTGCCCTCAGGGGCGGAAGCGCGGATCGCTTCAATAGGGGCGCCGGCTGCATCGAACAGTTCTTCGGGCCGGTAGCTTCTCAGCCAGTCCTCGAGCAGCTTGAGATGCGCCGGGTTTTCCGCAAGGCCCGACAAGGGAACCTGGTGCGAGCGCCAGAAGCTCTCGGTCTTCAGTCCATCGACCTCCTTCGGTCCGGTCCAGCCTTTGGGGCTGCGCAGCACGATCATCGGCCATCTTGGTCGCGAAGTCCCTGTTGCGGAACCGCTCCGCGCGGTCTGCTGGATCGCACGGATCCGGTCGAACGCATCGTCGAGCACGCTCGCCATGCGCTCATGCATCAGCGCCGGCTCGTGCCCCTCGACGAACAGCGGTTCATAGCCATAGCCGACGAACAGCGAGCGCAATTCGTCTTCTGGGATACGGGCCAGAATGGTCGGATTGGCGATTTTGTAGCCGTTCAGATGCAGGATCGGCAGAACCGCTCCATCGCGCTCAGGATTCAGAAACTTGTTGGAATGCCATGCGGTGGCCATCGGCCCGGTCTCGGCCTCTCCGTCGCCGACGACGCAGGCGACCACGAGATCGGGATTGTCGAAGGCCGCGCCATAGGCATGAGAAAGCGCGTAGCCCAGTTCGCCGCCCTCATGGATCGAGCCCGGCACGTCGGGCGCCGCGTGGCTCGGTATGCCGCCCGGAAAGGAGAACTGGCGGAAAAGTTTGCGCATCCCCTGCTCATCCATCGATATGTCGGGATTGAGCTCACTGTAGCTGCCCTCAAGATAGCTGTTCGCCACCATTGCCGGTCCGCCGTGACCAGGTCCGCAGACATAGATCACATTCGCGTCACTGAGCCTGATCATGCGATTGAGGTGGGCGTAGATGAAACTCAGCCCCGGCGACGTTCCCCAATGGCCGAGCAGGCGTGGCTTGACGTGCTCCAGCCGCAACGGTTCGCGCAGCAGTGGATTGTCGAGCAGGTAGATCTGGCCGATCGTGAGATAGTTGGCGGCACGCCAATAGGCATGGATGTCGTACGCCTCGCGGTTGGACAGGACACCACTGGAGGCTGGATTTGTCGTGTGCTCGGTCATGTCTGGCTCCGTTGTTGGCGACAGTCTTGAGTCTTGCGATTTCGACTTGCGCCTGTGTTTCGTCGAGCTGCAGCGAAGGAACACAAACGCGTCGGCGTTTCAGTGCATCTCTTCGCAGGATTTAAGCATCATTGCCGTCGAGCGCGCGGCGCATGCGCCTGATGACCGCCGCACGTCCCCGCTCGTCGGCCGCAGCGCCGACCGCTTCGTTGATGTCGAGGAGAAGTCTGGAAAGGTCGTTGTGCCAGTCGAGGCGGGCAACGCTTTCTGGTCTCAGACGGCGGGGCTGGTTGAGTTCGACCGGCAGACTGCCACTGAACGTCAATTGGAAGGCATCATCCAGCCGCGGCGTGATGATCCTGCCGTCAGGCATAATCGATTGCAGCCGCTCGCTGAAGCCACGCAGCCCTTCCTCCTCGCCATGGGTGAGGAACACCGCCTGCCTTACCGGACCTCTGGACGCGACCCACGCAACCAGTTCGGCTGCGTCGGCATGACCGGAATAGAGGTCGAACAGGCTGACATGCGCCTTGACCTCGACCTCCTCGCCCTGGATGCGCACGCGCCGAGCGCCGTCGAGCAGGATCCTGCCTAGAGAGCCCTGGGCCTGGTAGCCGGCGATCATCACCGTGGCATTCCGGCGCCAGAGATTGGCCTTGAGGTGATGGCGGATCCGGCCCGCGTCGCACATGCCGCTGGCAGCGATCACCACGAAGAAGCCGGTCAGGCGATTGATCGCCTTGCTCTGTTCCACCGTCTCGGTAAAGCGTAACTCCTTCGAGTTGAGGGCCTGCCGTAGCGCGTCACCCTGTTCGATCTCGTCGGCATGCCGCTCAAAAATCGCGCTGGCGCGTGTCGCCAGCGGCGAGTCGACAAAGACCGGCGCGGAGGGCACGGCACCGGTCCGCATGAGCAGATGGAGATCGACCAGCAGTTCCTGCGTTCGCTCCACGGCGAAGGACGGAATGATGAGAGGTCCGCCGGTCTCGGCGGCGCCACGCACGATGTCACCCAGCTGCGATCGCCGCTGCTCGGGCGATACATCCGGGCGCTCGCGGTCGCCATAGGTCGATTCGCAGATCAGGTAGTCGACCCCAGCCGGACCTTCCGGGCCGGTCTGCAGCAACTTGTGTCCAGGCCCGATATCGCCTGAAAACAGAATGCGCATGGGTCTCTTCTGGTGATCCAGATCGATCTCAAGTTCGACCGAGGCAGAGCCGAGCAGGTGACCAGCGTTCCAGAAGCGGGCCCGAAGGCCTTCGGCGACGGTTGTCCATTCGCCATATTCCAGGGCCCGGAACAAGGTCATGCAGGCGGCCGCATCTGAAAGAGTGTAGATCGGCTCGACCAGCGGCCGACCGCGCCGCGCGTTGCGTCTGTTCAGCTGTTCGACTTCCATTTCCTGGATATGCGCCGCGTCGGGCAGCATCACTGAGCAGAGATCGATGGTGGCGCGGGTCGAATGGATGGGACCGGAAAAGCCCTGCTTGACCAGCTTCGCCAACAGCCCACTATGGTCGATATGCGCATGCGTCAGGATGACAGCGTCGATCGTCTCCGGCGGGAACGGAAACTGGCCATAATTAAGTTCCCGTTCCGACTTCGATCCCTGGAAAAGGCCGCAATCGACGAGAACCCGCCAGCGGGAGGTTTCGATCTCGTAGCATGAGCCGGTGACGCCGTGGGCCGCGCCGTGAAAGCGCAGGATAGGATCCGTGCCGCGAGCGCCTTGCATGTCGCCACGCCCTAGTGGGAGAGCAGGACAGGCAGGCGCAGATCGGCAAGCACCCCGTCCGTAGCGCCACCGAGCACGAAATCCCTGACACGAGAATGGCCATATCCGCCCATGACCAGAAGCTTGCCGCCGATTTTGAGGGCATGCTCCTGCAGTGCAGTCGCGACCGAACGGTCCTGTGCCTGGATCGAGACCGCCTCGGCCATCAGACCACGCGCCCTCAAGCCCGAAGCAAGGCGCTCGCCAATGCCTTGCCCCGGAAGCGGCTTCTCGTCGGTGACGGTCACAACCGTAACCATTGAGGCACGTTCGAGAAACGCCCGCGCGTCTGCAACAGCCCTTGCGGCCACTCGGCTGCCATCCCAGGCGATAACGACATGTTCAAAGGGTTCCACCTTCGTGGAATCGGGAAGAAGAACGGTCGGCCTACCGGAGCCGAAGACTGTCGCCTCGGCCAGCGTCCGTGCCGTCTGGTTGGCGGGCGCCCAGCCGACAAGGCAGGTGTCGAAATAGCGGGAGTGCTCTGCGGCAACATCTCCCATCAGGGCCAGTGGCGCTGCGATCTCCTGGGCGGACAGGATCACCGCACCTGATGAGGCCTCATTGGCAACCGCCTCAAGCAGAGCTTTGCCGTGCTTGCGGCTTGTCGCCTCAGCTTCCGCTATCTTGTAGGGGAGGTCGAGGAGGTAGGTTGAGAGCGCATTTGAAACGTCGGGAATATCGACATTGATGGCGACGGCATGAAGCGCCGCTCCGATCTGCTTGGCGACGGCAACAGCGTTTACGGCCACTGCCCCAGCATTTGCGTCCGGATACGTCGCCAGACAAAGAACTGCCATTAGCTTCATCGGTTTTCGCCTCCATTGATGCCGGCCCGGATGGCCAACTTGCGTGGTATTGGTAGTCGCGGTGGGCGAGCCCGGCTTTGATCCACCGCAAATGCGTGACCACTGGACGAGATCCGCGTCGGCGCCCACGCCGACATCGTGTCGCCCGCCGTCGCTGCGCTGGCTCAATTGCATGGGCGAAAACCTGTCGCTATTTTGGAGCGAATGTTGTCTCTTGTCAGACGTCAATGCCCAAGCGGAAGACGACGCAACGATGGCACCGGCGGTCACCGCGATCCATGTCATTTCGGGGCTTCCGGACCTTTGACCGACTGACGTCGAGGACGCCTCCCGACGGGCTCGCCTCGCGACCCTCCCGTTCACGGTCCAGCATCAGCGCCACATCGTGGATTGTCTTGAACTGAAACGGCGCACGAAGCTGCGGCACCACCAGTAGACGGTCTGCCAGGGCGGGAAATCCTTCGGCAGCATGCGCCAGCCGCCACCCGGTCGGGCCATGTAGCGGATCGCGTTCAAGACTCGCGCAGGTCCCTCGCCACGCGCCGCCCGGTCATGGACGCGCCCGGCAGGAACGGTTGTATCCGCGACCATTCCTCATCCGTCAGATCGGACGGATAACGCTTGGTCTTCTTCTCGACGTCGGCCATCCGGCCACGCGTCGCTCGGGTCCACATCCCAAGCTTGAATTACGTGCGATCGCACCGTTCAAGGCGTTTTCAATCGGTCTCTGAGCGCGCTCGAACAAGCCCCGCCAATCCGCCGACCGCACTGCAGCATCGGGCGGCAATCAATCTGGTTCGGCTGTGATTCTTGGCGAGAACACGATGTCAATCGGAGATGACCAATCTGGATTAATCACTGAGTGGCTGACATTGCCATAAAATACGACAAAAAGGCGTGTGCCCGTTCCGAACCTTCGGGCCGGCCGCCACCTATGGTTCTGCACAAAACGGGAGGGCGGCTACTCCTAGCACAAGGGCTGCGTCTCTGCGTGGATACTCGTTGCCTCGACCCGAACAAGATCCGGCCTTCGCACCCTTGTCGCCGAAGACATACGGCCACTTTCGGAAACCCGAAACTTCATGGAGTGTTTCAATGACGCGAATACTGTTTGCCGGCCAGAAACCTGAAACCGTCGACTTCTCGGACCCGTCCTTGCCGCCCGGCTTCAATGCCGAAAAAATCAACGCTGGGATCGCTTTGGGCGTGGCGAAAATCGAGGAACGGGGCTGGCAGGGTGACACCTGCATGATTACGCCCGATGCCGCACTCAAAGGAGCGCTGAGCAATGCGACGTACGATTGCGTGGTGATCGGTGGCGGCCTAGGCTGCCGCCCAAGGGGCTACCCTTGTTCGAAACCGTTGTGAACATCATCCACAAGGCGGCGCCTAACGCCGCCTCAACACCAGACCCGAGGACACTGCGGAAGCCGCTGCCCGTCAGCTCCCCACGAGTTGACACCTCCCACGCAGTTTTGCAGTCGTGCTACAGCATTACAAAGTTTTAACCTTGGCGGCAGAGGTGGCCCTCAACCTTTCCGCTCCCGCTTGGCTCTAGCAAAGCCCCGATCGGTCGCGATAAATCGCTCAAGCATGGGCACAATCAGGCGAAGAGGATCAGTGGAAGGCTGACCCCCGTCGCGGCCAAGGATCTCAGCATATCTGGACAGATCGCGGTGCAGCGGCGCCGGCAGTTCCACTGTGACCTTAACCGGCTTGTCGTCTGCAATCGGACCGAGTTTCAGATTGGCCATTTTCAGCCTCCGTAGGGTTCGAGCACGAGATCGCGCGTAACGACGACACGCACATTGACGCCAGGCCGTATCGTCAGTGTGGGTGCGATGTTGAGTTGGCGCTGGACGATCTGCTGGCCCATCTGGCTGAGGCTGTCGGAGGCGCCGCTGCGCAAGGCGCGCACGATGTCACCTTCCTGGCCGGACGAGCCGGCCTCCGCGCCAACGCTGAGAATGGTGGTGAGTGCGGCCGCCTTGAACAGCTCGGCCCAATGGTAGTCGACGCCGTCCTCAAGGCCGGCATAGCCTTGGGCGTCAGTGCCAGGCTGGCGTTCAAGAACAATGGAGCGTCCGTTGGGAAAGACCAGCCTGTTCCAGACAAGCAGCACGCGCCGCTGGCCGAAGCCGACGCCATTGTCGTACTGGCCAATGACACGCGTGCCTTGCGGGATCAGCAGCGAGCGACCCGTCGGACTGTCATAGACATTTTCGATCACCTGGGCGGTGATCTGACCGGGCAGATCGGAACGGATACCGGTGATGAGGGCCGCCGGGATGACGGCCCCTGCTTGGAGCACATAGGGCGACGCCGGCGGCGTGACGCGATCCGGCGCCACGGTGCGCCGATCAGCGGCCGCATTCAGAAAGCCGAGCTGGCGGTCTTGCGTGGTCGACTGGCCGATCTGACCGGCAAGGTCGGGGCCGCCAAGGTTCGGCGGGGAAGTTCCTGCGGGCGGGGTTTCGGCCAATGCCGCGATTGACTGCCCCGTCTGGAAGAAAACACGCGACGTTCGGGCCGCCTCCTCTTCGGCCCGCCGGCGCTGTTCGGCTTCATCAACCATCGGCGTTGCGATCGTAGGCGGCACGACGGGCTGTCCCTTGTTCTGGGCATCAAGCATCGGCCGGCCAAGATCGCCAGGCAGCGGCGGTCCAAGAACAGGGCCAGTATAGTCGCGCGGCAGGCTGGCCAGTCCCTCGGCGGGCTGCCTGTTGGACGTCGAGTAGAGCTCGTCGCCATGCCTGCCGGTTTCACTCGTCCGAAGCGCGTAGATCAGCGCGCCGCCGACGCCAAGCGATGCACATAAGCCGATGCCGGCAAGCACCTTGCGCGACAAGCGCGTGACGCGCGGCGGATCGGCGCGAAGCTGCATGGGGGCAGCCGGGATTTCGTTCTCGCTCATGATTGTTCCCCTCCCCTTTGACGAAATGCGTTCTTTGCACTCGGCGCCGCATTGGTGCCTGACATCCACAGACCTCTCCTCGTGGCATCGGTGCGGACGATCCTGACGGTCTGTTGCCGCTTGCCACTGCCAAGCCGCAATTCCGCGGCGCCAAAGAGACGGTCGACGATCAGGGTGTTCTGGTAGACGCGGCTGTTGGCAATCTCGGCCTCGCCGTCCGGGCCTATGACGAAGATGGGCGGCATCTCGCCTTGCACGATCCCGCGTGGAAACTCGACGTAGGCCCGCCTGCCGTCGTCATAGACGCTGACGGGCCGCCACGGGGCCGCGTCGCCGGTGAAACCATAACGATAATTGCGTGCGGTGATGGCGGGAATCACCGGTGTCGCGGGGATCGCGCGCGCTTGTCCGGCCGGCGCCGCGGGATAGGCCCATGACACGGCGGGCATGTAAGGCTCCTCGCCCGATTGCAGCTCGATCATGTAGCTGCGCCGGTCGGTGGTGATGACGAGATTGGTGTTGATGTCCGGACGCGAAGGCTTGACCAGCACATGGACGCGCCTGGAGACGCCCGCTCCGCTTTCGGTGTCACCGATGATCCAGCGCGCGGTATCGCCCGCCGCGATCGGACCTTCGCCGGTCAGGCTTTCGCCGGGCTCAAGCGCGATGTCCGTTATCTGTCCTGGAGCGGCATAGACCTGATAAAGGGCTCCTTCACTCCAAGGATAAATCTGAATGGCGTTGTAATAACCCTCACGACGCGGCTGGACCCGCGCCGCCGCGTTCGCGTTCTCGACGCGCGCCACCGGCGTGCTGCCGGCCGCGCCGCCGCGGGCCGGGACCCACCCTGGTGGAACGTGCAGCGGTTTGGGTCTCTCATCGAGTGCGGCCACCGGAGCGGCAGGCAAAGGCGGCACGGAGGCGTCATAGGAGATCTGAGGTGGTTTCTGCGGTGTGGCGCAACCGGCAAGTAGCCAGCCCGACAACAACACCGCGGCAAACGCCGACTTTCTCAAAGCTGGAGTGGCGATGATACCGAATGGCTGGTTCATTGGCTCATCTCCCGCGACCAGTTTATGGCGTTGACGTATATGCCAAGCGGATTGGCCCGCAGCCGGTCAGCGTCGCGTGGCGCCTGGATCACGGTTGTCAGAATGGCTGTCCATCGCTCGCTGGTGGAGAGCTGGCCATCCTCGTAATGACGTTCGGCCCAGGCGACGCGAAAGGAGTCCGCCGAGGCACGAATGACGGACGAGACATCGACGGAGACCTGCTGCTTGCCCACCCTGGAGAAGGGGTCGTTGACACGGGCATAGTCGTTGAGTGCCGCGGCGCCCCCGTCGGTGGTCCATTCGTAGGCGCGCATCCAGTTCTGGCGCACGACGATCGGATCGGCCGGGATGGAGCGGACCTGCTCGATGAAACGGGCGAGATGCCACGCAATTTGCGGGTCGGTTGGCCTATAGTCCGAGGTGGCGGGCGCGAGTGCCTGCGCCTGTCCGAGCGTGTCAACCTGCACCACCCAAGGGATCACCGTCCCTCGCAGTGATTGCGAAACGAGCGTGGCGGCCAGGCCGGCCGACAGGATCAATGACCCGAAGGCCATTAAGCGCCAGCTTCTGGCCTGCACGCGAGCAGAGCCGATGCGGTCGTCCCAGACTTGCGCGGCCTTCTGGTATGAAGTCTCGGGCTGGGGCGCCTTGCCGTAGTGGGTGGCGGGCCGTCGAAAGATGTTCATGGGTCATTTGCCTTCGGAGAGAGAAACGGAACTACCGCTGCCATGGCCGTCGCCAGCGCGAACTGCGTGGGCAGCGGTTTGGACGCCGTGCGACAGGCGCTGGGACCGCTGCATGCGCTTGGCCCAGTCGGGTGTATTTTGTGCCACTTCGCCCGCGCCGGCCGCGCGGGAGACGGGAGGGTCGCTTGCGCGTTCGGCATTGCCCCTAACCGTCCCCGCTGTCGCGGTCTCACCGCGTTCCGCGTTGGCGGACCGTGGGCTAGCCGAGGAGGCCGATTGCACGGATTCACCGGCACGCGCGGCGGCGCGCCTGAGCGGCGAGCCATTTTGCGAAACACCGCCGCTGCCAACGCCGCCGCCCAGGGCGGAGGCGGCAGCTGCGGTGTCACCCTGGCCCGACGCGCCTGCAATCGAGCCGCCACGCACAATGGAGCTGCCTGCGGAGAAAGCCGCCGAGCCGCCGCGGGCTGCGAGGCTTGCGGTGCCGCCCGTGGCAAGCACCATGCCGCCTGCGGCCAGGCCTGTACCGACGGCGGCACCCGCACCGAGTTGCGGTCCGCCAGAGACGATGCCGTTGGCGATGCCCGGGCCGAAGATGCCGAGACCGAGAAGCGACAATGCAGCCAGCACGATTGCCATAGCTTGATCGATGGTGGGGTTTTCGCCGCCGAACCCTTGAGTGAACTCGCCGAACAGGGTCGAGCCAATGCCGATGACGACGGCCAGCACCAGCACCTTGATGCCCGATGAGATGACGTTGCCAAGGACGCGCTCGGCCATGAAGGCTGTCTTGCCGAAGAGGCCAAAGGGGATCAGCACAAAACCGGCCAGCGTCGCCAGCTTGAATTCGATCAGCGTTACGAAGAGCTGTACCGCCAAGATGAAGAAGGCAAGCAGGACCAGTGACCAGGCGAATAGAAGGCAGACGATCTGGATGAAGTTTTCAAAGAAGGAGACGTAGCCCATCAAACCTGAGATCGCCTCGAGCAATGGCCGTCCCGCATCGAGACCGGTTTGCGCCACCTTGCCGGGGTGCAGCAGGTCCTGAGCCGAGAAACCGGTTCCACTCGCCTTCAGGCCAAGACCGGAAAAACTCTCGAATACGATCTGGGCGAGACCGTTCCAGTTGGATATCAGATAGGCAAAGACACCGACGAAGAGCGTCTTCTTGACAAGCCGCGCAAGAATGTCGTCATCAGCGCCCCAGCTCCAGAAGAGCGCGGCGAGCGTCACGTCGATGACGATCAGCGTGGTGGCGACGAAGGCGACCTCGCCGCCGAGCAGGCCGAAACCGCTGTCGATGTAGCGGGTGAAAGTCGCCAGGAATTGGTCGATGACGCCAGTATTGCCCATATCTATCGGGCCTCGTGCAGGGCTGCATCTGGCGCGTCGGGCTCGCCTATCGAAGGCCCCGATGGCTGTTTCAGGCCGAGGAAGCGATCGCGCTGTTCGGCCCATAGCCGCGCGCATCCATCGTCACGCAGGGCAGCCTCGCCGAGGACCTGGCAACGGCGCAGACCCTCGCGAAGCGGGTTCGGCATCAAGCCTGCGCTTGTGTGCGCGCCCTCGCCCGCCAGCTTATTCTGTTTCCGGCTCATACCGAGCGCGGCCGCCGAGAGGGCGGCCGCGACAAAGATCACAGCCACCGCGCGAGCGAGGGTTTTGCCGTCCATGGCCATCGACCTCAGCGGTTAAACATCTGGACCGAGCCGACCTCGTAGCCCGAGCCGGGAGTGAGGAAGCGCCGGCGCTGCTCCCGCCCCTGATCGACCGCGGCGGCACGTTCGGCCTCGGTCAGCGCCTGGGCGCGACCGTTGGCGGCGACAACAGCGGTCAGGTCCGCGAGCTGCTGGCCCTGAAGCGCAAGAAGCTGATTGCCAGCTTGCGTCGCCTGCAGCGCTCCGGTCGCCGATTGGCTGGCGCCGACCAGCGCCGACATTTGCGCGCGGCCGGTCTCGATGTTTCCAACGACGCCCGCCTGGATGCGCATGGCGTCCTGAAGGCCGCCCACCGTGTTTTGCCAGCGCGAGCGCGCGTCCGTGACGAGCTCCTGGTCGGATGCAGAAAGCGAGACGCTGCCGTATTGCTGCTGAAAGGCCTTGTCGACCTGCTGGACGTCGAAGGCGATGTTTTGTGCTTGCCCGAGAAGCTGTTGCGTGCGTTGCACCGACTGTTGCAGTTGCTGGAGCGAGGACAAAGGCAGGCTCGCCAGGTTGCGCGCCTGGTTGATCAGCATCTGGGCCTGATTCTGAAGGGAGGTGATCTGGTTTGTGATCTGCTGCAGCGAACGCGCGGCCGTCAGAACATTCTGGGAATAGTTCGATGGATCAAACACGATGAAGGCATACGCTGGCGCAGTCGGCGAGATGGCGACCGGCGCGGCGAGTATCGCCGCGACCATGAGAAGGGCGTGTGGGCGCCTTTGACGAACAGTCATGGCTGGGAATCCTTTTCAGGTTCGGAAAGGGTTAGGTTGGGAATGAGGTCGGCGGCCCAGCCCACGTCACGGGCACGCAGCCAGGCCGCCAGGAAGCCGTTGCGGCCATGCTCGGCGATGATGCTGCCAATCAGGGCCTGATCGCTCTTCGAGGACGCGGCGCAAAGCGCCAGCCCGACCTCGGACAGGCCGAGCTCGAAGAGACGGTTGCCGCGGCGGGACTGGCAGTAGTAGTCGCGCTTGGGTGTGGCTCGTGCCAGGATTTCGATCTGGCGGTCGTTCAGGCCGAAGCGCCGATAGATGGCGGCAATCTGCGGCTCAACCGCGCGCTCATTGGGCAACAGCAGCCGGGTTGGACAGCTTTCGATGATCGCGGGCGCAATAGTCGAATTGTCGATATCGGCAAGCGACTGGGTGGCGAAGACGACGCTGGCGTTTTTCTTGCGCAGCGTCTTCAGCCACTCGCGCAACTGCCCGGCAAACCCCCCGTCATCGAGGGCGAGCCAGCCTTCGTCGATGATGAGCAACGTCGGACGCCCGTCGAGCCGGTCCCCGATGCGATGGAACAGGTAGGAGAGGACGGCCGGCGCGGCTTGCGTGCCCACCAGTCCTTCGATCTCGAAGGCCTGCACGGATGCCTGTCCGAGGTGTTCGGCCTCGGCGTCGAGCAATCGGCCGTGAGCGCCTCCGACACAGTATGGGCGCAATGCCTGTTTCAGGTCATTGGCTTGCAAGAGCACACTGAGCCCGGTGATGGTGCGCTCCTCGACGGGAGCCGAGGCAAGCGACGTTAGCGCCGCCCAGATATGCTCCTTTGCGTCCGGGGTGATCTGGATGCCTTCGCGCATCAGGATCGCGACGATCCAGTCAGCCGTCCAGGCACGCTCGTATGTGTCATGAACCCGGGCGAGCGGCTGCAGCGAAACGGAGGCGTCCACGCCTTCGGTGAGGTGCCCTCCGAGATCGTGCCAGTCGCCCCCCATGGCGAGCGCCGCGGCGCGGATAGACCCGCCGAAATCGAAGGCGAAGATCTGAGCGTTGCGGTAGCGGCAGAACTGCAGCGCCATCAGCGCGAGCAGCACCGACTTGCCGGCTCCAGTGGGGCCGACGACCAGCGTATGACCTACATCGCCGACATGAAGGACCAACCGGAACGGGGTCGAGCCTTCGGTCTTGCCGTAAAGCAAGGGAGGACTGACCAGATGCTCGTCCCGTTCCGGCCCCGCCCACACGGCAGAGAGGGGCATCATGTGGGCGAGATTGAGCGTTGAGATGGGAGGCTGACGGACATTGGCGTAGGCGTGCCCGGGCAAGGAACCAAGCCAGGCGTCGATGGCGTTGACGGTCTCGGCAATCGCCGTGAAGTCGCGGCCCTGGATGACCTTCTCGACAAGCCGTAATTTCTCGTCGGCCACGCGCGGGTCACAATCCCATATCGCGACGGTCGCGGTGACATAGGCCATGCCCGCCATGTCGGCGCCGAGCTCCTGCAATGCGGTGTCGGCGTCGGCCGCCTTGTTGGCGGCGTCGGTGTCGAGGAGGGCCGACGCTTCGTTGGTCATCACCTCCTTGAGGATCGAGGCGATGCTCTTGCGCTTCGCAAACCATTGCCGCCGTATCCTGGTCAACAGTCGGACAGCGTCGACCTTGTCGAGCAGGATCGCACGGGTCGACCAGCGGTAAGGGAAGGCCAGCCGATTGAGGTCATCAAGCAGGCCGGGTGTCGTTGCGGTCGGGAAGCCGGCGATCGAGAGCACGCGAAGATGCTTATCGCCAAGTCGTGGCTCGAGCCCGCCGGCGAGCGGTTCATCAGCGAGCAGCGCATCGAGATAGATCGGCGTCTCGGGGACGCGCACCTTATGGCGTTTGGTCGAGATCGTCGAATGCAGATAAGTGAGCGTTTCGCCGTCATCGAGCCAATGGCATTCCGGCATGAACCCGTCGAGCAGGGACAGCACGCGCCCTGTCCGGTCGACAAAGGCGCGCACGATCTCGCCCGGATCCGCGTCCGACTGGTCGCGACCCTCATAAAGCCACCCCTCGGCGCGCGTGGCGTCTTCGGGCGGTGGCAAAAACAGGAATGTGAGAAAGTAGCTCGATACGAAATGAACCCCTTCCTCGTCGAAATCGGCTTTGCGCTCGGCATCGAGCAGGCTGGCGGCCGCATTGGGAAACTGGCTCTCGGGATAGGAGGCGGCTTCGTGCCGCTGTGCTTCGACAAAGACGCTCCAGCCCGAGCCGAGGCGACGAAAGGCATTGTTGATGCGCGACGCCACCGCGACAAGCTCTGCCGCGACGGCGGAGTCGAGATCGGGGCCGCGAAACCTCGCGGTGCGCTGAAAACTGCCGTCCTTGTTGAGCACGACGCCCGGCGCGACGAGTGCTGCCCAAGGCAGATAGTCGGCAAGGCGAGCAGCGGTTCGGCGGTATTCGGCAAGGCTCATCATAGCGGCGCCCTCAAACCGAAAGATGTCCGGGGAGCCGCAGGTGTCGGCGCCCAACCTCGAAAAACAGCGGATCGCGCCTGGCGGCCCATACCGCCGTGAGATGTCCGATTGCCCAGATGAGGAGACCGACCAGCCACAGCCGCAGCCCAAGGCCGACCGCGCCCGCCAGCGTGCCATTGAGGATCGCTATTCCGCGCGGCGCGCCGCCGAGCAGGATCTGCTCCGTCAGCGCCCGGTGGACGGGCACCGTCCACCCCCGCACCGCGTCGAGTTGTTCAAGAGCGGTTGTCATCAGATCAGCGCTCCGCCGCCGAACGAGAAGAACGACAGGAAGAAACTCGACGCCGCAAAGGCGATCGAAAGGCCAAAAACGATCTGGATGAGCCGCCTGAAGCCACCCGAACTGTCGCCGAAGGCCAGCGTCAGGCCGGTGACGATGATGATGATCACGGCGACGATCTTGGAAACCGGTCCCTCGACGGACTGAAGAATCTTTTCGAGCGGCTGTTCCCACGGCATCGAGGAGCCTGACGCATGGGCGACCGGAGCCACCACGAGATTGACGGCAATTGCGACGCAGGCCGCAGCCAGGCCGGCGCGGCAGCGCGAAAGCAGGCGGATCATGAATTTTCTCCTGTGTTGATGGGGGCAGCTTCAGCAATGCGGTAATCGCCGTCGGCGCCGAGACCCTCGACTCTGACCAGTTCGACAAGCCGCCGCGCGTTGCCGCGTCCGGCGAGCACAGCGACAAGCCCGATCGTGTCGGCGATCAGCGCACGCGGCACGGTGACAACGGCTTCCTGGATAAGCTGCTCAAGACGGCGCAGCGCGCCTATACCGGAGCCCGCATGAAGGGTGCCTATCCCGCCAGGGTGCCCTGTGCCCCATGCCTTCAACAGATCCAGAGCTTCGGCGCCGCGCACCTCGCCGATGGGGATGCGGTCGGGCCGCAGGCGCAAAGACGAGCGAACCAGGTCGGAAAGCGTGGCGACGCCGTCCTTCGTGCGCATTGCGACAAGGTTGGGCGCGGCGCATTGGAGTTCACGGGTGTCCTCGATCAGGACGACCCGGTCCGTCCCTTTCGCCACTTCGGCAAGCAGCGCGTTGGTGAGCGTCGTCTTGCCAGTCGACGTGCCGCCGGCGACGAGGATGTTGGCGCGCACGGCAACCGCGGCACGCAATATCGCGGCCTGGGCGGCCGACATTGTGCCCGCCGCGACATAGTCATCGAGCGTGAACACGGCGACGGCGGGCTTGCGGATTGCGAAGGCCGGCGCGGCCACCACGGGCGGCAACAGGCCCTCGAAACGCTCGCCGGTCTGCGGCAACTCGGCCGAGACGCGTGGAGAACGGGAATGGACCTCGACGCCGACATGATGGGCGACCAGACGCACAATGCGCTCGCCGGCGGCGGGCGCCAGCATGTTCCCTGTATCGGCCAGACCGTCCGAAAGCCGATCCACCCAGATGCGGCCATCCGGGTTGAGCATGACCTCGACGATCGCGGGATCGTCGAGAAACCGGGCGATGGCGGGTCCAAGCGCGGTGCGCAGCATGCGCGAACTGCGCGCGCGTCCTTCGGTATCGTTGTGCGAGATGGCCATACTGTCCCCGTTCTGGCCGGGAACACGTCGAACAACGCCCGGTCGGGGACGATCAAAAGAGCCTTGGAGCAGCCCGGTTCAACCGGTTTCAGCCGTCGTCGTAGCGTAGCGTAAAATTACCGGCCAACGGCGGCGCCGACGGTCATCGCGCTTTAAGCCCGACGTCTTTCCGCCTTCGCCGCAGCTCAAATATGAACTTTTGCAGTAAGATGTCCATGTTTATTGACAGAAGACTCCCGCCGGGCTTATGACAAAGCCACCGATGGCCTCTCCGGAAAGGCGATCGTTCTTTCCACCGCACGGAGAATTGCCATGAGGTCCGGTCAGAAGGACGCGATTTCTGAGCGGAAAGCCGCCGACCTGAGGCACGCTGAAACCATACTGACATCATCGGCACCCCTTTCAGCAAAGATAGGTGGCACCTCGTGAACATGTTCGAGATCTGGCTAGGCATTCTGCAGGGGCTGGGCATCACCCTGAAGGTCACGGCCTATGGCCTGGTCTTTGCGATCCCCTTCGCGCTCGTCTTCGGCGTCGCGCAGTTTCTGACCACCGGCATGACCCGCTTCCTGGTCACCGCCATGATTGAATTCTGGCGCAGTTCCGCGGTGGTCGTCCTGCTCTTCGTCTTTTACTATGTGCTGCCGGTGATGGGGGTCACCCTATCGGCGCTGACCGTCAGTGCACTGGTGCTCGGTCTCAACACGGGCGGCTACGCCAGCCAGGCGGTGCGCGCCGGACTGCAATCTCTTCCCGCCGGCCAACGCGAGGCGGGCATGGCGCTCGGCCTCTCGCGCCCGGCGATCCTGTTTCTGATCGAGCTGCCGCAGGCCTTGGTCGCCATGAGCCCCACCTTCGTCAACAATCTTATCCAGCTCGTCAAGGCGACGTCCCTCGTTTCGCTGGTCACGCTGACGGACATGACCTTCCGGGCCAAGGAGATCGCGCAGACCGAATACGATCCGGTGGCGATCTACTCAGCGCTGCTGCTGGCCTTCTTCGTCGTGTGTTATCCGATCGCACTCGCCGGCCGCTGGCTCGAGGCGCGGGTCAAATCCTGAAAGAGGAACGCCTGGTGGGATTTAACTTTGACTTCGCGCTCTCGACCATTCCGACCATTCTCGGGGCAATCGGAGCGACTCTGCTGGCAACGGTGTTGAGTTGTCTCGGCGCTTCAGCGCTTGGTTTCAGTTTCGAGATGATCCGCCGCGGCGGCGGCGCGCCCGGCCTCGCCGTCCGCTTTCTGATTGACTTCATCCGCTCGACGCCGGTTCTGGCCTGGCTCTATTTCCTGTATTTCGTCATGCCTTTCTACGGCATCCGGCTTGGGGCCATGACGGTCGGCATACTGGGGCTGAGCCTGTATTACAGCGGCTATCTGGCGGAGGTGTTCAAGGCGGGCATCGACGCGATCCCGAAGGGCCAACAGGAAGCAGCCAGAGCCTTGTCGCTCAGCCGCCGCGACACGGTCGTTTTCATTGTCGCGCCGCAAATGTTGCGCAACGTCGCCGCACCGTTGGGCAACTATCTCGTTTCGATCCTCAAGGCCACGCCCTATCTCGCGATCCTGGCGGTACCCGAAATGCTCGGCCGCGCCTTCGATATCGCGTCTGAAACCTATCGATACGCGGAGCCGCTCACCGTCGCCGGCATTCTGTTTCTCGCCTTGGCGCTGATCGTTGCTTATGGCGTAAAGCGTGTCGAGCAGCGCCTGCTTGCATCCGGACGTCGCTGATGCTCGCTCAAGTCTCGCTCCCAGTCTCCTCCGTTCAAACCACCGCGCATCTCCGGGTCGATGGCCTCAATAAATGGTTCGGTGCCCTGCACGTCTTGAAGGATATTGATCTGACGATCCGCGCGGGCACACGCATCGTCGTTTGCGGGCCTTCCGGCTCGGGCAAATCGACGCTGATCCGCTGCTGCAACGGTCTTGAGCCTTTTCAAAAGGGAACGATCCAGCTCGACGGGATAGCACTGGGAAGAAATGCCCGGGACACGGCGACGGCGCGCCGGCTGACAGGCATGGTGTTCCAGAGTTTCAACCTCTTTCCGCATCTCACCGTGCTTGCCAACTGCACGCTGGCGCTGCGACGGGTTCTCCTGAAAACCGGCCGGGAGGCCGAAGAGATCGCCATGCAGCATCTGACGGCGGTGCGCATTCCCGAAAAGGCGCAAGCCTACCCGGCCCAGCTCTCGGGTGGTCAACAACAAAGGGTGGCGATCGCGCGTGCGCTCTGCCTCAATCCCCGAATCATGCTGTTCGACGAACCCACCTCCGCGCTCGACCCGGAAATGATCAAGGAAGCCCTCGACGTCATGATCGCGCTCGCGAAAACCGGCATGACCATGGTCTGCGTGACGCATGAGATGGGTTTCGCACGCGAAGTCGCCGATGAGATTGTTTTCATGGACGACGGCCGCATTATCGAGCGTGCCTCTTCCAAAGAGTTTTTCTCAGCGGCCGCTCACCCACGCGCGCGGCTGTTCCTGGACACCATCTTGAGCCATTGAGATGAGACGCGTGTCGACCGGCGTGCCGGCACCGCCCGCGCAGGAACGCTGCACGCCCGTCAGATCACCAGTCCGGCGCGAACGCGTAACCTGCCGAGCGAACGGTCCGGATCACATCGCTTCCCACCGACGCCCGAAGCCTTTTGCGCAACCTGGCTATATGGACGTCGACGCCCCGCACGTCGGTTGCGGCGGCATGTTCAGGCCATGCCGTCGCGACCAGCTCCTCGCGACTCAAGACCTTGCCAGGTTGCCCCAAAAGGCTGCGCAAAAGCTTGAACTCGATCGGTGGCATGACGATCTCCTTTTGCTTGAAGAATGTCCGGTGGGTCTGTCGCTCGAGCCGAAAATCGCCCTGCACCAACTCACCCGAGTCCGTTTCGCGTGAAAGCTTCGCTATGCCCGCCTTGCCGTGCAGCCATGTCAGCAGCTGTTCGGGGGCGAACGGCCGGGAAAATATTTCGTCGACGCCAGCCTTGATCAAGTCCAGATGCAGCCTGCCGGAGCGCGGGGCAACCAGGCTCGCGACCGGCGTCGCTTTGGTTGCGGCGGTCGACTTCAACCAGCTGCACTGCTTGACGATTGCACGGTCGCCCGGATGGCAGTCCACGATTATGGCAAGCGGGGCTGTCGCCGCGATGGCACGTGCGATTTCCCGGTCTCCCGTGATCAGCTGTGTTTCGAAGCCGGCTACCGAAAGTATGTGGCCGAAGACCAGGAAGAAATCCGGGTCCTTCGAGGCGATCAGGACCAGCGGCTTCATGAGTCCATCAACCGGGTTCGACACATCATAGGGCTGACTACCGCGCAAATGGGCGCGATGACAATACACCCCTGACGATCGAGCCCTCGCGCGCTTCCCGCAGGTGCCTGGTTACGAGCCTAGATGTTGTCGGCAAGTATGACGCCGCTGATGCCGTAAGCGCGGCGCGTCTGTTCAACAGCTTCGGGCGTGACCTCGATCAGCAACGCGATGATATCGCCGTCGGGATGTTCGAGAACGTCACCGAGCTCGGTCAGCGTCCACCCAAGCGCGCGCAGCCGTTTTGGCCAGAATGTCTCGCACACCACACTGATCTGTCGAATCCCCAGACGTTGAGCGATCTCGAGCAGACCGCAGAGAACCAAGCCGGCGATCGGCGACGGGGTGCCGTGCGTACGAAGCGATGGAACGACGAAGAAACGCGTCCACTCGAAAATTTCAGCCGCTCGCGGAGGCCTGTCGCCGGCGAGAACCGGGAACACTTCGCTCATGAGATGCGGCTCCAGCGTCGGGACGAGACGGGAGCCGCCTAGGATCTTGCCGTTGGTATCAAGCGCCAGAACATAAAGCGTATGCTCGTTATCGAAGGCGTCGATCTCGATGTTGATGGGCCGTGCGACGGCGCGCCATCGCCTCTGCTTGACGTAAATCTCGTAGCGTATCCGAAAGTAGCGCTCCAGAACTTTCCTGTAGTGCTTCCTGTTATCCCAAGTGACCAGATGTATACGAACCATGACGCCTCCAGGCGGAGGGTCGTAGGAAAACGGACTTGCCGTACGTATGACGGTATTCAGGTATTGCTAAATCTGGATTTCCTGCCGTCGCAGCGCCTTGACGATGGCATGCGCGACATTGATCGCATCGAGCTTTGCTCGAATGTTGCGCTGATGGCTTTCAACCGTGTTCCTGGTGACACCAAGGATACAAGCGATGTCATCGGTGGATTTGCCTTGCGCGCTCCACTCCAGGAGTTCGCGCTCGCGCGCCGTCAAGGGCGTGGGCTCTTCGCCATCGCCGGGTGTTCCCAGCCCTGAGAGGCTGCGAAAGGTATGCACGCAAACCGTCTCGATAAGGGGCATGGCGCTCGGCGGCACGTCCATCCGGTCGCTCGCCGCAGTGACCACACTTGGGCCCGCCAGAGGCACGTGAATGGGTACACAGATACCTTCTTTCATCCCGAACTCGGCAGCTTCGTCCATGACCAGCTTCGCGCGTGCACCCAACCTTGCGGCCGGCAGCTCGCGCCACAGGAAGGGCTCCGGCGAGTGCCGGCACTGCGCAACACACGGATCGTGCAAAAAGTGATCCTCGGAGACGTAGCGCCGATACCAATCGATAGGCCAGCCATCGCCCAGGATTTCACGCTGCCAGTCCGTATCGTGCGGCACGGGCAGTCCGGTGATCAGAAAATTGCGCAATCCGTAACGCCCCATGGCTGAGCGGAACTCTTGAAGGATTGCATCAGCCGACCGCGCAGTATCGATCTTGGTGATCGCCGCAAAAAGGTCGACAACAGTTTCGTTCTCCATTGGAAGACCTCAACCAAAGTCAGGCCCTACCCCGCAGAACAACCTATGGCTGTCTAGACACCATCTTCAATGGGACACGCATCGAATGTATACTAAAGGAGTCAATCACGTGTCACAAAGACGAGATAAGTGAAAATCAGGTCAGCACTGAATTGCGGAAGTCCGGCTTCATTCATTCGACTTTGAGGCGGCCGGCTTCGTCACCCGAACAGCGTGCTTACTTGCCGGGTTTGCTGAAACCAACTCTTGTGGCTCGACATTCAACGCCTTGGCCAGAATTTCGACTGTATCAAGCGTAGCGTTGCGCCGCCCGGCTTCGACGCTGCTGATATAGGCGCGCGTGCGGCCCGAAACGAAAGACAACTGCTCCTGAGAGAGTTTTCGCTCTCTGCGAAGCCGCTGCACGTTTAGGCCGAAAACGCCGCGAAGTTTCATCCAACAACGGATGCTACGACGCGCACTGTGGTGCGACACACTATAGTGCACATTCCGCATTGACAGCCGTGCTGCGGGCTGTTGAAACAACAAGCGAATTCCTCGTTTCCTGAATAAGGAATAGCCATGGCGAGCCGGCCATTTCGCGACCTCGCACACAACATGTCCGCGCATCTCTCGGGCGAGCAAAAGCCGCCTGGTATGGACGCAGGTCGTGTCCTGGAGTTCGTCTGCATCCGATGCGGCGCTTCCTCGCCTGCGCACGTCACCATCGACTCCAGGGGATGCGCCCACTGCCAAGACACCGCGCCGGCAAATCTTCGTCCGGTCTATGCGGTCCCGCACCTCCATCCCTTTGACGGCGTCACCAGTTCGCGCTCGCTGTGGCGTTTTGCGCATATGCTGCCTTGCACAGAAGCCGACGCGGTGAGCCTTGGCGAGGGTCTGACACCTTTGCTTGCCGCACCGCGCATCGGCGCGTTTCTGGGCGTGCCGGACCTTGCAATCAAGGACGAAGGCCGAAACCCGACCTGGTCGCACAAGGACCGCTTCTCGACCATCGCGGTCAGTGTGGCGCGCGCACGTGGCGCGAAAATCGTCGCGACCGCCTCATCGGGAAACGCCGGCGCTTCGCTGGCGGCCTACGCCGCTCGAGCTGGTCTCAAATGCGTCGTCACCACTTTCGCGGGGTCGGCCGGCGCGATGCTGGCGCAGATCCGAAAGTATGACGCGACGGTCTTGCCCCTGGTCAACAAAATGGACCGATGGTCGCTGCTTGAACAGGCGGCTGCCCGTTACGACTGGTTCATCGCATCGCCCTATCACGGTCCGGTCGTCGGCAGCCATCCACTCGGCATCGAGGGCTACAAGACGATCGCCTATGAGATCGTCGAGCAATCGAATGGCACGGCGCCAGACTGGTGCGTCCTGCCGGTCTGCTATGGTGATGCGTTGTCCGGCGTGTGGGCTGGCTTTTGCGAGCTGTTCGCGGCAGGGTCGATCACGCGCTTGCCTCGTCTCGTCGCAGCAGAGGTGCATGGGTCGCTGGCGCACGCTCTGGCCAGCGGCGCCGATGCGTTGAGTGAACGCAAGATGCTCTTCGACAGCCTAGCCGTATCGATTGGCACGCCACGCAGCACCTTTCAGGCCTTGAAGGCTCTGCGCGAATCCGGCGGGCATGCCGTCCCCGTCAGCAATCACGGCCTGATCGCGATGCAGGAACGCCTTGCGCGGGAGGAAGGAATCTTTGCCGAACTGGCCTCGGTCACGCCGCTGATAGCGATATCGACGTTGAAGGACCAAGGTGTCATCGCAGCCACAGACCGTGTCGTGGCCGTCGTGACAGCCAGCGGCCTCAAGGACCTCGATCGCTCCGTTGGATCGAACGAACACGACCAGATCTTCCAGACGACGCACGACGCCTGGCGCTGGCTCGACAAAAACGGGCTGGATCTCGTTTCATAGATTTTCCGCCGCACCAACAACCGGTGGCACTTCGCCTGCCGCCTGCGTTTTCAGCACATCGCCGAGGCAGCGACGCAGCCAAAGAAAGCGCGTCCATTGCGTCTCTTCGGCCGGTGCGATGGTCGTCAGCGTCCTCGGCTCCGACAGTTCCTTGCAGGGCCAGCCAGGCAGCGCCGCAAGCCACTCATCATTGTAGACGGTCTCGGCATGGCGATGGCCTTCGTCAGGCATGATCACCGCCACCTGCGCGTCAGGAAGCGTCGTTGCAACCCATTGCGCCACCAAGGCGGCGGCGCCGCTGGTCGGCCCCATGAAAATGCCATGCTCGCGCAGCAAGCGGTGCGCGCTCCTATACGCCGGGTAGGCGCCAACCCAATGGATCTCGTCGACAAGCTCATGCCTGACATTTTTCGGCAGAACGCTGTTGCCCAAGCCCCGCAGCATGCGCTTGCCGACAGGGTGCCCGAACAGAATGCTGCGATGGGTATCGACGGCAAACACCATCAGGTGGGGAAAGACAGTTCGCAAAAAGGAGGCGGTGCCGCATAGCGAGCCTCCCGTGCCGACGCAGCCGACCAGGCAGTCAATCCTGCCCATGGCCCGGACAAAGAGTTCGGCCAGCCGCGCATAGGCAAGCCAATTGCCCGGACTGTCGTATTGGCGGGTCCAGAAGCCATCCGGCTCCTTCGCCAGGATTTCCTTGAGGCGCTCCAGCCGGCCCGGCTGGTTGCCATCGCCGCGCGGATCGTCAAGGGCGATAACCGTCGCGCCGATGCGCTCCAGACGGGCTTTGTATTTGGCATCGATCAGCGTTGAAGCGGTGACGAGCGTAAGGCGATAGTCACGCGCCGCCGCCAGCAGCGCCACCGCCATTCCAAATGTGCCGGACGTCGTCTCGACGATATGGGAGCCGGCCTTCAGTTCGCCATTCGACGCTGCCCGATCCAGAATGTAGCGGGCCGGCATCAGCTTCATCAGCGGGAACGCAGCGGCCACGAGATTGGGCGCCAGCAGAGCAAGGCGCGGGGTCTCAAGGTCCCTGAAATAGTCCACGTCGAAGGTCACCATGTCCAGCTCTCCGCGTTGACCAAGTGAACTTCGACATCCTTGAAGCCGGCACGTCTTATCTGTTGCGCGACGAGGGCCGCCCGTCGCTTCAGATTCGATGTGAAAAGATCGAAAATCAGGCCAAACAGCGAACCGCTATGGGCGACTTGCACCCCGCACGCCCCGGCTCGCCTGGCGATGTCGGCGATCTCGCCGAAGCCCTGTTTCGGCAAGTGCCGTTGACTGATCACCGCACTGGCCGAGGCGGCACGTCCGAGAAGATAGGGATCCTGAAGGCGAACCGCCCGCGCCACCAGCGCCCTAAGCACGCCGAATTCCTGGATCTCGGTACTGTCGTAGCGTGCAGGCGGCAGCTGCAATGTGTCGACCGGAACCCCGCCATTTGCCTTGAACCCGACCAGGAGCAGCGGCGGCAGGGAGCCCCCGAAATTCTCGATCACCATGCCTTCCCGTTGCGCGAAGAGCACTGCGTGCTCATCGAACGCGATCGCGTCGCTGGCGCGCTCGGCAGCCACGGCCAGACGCCCGATGCTCGACGCCCGCAGCTGGATGTTGACGGCTGCGGCGACAGCGCGAATGGAAGCGACAACGTCAGCCGTCGATGAGCCGTAGCCGTGCCCCACAGGGATTGAGCTTTGAAGTGTCAGCTCGCCGCCGCCAGTGACGTTCAGAAAATCGAGCGTGAGGCGCGCGGCTGCCGCCGCCTTGACCTTATGATCGGGGTGGACAACGACCGCATCGCCGTCGCTCCTGGCGAAGCTTGCCTCGGATCTCAAGCCAGCAATCGGCAGCGTCACGAGCCCGCGATGAAGGCGCCCGCCATCATCCTTGAAGACGCCCTGGATGAGCTCGCCGTGATGCGCCATTGCCGTCGCTGTTCTCACCGGCGACCGCAGCGCTTCACGGCTCATGACATCGCCGGCCTCGGCCATTTTCATCTCCCCCATGCTTTTCTCGCCATGCGGGAAGATGGCGCCGACGATCGGCCGCGGCTCTCAAGGAATTCCGGTATTGACGGCCTCCTACCGTACCAGCAGGCGCGAGGCGATGCTGGCGGATCGTCAGGCGGCCGAGCCAAGGTGCCGCAGCGGCCGGCCGGCCGAAACCGATTGCACTGCTGCCATGATACCTTGCGCATCGATCCCGTAATGCCGGTAGAGATCCGCGATCGTACCGGTCTGGCCGAAATGCTCGACGCCGAGCGCGCGCGTGCGGTGGCCATGGACCGATCCCAGCCAGGCGAGCGTCGCGGGGTGCCCGTCCAGCACCGTCACGATGGCGCACGAGGCCGGGAGGCCAGCCAGCAGGCGCTCGACATGGCTGGTGGCGCGCGGATGGCCAAACTGGCGCGCCCGCGCCGCCGCAGACCAGCCGGCGTTCAGCCGATCGGCCGAGGTCACGGCCAGAAGCCCGACATCGCGCCGATCTCCGGCCATCAGCCCCAACGCCTGCACCGCCTCCGGCGCGACAGCTCCCGAATAGGCGATCACCACAGCGGCATTGGGCCCGGGCTTGCGCAACCAGTAGGCGCCGTCGACGATGGCGCGCGCCAGCGGATCCTCCATCTGGCGAGACGGTTGTTCGACCGATCGCGTTGAGAGCCTGAGGTAGACCGAACCTCCAGTACGATCGCGCAGCCAGGTTTGGTCGTCGGGCTCGGCCTCGCCGGAGCGCTGCATGTAGTCGAACGCCCAACGCAGGATGACTGCCAGCTCGTCAACATAGGCCGGCTCGAATGCGGCCAGGCCGTCCTGCGCCATGCCGATCAGCGGCGTGGCGATCGACTGATGCGCTCCGCCCTCTGGCGCCAGCGTCACGCCGGAGGGCGTTGCCGCCAGAATGAAGCGCGCGTCCTGATAGCAGGCATAGTTCAGCGCATCGAGGCCACGCTCGATGAAAGGGTCGTAGAGCGTGCCGACCGGAAGCAGCCGCTCGCCGTGAAGCGAGTGCGACAAACCCAGCGCCGACAGCATCGTGAAGAGGTTCATCTCCGAGATGCCCAGTTCGAAATGCTGTCCCGACGGCGAAAACGTCCAATTGAAGGTGGAGGGTATGCGTTCTTCACGGAAGAGGTCCGCCTGGTCGCCGCGCGCGAACAGGCCTCGCCTGTTCACCCAGGCGCCGAGATTGGTCGAGACCGTGACGTCCGGAGACGTGGTGACCACACGCTTTGCAAAATCGCTGTCTGACTTGGCGATCTCATGCATCAGAAGGCCGAAGCCCTGCTGTGTCGACATGGAGACCTGCGCGCGCCAGGGTATCTGTGCCGGCACGGATACGGCCGAGGCTTTATGGCGACGGGTAGCTGCCTGCGCGAAAGGCGACGACGCCAGATAGGACCGGATCGCGGCCTCATCGTATGCAAGGCCCTCGAACATGTCCCATTCACGCCCCTGGCGGACACCCATGGCTTGTCGCAGCGCCTCGACTTGCGCCGGTGTCATCAATCCGGCGTGATTGTCTTTGTGGCCTGCCAGCGGCAGGCCGAAGCCCTTGATCGTATAGGCGATGAAACAGGACGGACGATCATGCCCTCGCGCCTGCTCGAAGGCATCGACGATGCTCGCCAGATCGTGGCCGCCGAGATTTGCCATCAATGCGGCGAGGTCTTCGTCGCTGCGCTTCTCGACCAGCCGGGTCACCGATCCCTGGTCACCGAGGTCGTCCAGAAGGCGCCGGCGCCATGCAGCGCCGCCCTGGAAGGTCAGCGCCGAATAGAGCTGGTTGGGGCATGCATCGATCCATGACCGCAGCTTTTCGCCGCCCTCTTCCTCAAAGGCCGCCTTTTGCAAGGTGCCATGTTTCAGGATCACCACATCCCAGCCGAAGTTGCGAAAGATGGACTCGAAGCGCTGCCACAGGCCTTCGCGCACCACCGCATCCAGGCTCTGCCTGTTGTAGTCGACGACCCACCAGGTGTTGCGCAGGCCGTGCTTCCAGCCTTCGAGGAGGGCCTCGAAGATATTGCCCTCATCCATTTCGGCGTCGCCGAGAAGGGCGACCATCCGACCTTCAGGCTGGTCCGCGTTCCAGCCCTTTGCCCTGACATAATCCTGGACCAGGGAGGAGAACAGGGTCTGTGCCACGCCCAGTCCAACCGACCCGGTCGAGAAATCGACGTCGTCGATATCCTTGGTTCGAGACGGGTATGACTGCGCGCCGCGATAGCCGCGAAAATTCTGCAGCTGCTCGAGCGTCTGCTTGCCGTACAGATACTGGATGGCGTGAAAAACCGGGCTGGCATGCGGCTTGACGGCGATACGGTCTTCAGGCCTGAGGATCTGGAAATAGAGCGCCGTCAGCAAGGTCGAGGCGGACGCCGAGGACGCCTGATGTCCGCCAATCTTGAGGCCGTCCTGCGAGCCGCGAACATGATTGGCATGATGGATCATCCAGACCGCCAGCCACAGAACCTTGCGTTCGAGTTCGGAGAGGATCGTCATCGTCGGCTCCTGTCAGTCGGGTCTCAACGATAGCTGCCTCTGCCTCTCAAAAGTGACTATTCTTACGCAAGCCGACCGATGATATTGGCTGATGCAGCCAATAATGACGCCAGACGAGGGAAACATGCCAAATCCGACGCTTGATGCCATCGACCTGAAGATCATTGCCGCGCTGCAGAAGAACGCAAAAGCGACGACGAACGACCTTGCTGAAGCCGTCGGCCTTTCGCCCTCACCATGCGCCCGGCGCGTCAGGCTCTTGGAGGGCGCCGGCGTCATCAAAGGCTATACGGTCGTCGTCGACCAAAAGAAGCTCGGGCTGCCGATCAGCGCTTTCGCGTCGATCAAGCTTGAACGGCAACGCGAAGACGATCTCGACCGCTTCTCTCAGTCCGTGCTGCGCTGGCCGGAGGTTGTCGACTGCTATCTGATGACGGGCCAGCGCGATTACCTGATGCGCATCGTGGTGCGCGACCTGGAGGCCTACGAACGGTTCATCAAGGACAAGCTGACGCGGCTGGACAACATCGCCTCGATCGAAAGCAGCTTCGCGCTCGGCCAGGTCAAGCGCTCGGAAGTCTTGCCTGTCTAGGCGACCGGTCATTCGGCGTCGGTTAAGCTTCAGCGGCGGAAGCGAGTTGGGGGACCGCGTCACCCCGATCGCAATTCACGTCGGGCGTGTATCTCCTCGAGCGGCCAGGCTTGATCCACCCACCCCAGTCCGTCCGCAATATGTACATATTTTGTACATATATATTGACGAAGCACCGCATCCGACCGTAGCGTTGAGCGGCTGAGGCGGGACGCCTTCGCGCAACTCAAACTCATGGGAGGACCCCACCGATGAAATTTCGAGCCCGATCGGCTGCGATTGGCCTGGCCTGCATCGCCTATGCCGCGCTTGTTGGATCTGTGCTGCCGGCAGCGGCAGAGACCACGAAAGAACGCGTCTTGAAGGAAGGGCGGATCGTCATCGGCATCCACAACCGCTCGCCATGGGGCTACAAGAAGGAGGGAACCGGCGAGCTGCTTGGCTGGCATCCGGATCTTCTCAGGGCTGCCTTTGCCGATCTCGGGGTCAAGCAGGTCGAGTTTGAGGTCACCGAGTTCGGCGCGTTGATCCCTGGCCTGATGGCCGGCCGTTTCGATGCCGTTGCGTCGGGCCTGTCGATAACGCCGGAGCGATGTCAGCAGGTCGCCTTCGGCGCTCCCGACCTGAGGTCCGACGACGCGGCGATCGTGCTCGCAGGCAACCCCAAGGCGATCCACAGCTATGCGGATCTTGCCAAGAAATCCGACGCTATCATGGGCGGCGGCCGCGGCAGCAACGTCATCAAGAACGCTATCACCGAGGGTGTGCCGGAGGACCGCATCCTGCAGTTCCCCGACATCGAGACCAACATCGCGGCACTGCGCGCCGGCCGCATCGACGCGGCTCTGTTCTCTTCCCCGACGGTGATCGGGCTGCTTGCCGGCAACAAGAGCCCCGATCTGGAGCGCGCCAGCCCGTTTACGACGGACGAGAAGTCGATCAGCTACATCGCGATCGCGTTCAGGAAGGACGATGGCGATCTGCGCGACCTCTACAATCGGGGTCTGGCGAAGGTCATGTCGAATGGCACGATCGCCACCATCATGGCGAAGTACGGATTTGGCCCCACGGAGAACGTGCCGCCAGGATTGACGAGGTCGCAATTGTGCGGAGCCGCCAACTGAACGCCATCAGCAACAGAACCCAGTTGGCATCAACAGCGCGGGCGGCCCCGCGCTAGCGCCGGCGGCCCGCGCTGGCGATGACCGGGTGCGGACCGCCCTCCCCCAGGTACGGCGTCGTCATCATGGCCGCCATGTCAATTCGATCGGGCGCTTCGAATCGGACAGGAATGCCGCGACGCCGCCAGGGTCTTGTCCGGTCCGGCATAGAGCACATGCAGGACCGCACCGACCAGCAGCGCGTGGCTCGTGTTTTCCCAATGGTTGCGCCTTTCAAGCGAGCCTTCGGGATCGACCAGGATGTCGGCGATGTTTTGTACGTCGCGGACCTCCCATTCCCCACGCCAGACCTCGAGAAAGTAACTCGAGGCGTAGCCGCTCGGGCAGACGCTCGTGTCGCTTGAACCTTGATCCTCGCCGAGGGGCAATGACTGCGAGTGAGCAAGGAATACATGGTTTTCAGGACGCGCTCGTCGTAGCCGTTCGCCATCTGAAGTTCCGTATCCCAGGTGTAGACGCCAGTTAGGTTGATGTGTTCCCGACCGGGCGGCGAGATGTGCTTCAACAAAGTCTCAAGAATGTATCGTCCCGCTCGTTTCAGTTGGGGCCAAGACCGCCGCTGCCAGCTACACGGCATCATACGCGATCGCGTATATCTTTCCTACATACGTGATCGCGTATATCTCCGTTTTATACCTAACCCCGTATATTGACGATCAATACGCGATCGCGTATATTACGGGCGTGGAGACCCATCATGACAGACCAGATCGCTCGCAACGAAAAACAACTCGGAGCCATCCTGCGCCGCGCTCGCAAGAACGCCGGGCTCACGCAAGGCTCGCTCGGCAACCAGATCCACCTACGCCAGGGTACGGTCTCCCGCCTCGAGGCCGGCGAGCCTGCGATGCAACTCCGCACCTTGATGGCCGCCCTCTCCGCTCTCGACCTTGAACTCGTCGTGCGCGCGCGCAGCAAAGGCAGCTCCGCTGATATTGAGGACCTGTTCTAATGGCACGGCGACGGGCTCACATTCCCTTGAATGTCTTCCTGAACGGGCGCCTGGTGGGCGTCCTGCGCAGGGAATCGACGGGCGCCATCGACTTCCAATACGCCCGCGAATGGCTGGACTGGCGAGGCACCTTCCCGATCTCACTCTCGCTTCCTTTGCGGGAAGACCGCTACATCGGCACGCCGGTGACCAACGTCTTCGACAACCTGCTTCCGGACAATGACGCCATACGCAGGCGTGTTGCCGAACGCGTCGGCGCCGACGGCACGGATGCCTACAGCATGCTGGCTGCGCTCGGCCATGACTGCGTCGGCGCGTTGCAATTCCTGCCTGATGGCATGGATCCAGGCCCTCCCGGCAGTCTCGAAGGCAGGCCGGTCAGCAACCAGGACGTCGCCGGAATCATCGAGAACCTTGCTGCCGCTCCGCTAGGCCTCGGCGAGGATGAGGACTTTCGCATCTCGATTGCCGGCGCGCAGGAAAAGACCGCACTGCTGCGCAAGGACGGAGGCTGGTTCAAACCGATCGGCACGGCAGCGACCACCCATATCCTGAAGCCGCAGACCGGCCGGCTGCCGAACGGCATCGATCTCTCCAACAGCGTCGAGAACGAGTATCTGTGCCTTAAGCTGCTGCAAGCGTTTGGCGTTCCCGCCGCCCAGGCGCAGATCGCTGACTTCGGCAAACGCCGCACGCTGATCGTAGAACGCTTCGACCGGCTGTGGGCCCGCGACGGCCGCCTCCTGCGCCTACCGCAGGAAGATATCTGTCAGGCGCTGTCAGTGCCGCCGACGCGCAAGTACCAGTCGGATGGCGGTCCCGGCATGCGCGAGATTATCGAGCTCTTGAAGGGTAGCGATACGCCAGATGAAGGCATCGCCACCTTCTTGCGCACCTGCATCTTGTTCTGGCTGATTGGCGCGACCGACGGCCACGCCAAGAATTTCAGTATTTTTTTGAGCCCTGGCGGACGATTCCGCATGACGCCCCTTTACGACGTGCTGACCGCGCAGCCCAGCCTTGATACCGGCCAGATTCCGCACCAAAAATTCAAGTTGGCAATGTCGGTCGGCAAGAACAGGCACTATTCGGTACCTGACATCATGCCACGCCACTTCCTGCAGACCGCTGACATTGCCGGTGTGGGCACCCCTGTCATGCGCAGAATTTTCGATGACATTGCTGAAAACGTGGAAAAGCAGGCCGACGAGGTGATCGTCTCGCTGCCGCGTGGCTTTCCTGAACAGCTTGTCGACGCAGTCAAGTCGGCTATCGGCAAGCGGGCGGCTCTCCTCGCCGATAACAAGGCTGATGCCATCGATTGATCAAGGTGCGACGAACCGGCTGCCGGGACTTGCTCGCCAGCCGCTGCTGATCATCATCGTCTTCTTCGGTCCAACAAACATTGTCGTCGCGTGACCGCCACCGGCGTCAAGTATACCCATCATCATGATGAACATGGCCATCAGGCTCCAAGCTAGCCAACTCCGTCAGGGTGGGTTTTCGCGGTGTCCATCGGATTGATATCCTCGGAAATCTCCTGTCGCAGTTTCGGCCCCTTCGCGAGGCGCCTGCCCAGGGCGGTCACGAAGGCTTCGTAGCGCTCGGCCGCCTTGGCGCGCGCGGCCTGGGCGGCGGGCTCGGGCAACGCTGGCGTTGTCGCGAGCCAGAAACGGACAAACACCGCCAGTGTCTCGACCGCAATGCCGATATCGCGCTCCTGCCTGGCCAGGCGGCGATCAACCTGATCGAGGCGTTTGGCGATAGCGGCCTCGCGACGTTCATCCCCATCCGGCGACAGGAAGGAAGCGAGTGCGGCTTCCGCAATCATGGATTGGGGTTGATCGCGCCGCGCCGCATAATCGCCAAGCATCGTCATGATGGCCTGATCGAGATAGACGGAAATCTGCGCCTTCTTTTTGCGAGCCATCATGGCGCCTACAACTCCATGCCGTCATCGGGATCCAGGGAAACCTGCCGCGCAACGCCCTGCATGAGGCGCGCCAGTCGCCGGTTGCGGACGGCATCATCGTCGTCGTCGGCATCGTCGTCCTGTCCCATATCGAATTCGTCTTCAATCGGCGCCGCCCTCTCGACGGCCTGCGCCCGATTGAGTTCGGCTTGCAGGCGGCGCTCCGATCCCGTTGGATCGCCATCGCCCTGCTGTAGCGTTCCGGAAACGTGCGTGACCTCCAAGTGAGCCAGGATCGGCAACTCGCTCCAGTCGTCAGGCTCGGCCTCTCCGGACCGCGCCAGTTCGGGTGGCGGCAACACGCGCTCCTTAAAACTGGCGTCCTCATAGTACCGCGCCTTCTTGGCCCTGATCGGCGGCGCGCCTGCCACCATGACGATCTCGTCGGTCGGCGGAAGCTGCATGATCTCGCCAGGAGTGAGCAACTGCCGTGCAGTCTCTTGCCTCGACACCATGAGATGCCCAAGCCACGGCGAAAGCCGGTGACCGGCATAGTTCTTCATCGCCCGCATTTCGGTTGCCGTGCCGAGCGCGTCTGAGACACGCTTGGCGGTCCTTTCGTCGTTTGTGGCGAAGCTGACGCGGACATGACAGTTGTCGAGGACCGAGTTGTTGGGGCCATAAGCCTTCTCGATCTGGTTGAGCGACTGCGCGATGAGAAAGCTTTTCAGGCCATAGCCGGCCATGAAAGCCAACGCGCTCTCGAAGAAGTCGAGGCGGCCCAGCGCCGGGAACTCGTCCAACATCAGAAGCAACCGGTGGCGGGTTGTCTTGGTAGGCAGGTCCTCGGTGAGGCGGCGACCGATCTGATTGAGGATGAGGCGGATAAGGGGTTTGGTCCGGTTGATGTCCGAAGGCGGCACGACGAGATAGAGCGTTGCTGGTTGCGTCCCCGCAACGATGTCGGAAATTCGCCAGTCACAGCGCCGGGTCACGCCGGCGACAACCGGATCGCGGTAAAGACCGAGGAAGGACATCGCGGTGGAGAGCACACCCGAGCGTTCATTGTCGGATTTGTTGAGCAGCTCGCGCGCCGCACTGGCGATAACCGGATGCGGGCCGGCATCTCCCAGGTGCGCGGTCTTCATCATCGCGGCAAGCGTCGATTCTATCGGGCGCTTGGGATCGGAGAGGAAGGCCGCGACGCCGGCGAGCGTCTTGTCCTGCTCGGCGTAGAGAACATGGAGGATCGCGCCGACCAGCAGCGCGTGACTGGTCTTCTCCCAATGGTTCCTCTTCTCCAGGCTCCCTTCCGGATCGACGAGAATGTCGGCGATGTTCTGCACGTCGCGAACCTCCCATTCGCCGCGGCGGACTTCCAGAAGCGGGTTGTAGGCTGACGATCTCGAATTGGTCGGATCGAAAAGCAGCACGCGACCGTGCAGAGCGCGAAAGCCCGCGGTGAGCTGCCAGTTCTCGCCCTTGATGTCGTGGACGATCGCCGAGCCCGGCCAGGTCAGAAGCGAAGGCACCACCAGGCCGACGCCTTTGCCGGACCGGGTCGGGGCGAAGCACAACACATGCTCTGGCCCGTCGTGACGCAGATAATGGCGGTCATAGCGCCCGAGCACGACACCATCGTTATCGATTAGGCCGGCTGCCTCCACCTCTCGCTTCTCGGCCCAGCGCGCCGACCCGTAGGTCTGGACAGTCTTGGCTTCGCGCGCCCGCCACACCGACATGCCGATGGCAACAATGATCGAGAGGAAGCCACCGGACACGGCGATCAATCCGCCTTTCCCGAAGATAGACGGGGCGTAGGCGTCGTAGAAATACCACCACCAGAACAGAGCGGGCGGATAGTAGACAGGCAACCCGGCGATCTCGAACCAGGGCGGACCGAGCCCCATCTGGAAACCGAGTTGCCATGCGGTCCATTGTGTCGCCGCCCAGGTCGTCAAGAGGACGATCAGGAAGACCGTGAGGATCTGGCCCCACAGGATTTTCGTGGCGGACATGGTTGTTCCTTTCTTCCAGTGTCAGAGGCCGAGACCCTTCTTGCGGCCAAAGCTCCAGTCGATGCCGCCGTCGCCACGTGCGACACCGGAGACGTGCTGGCCGAGATGCTTTTCGAGTGAGGGCGTCCAGGGGACGAGCTGGAAGCCTAGTCCGTCGTCGATCATGGCGAAACGGCCGGAGGCGAGCGCCAAGCGCTGGCGATAGGTGCCGGCAACAAAGTCTCCGCTGGCGGCGCGCTTGAAGGGTTTTCCGGTGTCGGCGGCGAGCCTGTCGCCCAGCGTCTCCAGTTCCGCACGTCGCAGCGTGTCGAGCAGGTTCCGGGTGAAGACGACCCGTCTGCCTTGGCGCTCCGCGAACCCCTGTTTGACAAGATGTTCGGCGCGCCGGTCGAGGGCGTCGCGAACCTCGGCGCCGAAGCCGGCCTCGGCCAGGGCGGCCGGTTCGCGCGCGATTGCCTGACGGTCGAGCCAGGTCGCACCCGATGCCGTGATCTGCTGATCCACTCCAAGGTCGGAGCGCACGGCGAGCGCGGCTCGCCGCTGCCCGCGCGCATCATCGAATTTTCGCAGCTCGACGATCGATCCCGGTGCGCTGTCGCCAGCGGCCTCCAGATCGGAGAGCTTGATGTGATGGGTGCGTCCGTCGACGCCGTCGACCACGGCATAGGCCGTGCCGATCAGTTCGTCATCGAGCCCACGATCGACCAGCCGGCCGACAACCGGCGTCTCCAGGCTCTCCGCGGCCAGGACATAATTGGCTGAGCCACGCTCGATGTCAGCCGCACTCATCGCGCGGTGGATGCGCTTGATGATGTCGCCGCGCTCGCCTAGCTCGCGCAGTGTTGCTTCGGCCCGTTCGTCGATTGCCCATTGGCCAGGCCCGGCCTGTTGGGCAAGACCAAGGGTCTCGAGCTTGCGCAGGCGACCGATTTTCAGAGCGTGATACTCGTCCGGTTGACTTTGGGGAGATGGCGCGAGATCGATGATCCCGCTGTCACGGCTGTCGCGAAGCAACTGCCGATCAAGTTGCGTCCACCGCTCGGACTGGATGTGGCTTTCGAGCGAGTGGCGGATATCGAGCTCGGTGCGCGGACCCAGTTCCTGGGTAACCAGATCGCGAGCCCGGTCGCGCATGCCTTCCTTGATGTAGTCACGCGCGATGACCAGATCCTGGCCATCGTCGCGAACCCCACGCACGATCAGGTGAATGTGGGGATGCTCGGTGTTCCAGTGATCGACCGCCACCCAGTCGAGCCGCGTGTCGAGGTCCTTCTCCATCTGCCCCACCAGATCGCGGGTGAAGGCGTTGAGGTCCGCCATATCGAGAGCGTCGTCCGGCGAGACGATGAAGCGGAAATGGTGACGATCGTCCTTGGCGCAAGCGGCGAAGGAAGCGCCATCGGCATTCTCCGTTCCCGGCCCGAACAGCTTCCCCTTCTCCCCGTCCCGGCTGACACCCTCGCGGCGCAGATAGTTGAGGTGAGTGCCAAGTGGAGCGGCGCGCACGGAATGACGGACGACTCGCGCCTTGACGACGGCGCCGCGCGATCGCGAGGTGATGAGGCGGTTGGCCTGGATGCTGGCGCGCTGACCGTGACCAAAGCGGGAGCGGCTTGCTTGTACAATCCGGCCCGAGCGCGAAATACCGCCGCCGGCCTTTTTCGCCGCGGCCAACACCTGCGCGATGAAGGGCCGGGCCTGCTGGGCGCGCGTGGAGCGGATGCGCCCGGGTCGAATGCGAAACTCGCGCTCATCAGCCATGGCGCGGCACCGCAATGTGGAAAAAGAAAAGCAAATACAATATGCTGGCTGCTTAATACACATTGCGCCGATGGCCGGCAATGTGCGGAACGCGCCAGAAAATCAAGCAAGAACAACCACCAGACCGCCGCGCAATGTGCGCCCTTTTATCCTGCCATCCCTCGGTTGTTACCTCGTGCCCGACTCGCCTCATTGGCTGCGACGTCAAACGAGACCCCAGGGGGCGACCTGACGGAGACTTCGTCATCGCTGCGATGTCCGGACGTCGGACCCTGTGAACAGCTGGCGCGGCCGCGAACCGGCCGCGAAAAGTTTGCGCACCAACGGTGACGACGAAACCTCGACGGAAATGTCTTCGCCAGCCGGAAGACCGGAAGCGGCCATTGACCCGGACGGGACTATGAACAGCGGCGCAACCGTCCAGCTGACGGCCTTGGCATGGCCGGCGGTGAGTGCGCCGGGCGCATCACCGCCGCCCCAGAAAGGGCGAAGCGTGACAACATAGGCCCGGGTCTCAGCCGGCAGCGGACGGCCCTTCAAGGAGGCTTCGTAACGCCCTGGCCCGGCGTTGTAGGCGGCGAGAAAGCCCGGTGAACCGTATCGATCATACAGCTCGCGAAGATAGGCGGTGCCGGCAAGGATGTTGTCGCGCGGATCATAGGGATCGCGGCCGAGCTGGTGACGAAGGCGCAGCTCGGCAAAGGTTGCGGGCATGATCTGCATCAAGCCCAAGGCGCCCTTTCGCGACACGGCGCGCGGGTCGCGGGCGCTTTCGACGTGCATGATTGCCCGTATCCAGCGCTGAGGAACGCGGAAGCGATGCGACGCCTCGGCAATAGGCGCGGCATAGGGATCGTCCGCGGATTTGCGGGAGGCCGGCGCGGATTGTGCCAGCGCCCCCGTCATCGCGTGACAGACGATCAGCATGCCACCGATCAGCCAGAGTGCCTCTCGCCGACCAGGCAACCGACTGACGGGGCGGCTTCCGTCCGCACGTTTCGGCGCCGATGGCCCACTCATCGAGCACGCTCCGGCCGCGATTTCGGCCGGATCCAGCGCAGAGACCAGGAGCCGTCGTCGGTTCGGAAGAGACCGGCGCGAAAGCGCCGGCCAAACAGCGGGTCCTCCAACCGGCACGACAGATAGTCGCCAACCGTCTGTCCGGTTTCCTTCCAGGCCGCACCCACCTCGGGGCCGCCGCCGTCACCGATGTGGATACGAAAATCCGGCGCTTTGCCGTCAGATATTGTGGTCGGCACAAGCACCAGCTCGGCATCCACGAGCAGCGTTCGAACCCGCCCGCAGTAACCCGAATCTGTTTTCTGGAAGACGCCGATCTCGGCCATGGATTATCTCCTTCTCTTGTTGGCTGGACTGAATTTCAGTTCGCCGGAGCGAGCCAGGTGTAGTGGCCATCGCCCCTCTCGTCGGTCCAAAGCGGCAGCGCGGCCCCGACGATCGAGCTCGCCGGGAACGGGCCGAAATAGCGGCCATCGAGACTCTCCCCGACCTTCCGGTTCATGACGAAGATTTCGGCGGCGGCGATGATGCGGCAGCCCTGCCATTCCGGCAGCGCGCGCCCCTTGCGGTCGCGCTCCAGTGCAGCACCCAGCGCAAGCCCGTTCACCGTGACGAGGCGGCCGAGACGGCAGACTTGCTGCCCAGGAAGCCCTTCGATGTGCTTCAGCATCGGCACGCCGAGCGGAAGGTAGCCACGCTCGGCGGCGAACCGAGCGACCTTGTCTGGCGGTTCGATGACAACGAGCGCGCCGGCCGTGGGGACGGCCATGTTCCTGATCGCATAAAGCCCGAGTGGCGCGCTGGCCGACGCGTTCCACAGCAGCAGCTGCGGCATCTCCACGACAGCGGGAGCGACCGTCGCGGTGACGGCTGCAAGTGCCGCGGCTATGCAGGCGGTGCGGCTCATGAAGTCACCCGCTTGCGCAACAGAAAGGCGCGGTGCTGCTCGAGCGAATAGGCACGCGGCCTTCCGCCCGCAATCAGACGGTTGTGGGTCTGACGCCAATAGCCCGGTGCGGCCTCGACCGGATCGAGGCCGATCGCCTCGACCGCATCGATCAGTTGGAGAACCCGCTCGACCTTGTCCCAACCTGCGATCTTGAGCAGGATCTCGCCGCCTGGCCGGATGTAAGGCAGAGTCTGATACGCTTCAGCGGGCAAGACCGCGCGCACGATGTCGATGCGCGAAACAACAGTGCCAAAGTCATTCGCCGCCCAGCGCACGAACGCAAAAACACTGCCTGGCGCAAATCCGACGACGCGGCGCCGCTTGTCGATGATCGTCTCATGGGCAGGACGTCCGAAGCGGATGCGATGCTCAATCCGATTCTCGATCCAGATCAGCTCGACCGTCGTGAGGTCGTCGCGCGGCGTCGATTGGGTAGACGACGTCATGTGTCGTCTCCCTTGCGCCAGCCAGCGCACCGCCGCTTCTGCCCCTCACTGCCAGTCGACGGCTTGCGCGCAAGACTGTTAGATTGAGAGTTAGACTCTAAGTTAAGAGCGCGATTTTCCGTGTCGACCCCGCCGCTTAGGGCCGATCGCGGTTCCCGAAAGCACGAGGATCCGGTTCCCGATGGCACGATAGTCCGGGTTCCTGATGGCACGACCCTGTCCACTGATCCGGGCGCCGGCTCGAAAGCCAACAGCACACGGCCGCTGGCTTCGACCTCCGTGAACAGAAGGTATCCCGGCAAAGGTTGGCGGCGCACGATGCCACGCAGTTCGAAGGCGAAGCGCTTGAGCGGCGAGAGGCTGCCGGACTTGCGATGCAGGTGGCTGATGTCAAAACGCCAGCCGGAGTGCTGGCGACCGCCATGCTTGCGCACCAGCCGATAGAGCCAGCGCTCCAGACCGCCCGTCAGGCGGAAATAGGCGCGGTCGATCGTCAGGATGAGCGCATCGTCCATAACAGCGCGGTAGAACCAATCCGGCAAAATCAATTCGACGCCGAGCGGGTGGCCGTTTCGATCGAAGCGCTCCTGCCACTCGTTGATCCACGAGAAGCGATGGCGCCGGCCTTCGGCGCGTTGGCGAATGGAGGTGACGACGCTTGTCGACTGCAGGCGATCGAGCGCCGCCTTGAGGCGCAGATAGTCTCGCTTCGAGACACCGCGGCCGACGAAGGTGAGCATTTCGTATGGCGTCGCGGCCATCAGGCGCGAAGTGCGCAATCCGGCGTCCCGCGCATTGACGATCTGGCTTGCGGCCCAGATCAGGATATCGGCATCCCAGATCGTCGCCATGCCGTGGTCGGGCATCGCTTCGACACGGATAGCCACATCGCCGGCGCGAAAGTCGATGGGCGCGATGCGCCTGGATTTGGCGAGGGAAAAGAAGGGATAGGCCATGAGGTCCTGCGCATCGCGTGGCGCGACAACACCGGGCAGCGCGTGGAACAGATCAAGCTGTCCGCGTTCCGATGGTTGGCGTGGTCGTGCCGACATAGGGGAGATCAGCCGTGTCAGCGCCTTTCGCGCCCGGCATAGGCGATCAGGCGGGCGGCTTGAGGCTTGGCGGGCAGCACCGAGCCTTGCGGATCGGATGTCGACGTCATCGCGCCGCGCTGCACCCAGGCCTGGAGGTCGTCGACGGCGTAGACGACGCGGCCGCCGAGTTTTCGATAGGCAGGCCCGGTGCCGTAGGTGCGGTGTTTCTCCAGCGTACGCGCCGAAAGACTGAGGAAATGCGCAGCTTCCGAAGTGCGCAGGTAGCGCGGCGGCAATGGCGCGGCGTCGGCATTCATCGGGTGTCTCCTTGCGGCCGTCGAGATTGAACGGCGATCGATGGCCAGGATGGAAGAGTGTGGAGACGGTGATCAGGTGCGCAATTGAGGGGCGCTATTTCGCACCGCCAAGAGGCCTTCAGGCAGTGGCGCCGGCGCGCAGCCATTGAGAACAGCCGCGCTCGACCATCTCCACGGCGTCGCGCATCAGACGACAGGAAGCCGGTAATGGCAGCCGGCGGCGCGGAAAGCTTCCGCGGCACCGGCAGAAGGCGCCTCGCCCGACACCGGGCGAGGCGTCTGCCAGTTCACTCGCCGTTGCGGCGGTTGGGGCGGGACCAGATGAGGCTATGGCCCTCGCCTTCCTCGTCGGCGAAGAGGTTGGCGTAGATCGGGGCGGTGAAGCTCGGATCGTCGAGCTTGAGCCCGAGATAGTCGCGGCCCTCGTTGGAGCGCTTGGACCAGGCGGCGCCGATTTCGGCCTTGCCGACCACCACGCGGTGGCTTGCAGCGTTCTCGCCGCTGGCCCGGGTGTCGGGGACGATGCGCACGCCCTTGGCCTGGACGCTGAGGGTGATGATCTCGCCGGTGAACTCGTTCGCATTGGTCTTCTTGAAAGTGCCGATGGTAGCCATTTTCAGTCTCCGTTTCTTCGTTTCCGAGCCCGCACCATGCGGCCTCGATAGCGATCACAGGGCCGGAGGCGACCGCCGCCGCATCGCTTGCGACCGCAGCAAAAGCGGAGGATGGCGGAGGCGCGCGTTTCTTGGTTCCGCGAGGAATGGGCTTTGCCCAGGGGAAGAAACGCGCAACGCGCCCTTGCGGCATAGGCGGTCGAGGCTTCAGCCGTCCTTCGGCCAGATCAGCCGGCTCGAGAGGTCGTTGGTGCGCTCTGCGAAATGAAGGAGGGAGGCAATCGCGGCATCGGTAGCTCGGCGACGAAGCGGATTGGTTGGCCAGGAGGTCCGCCCACAATGTTGACCCGCATCAAAGGCTTGCCCCGTTGTGCCAAGCGCACGCGACGGCACACTGCGAATGTCCTGTTTGGGCCGAAGAACGAACCCGCTGCGCGGGATGGGCGCGCTGGGATGAGGTAGAGATCACGAACCGGACGTCGCGCTCGCATTTGAGGGTGGTTCGGCAGCGGCAGAGCATCACAGGCTTCTTCAACAAGGAGCCTGACCATGCCCTGTCCTGTTCTTGATGCACCTATCAGTCCAGTTCGTCAGCGGCTGATCGACGACATGAATATGCGGCGTTTCTCACAGGAGACGCAGCGCAACTATCTCCGCGACATCGGACGCCTGGCGACGTTCCTCGGCCGGTCGCCGGATACAGCGACCACTGACGACCTGCGCCGATTCCAGATCGAGCAGCAGGACGACGGCGTTCCCGTGCCGACGATGAACAGCATCGTGTCGGCGCTGCGCTTCTTCTTCACACATACGGTCGATCGCCCCGATCTGGCGCGCAAGCTCGTTCGTCTGGCGCACCCGCGCAAGCTGCCGGTGGTGCTGAGCCGCGACGAGGTCGCCCGGCTACTCAACGCCACCACCTGCCTCAAGCACCAGGCCGCGCTGTCGGTCGCTTATGGCGCGGGCCTGCGCGTGGCGGCGGTGGCGACGCTGAAGGTTGCTGACATCGACAGCCAGCGCATGCTGTTGCGCGTCGAGCGCGGCAAGGACGGGCGATACCGCAACGCCATGCTGTCGCAAGACCTGCTCTTGTTGCTGCGCCAGTGGTGGAAGGGCGGACGCCAGCAGGGGGGTGATGCATCGCGACGGCTGGCTGTTTCCTGGGCAGCATGCGATGAAGCCCATCAGCACGCGGCAGCTCTATCGCGTGGTCGTCGAGGCAGCGCAGGCGGCCGACATCGCCAAGCGGGTCGGGCCGCACATGCTGCGTCACAGCTTCGCCACCCACCTGCTGGAGGACGGCACCGACATTCCGGATCATCCAGGTCTTGCTCGGGCGCGCCAAGCTAAATAGCACCGCCTTCTACACCAAGGTTGCAACCCTCACGGTGCGCACCGTCACGAGCCCGCTCGACAAGCTTGGCCTCTTCAAGCTGGAAGAGATCTCGCCCGACGGCTGAGCGTGCGCGCCTCGATTGAGGTTGCCGACATCTTCCGCACTGCCGGGCCCGCCTACCGGGCCGTCCATGCAGGGCATCTGACACTGCAGCAACTCAAGGTCATGTCGGCGATCGAGCACTGCCGCACCGCCGCCCTTGGCGGTCACGTGGAGGCCTGCGAGGACTGCGGCCAGTGGCGCATCGCCTACAACTCCTGCCGCAACCGGCACTGTCCGAAGTGCCAGGGTGCCGCGGCGCGGACATGGCTTGCCGAGCGCGAGGCCGACCTGCTGCCGGTCGGCTACTTCCACGTCGTGTTCACGCTGCCGGCCGAGGTCGCCGACATCGCCTTCCACAACAAGGCGGCGGTCGACGACCTGCTGTTCAAGGCGGCATCGGAGACGATGCTGACGATCGCTGCGGATCCGAAGCATCTCGGCGCGCGCATCGGCATCACCGCCGTCCTTCAAACTTGGGGCTCGGAAATGTCGCACCATCCGCATGTGCACATGATCGTGCCGGGCGGCGGCATCGCGCCAGACGGAAGCCGGTGGATATCGTCGCGCCCGGCCTTCCTGCTGCCGGTGCGCGTGCTCGGCAAGCTGTTCCGCCGCCTGTTCCTCTCTCGGTTGGTTGCGCTGCACGATGCCGGCCGGCTCACCTTCTTCGGATCGATGGCGCACTTCACCGACCGGCGAGCATTCCTGCGGCACCTGGCGCCGGTCCGGAAGAAGCGCTGGGTGGTTTATGCCAAGGCGCCCTTCGCCGGGCCTCAAGCCGTACTTGCCTATCTGTCCCGCTACACCCACCGCTTTGCGATCTCGAACCGCCGCCTCATCCGATTCGATGAGGCCGAGGTCACGTTCCGCTACAAGGACTATCGTCGCGACGGCACAGACCGGCAGCAGATCATGACGCTCGCCACCGACGAGTTCATCCGCCGATTCCTGCTCCACATCCTGCCGCGTGGCTTCCACCGCATCCGGCACTACGACCTGCTCGCCGGCGGCTCCCACAAAGCCAGCCTCGCACTCGCGCGCAAACTGTTGAGCGTCGCGCCGCTGCCCGAAGACGGCACTCCGGAAGAACCGACTGACTTCCGCCCGCCATGCCCGTGCTGCGGCGGACGGATGATCATCATCGACGTGTTCGAACGTGGAGGCAGCCGCGCGGGCCGCCGGACGCGTCGGCGACGAACCGGGAGAGCGTCCCATGACGCGGCATGGCGAAGTCCAGCCTTCAGCCACAGGCGCTCAGCCTCCGGCGACGAACCCACGCGCGTCCATGGAGATCATCGGCCTCGACAGGGCTAAGTCCGACCGCACGCCGAGCCGAGGAGGCCGCACGGCCGGAAGACAAGGCGGTCCGTGCATCAATCCCGCCGCTTCTCGCCGGCGGTCGCGCTATCCCCGACACCAGCCAAAAATCGAAATCCCCATAACCCCTCGCCTGTGGCTCGAGGGTTCCTTCTTCGGAGACTTTCGTACGCCTGCCGGCGCCCGAAACTCTTCACGGAATCGGACGGCTGGCTTCTAGGCTCAGATCATCAGAAGCGGACTTAACAGGAGGTCTGTGCGCCTCAGCTGAACTGATCCGAACGCGAACAGCGAAATCGAGAAATTGAAGAGAATAGGTCCGCTCGCCGGGAGCAGCCTTTACGTCTAGGGCTGTCGAAATCCCACGCGCGCCCTGTAGATTCTCCCAAGGTAAGCCAACCGCGCGGGTTTAAGCTCCTCTCGCTTCAATCCCGATGACGTAGCGCGTCGAGCCAATATCTTAATATCATAATTACAGCACTGGACCATTCCTCGGGGGCCTTCAGTAGCGCGGCTTCCCGATCAGCCCACCAGCTGTCTGTCTCACGCTCCAGCAAGATACGGACAAAGCGATGTCCTTCTGGTCGGTGCTTCTGACCTTGATCTTCAGCACCGAACCCGCCCGCAATGCGGCTACTGTTCCTTCATCGAGGGTGAGCGGCACGATGCAGCCGGCCGGCAAGCAGGTTGAGAAGCGCAGCGCCTCAAGGGGCTGGCTGTCATCGATCTGCAATGCGGCGCCGGCGTCGAGCATAAGCCCAAACGGAAGCACGACATTGCCCGCGAGCGTGGCGTCGCTGTTTCGCCTAAGCTCAACAGCCAGGACCCGCTGGCCGTTCTGCTGCGTCTGTTGCTGGGAGACACCGCACGTTACCGTTGATGTGCTGCTTTGACAGGTCAGGCTCCAGTCTTGATAGCTTTCCTGGAGCGAAGTCGCGCCGCCTGGCAGCTTTGAAGTCACATCTTGAGACAAAGCCGCGGTGCCCATCACCATCAAGCCGAGCGTCGCCGCTGCACTGGCCAGCGGGAATTTCCACATGCGCAATTCGATCACCTTTCTTGCGGGTGAGATTTATGCTCAGGAACTCCTGCAGCTTTCGCGCGGACTGCCTGGAAAGGCCGCCCTTGAACTGCTCCGGTCGGCTGGTTCGTGAGGCATAGGCGTAAAGCACGTGAATGCCCATGATTGCGATCAGCTGCTCGATATGGACGTGGCTGACGCCCTCCTTCTTCGTAAGCTCCGCCTTGAGCAGTTTGGCGATGCGCAACGCATTAAAGTCCCGCGTGCCAAGGGGCGGAGGCATCAACTCCGTCTCCACCGGGCCGAATTGCTGCCTGGCCAGTTCCTTCAGGCTGTCGTCCGGGTAGACGATAATTGCGCTCTCCCGCGCCTTCGACAGCCGCAAGCGAGCTTCAAGATGTGCCGGCTTGACGATGATGCTCCCTGCCGCCGCGTCGTAGCGCTCAGCCTTGGCTCCCCCGAGGGAGGCACACACGCCTGGTGCGGCCTCGAGACCGACATAGACAACGTGATCACTTGCCTCGAAGGTGTGTAGACCAGGTGCCATGACGGAACAAGACGCCCTGCCCCGCTGAGTCGCTATCGTCCGCTCATCGGTTGTCGAAGAAACAGATTGCAAGTCCAGTTCGGGTGGATCGAAGCCGGCATCCAGATCGTGCTCAGAAGAAGTCATATCAGTCGGCCTGTGTCACAGCGCGAGGCAGGAAGACATTCACGTTTCAATTAGTGAATCCTAATTTAGAAGACGAACACTCCCATTCACCTTAGTGAGCGCCGTCAGACGTCCCTGGAATGTAAACTATCCCCCGAATGAACCGGTTCCCGATCATTCGCTTTTGATTCAACTCAACAATGGAACAAGGGTCGTGTGCCACACCCGCAGCGGTTGTGGACCAGAGTTGAGCGGCTTGTCATTGACCAGACCCCAACCGCAAAAAAGTGAGCTCGAAGGGTTGCCATGCACTCACGGGGGCGCATATCGGGTCGCGGGGATGCACTGCGGTTCGCTGGGTGCGCGGGCCACAACCTTGATGATGGTGACGGAACATTGAAAAATCCCGAACTTCGCCCAATCGATCTTCCACAGAGCAGCAGCGGCCTCGGAGCCTTGTGACCAGACTATTCGGAGTGCATGGGAATGCGGGGCCGAGGCTGGATTCGGGAACTGCGGCTTGCTGACGCTCAACAGCTCAGAAAGCAAATCGCCCAGTTCGAAATGGAACTACTTACGGAAAGAGAGTCATTCAAACTAAGAAGGCTCGCGGAGCTCGGCTATCACATCCATTCCCGCAAGTTGCGACTTCAACGCCTGGAGCGCTGCATCTCTGCGCTGAAGTGACTGATCTCTAGGAACCGCCGGCGACCGCCGAGTGGTCCGCTCGCGAAAAATAAGCTTTGGGGAGCACGATCCTGCATTCCATGCGCAGCGATCGGAGGCGGCGAGGTTGTAATACGAGTGTCCCATTCCGTTTCTCCTTCGGCCATGATTGGCCACCGGAGAAACGCGGGTACCCCTCGGGGCGTGATCCTGGCTAACCGCAATCTGATCGGTCCCGACATCGTGATCGCGGCGACGGCTATAGTACGGGCCTCGAATCGATGGTGGGCAAGCTTGGCGTTCTGGACGGCAGGGCGTTCCGCTTTTTAACGGCGGCGATCATGATCCGACGCGGCCGGGTCTGTGGTTCACGGGAATGCAGCCAAATGTCCGCGGCTGCTTCGCCGACGCCAGGATTCAGGCGCGCCATCGCAAAGGCCATTGTCAAATCATCGCGGCGCGAAGCGCGCCAGCAGCGGCAAGCAACGCCACAACAACCCACGACGGCATCCGCCATACGACCAGAAGCAGGAACCCGGTTACAGCCAGAGCAAAATCCCCTGGCGTGACGACTGCGCTCTTCCATACCGGATCGTAGAGAGCCATCCCAAGGATGCCGACCACAGCCGCATTCGCACCGCGCATCGCAGCCTGGGCGCCTGGACGCGAGCGCAGGGCGTCCCAAAACGGCAACATGCCGTAAACAAGCAGCGTACCGGGCAGGAAGATGGCGATAAGCGCGATCGCCGCGCCGGCCAGGCCGTTTGGAACGGGGCTTGCCACGCTCCCCAGATAGGCAGCGAACGTGAAGAGCGGCCCCGGCACTGCCTGCGCCAGTCCATAGCCCTGCAGGAAGGCTTCGTTCGTCACCCAGCCCGTGTTGACGACCTCCGTTTGCAGCAGCGGCAGCACCACATGGCCTCCGCCGAATACCAAGGCCCCAGAGCGGTAGAAGGCGTCAAAGAATGCGATAGCGTGACTACCCGTGGCCCGTTCCGTCAGCGACGGAACGACAAGGAGGACAGCAAAGAGTGCTAGCGAAACAGCGCCGCCGCGAGCCGAAACGGGAAAACTCAAATGTCCAGGCACCTTGGTTTCCTCGCCAGGGCAAAGCCATAGCCCGGCGAGGGTTCCAAGGACGATCGAAGCTATTTGCGCGAACGACCCGCCGACGACGACGACAACCGCAATCGCGAGTATCGCAATGGCGGCGCGCTGCTTGTCGGGCGTTAGCGTTCGCGCCATGCCCCAGATTGCTTGTGCTACCACGGCAACAGCCACGAGCTTGAGCCCGTGAAATACGCCGTCCGCGACTGGGCCATGAAGCCCTGCCGCACCAAAAGCGAAGGCCACAATGATCAGTGCCGATGGCAGGGTGAAGGCGAGCCATGCTGTAAGGCCACCTGCCAGGCCACCACCTCTGAATACGCCGAGGGCGAAGGCCACCTGGCTGGACGCCGGACCAGGAAGAAACTGGCAAAGGGCGACGAGATCGCCATACGCTTGCTCATCGAGCCATTTGCGACGCAACACCAGTTCGTTGCGATAGTAACCGAGATGCGCGATGGGTCCGCCAAACGATGTGAGGCCAAGCCTCAGGAATACACGAAAGACTTCGCCTGCGGACCCGCGTATCGGCGCGCCTAGCTGTTGGTCCATTGCGTTGCCCATACGAAATCGCTTCTAATAAACTTGCCGGGGGTCGTTTGAAAGGTGATCCATAATGACGCCAGCCAGTGTTCGGTACATTGTCAACGATGTCGCAATCTCCGTCGCCTTCCACACGCAGCACCTTGGGTTCACCATCGAGCAGGACGCACGGCCAGCGTTTGCGTCGGTGACCCGTGGTCCCTTGCGGCTGATGTTGAGTGGCGCTGCAAGCTCCGGCGCACGGCCGATGCCGGACGGTCGCCGTCCAGTGCCCGGCGGGTGGAACCGCATCCTGCTGCTTGTCGAAGATCTGAAAGAGGAAGTCGAACGGCTGAAAGGCGCCGGGTTGCCATTTCGCAATGAGGTCATCAGTGGAGTCGGTGGCTCGCAAATCCTGCTCGAAGACCGTCGGGGAACGTGATCGAACTGTTCCAGCCCGCCGCTCACTGACAGGTTCTCAACCTTGCTTTTGGAACTGACCGAGGTTTGAAGCTCGTCGGAACGGCCGAATCGGTGCAAGCGGCCGTAGACATGGTCGGAGTTCTGACGGCGTGTATAGGCGCCGTCTTCCGACACGAGGCTTTCAGGGCCAGGCGGCGGGCCTAAATGCCGCCCATTCCTCAGGCTAACAGAATACGGCACCATCAAGCTGCGCATGGGGTTGAACGCGCATCGTCGGAAACTTGGAACCCCCGCTTAGTCACTCGGAGCCGCGTGCGCCGTGGCGGAAGAGCTGTACTTCTAACTCGCCTCCCTATTGACAGACGGGCTGCATGCCGGGCCGCTCCGGCGGGAGCGCAATGTAGCCTTACTCGGCGACGGCAATAAAACAAAGCAGGTGTGCGACATCCAAACATTTGGATTCAACGTCCGGCATAATATGGCTTGAACGAAGTGCAAATGCTATGACCGTCGGATCGACAGAGTTCGGAGACCCATTCGCGGACGCAAGCGGTCCGTAGGCGGAGATGATCCGGAGGCTGCACCAAAGGGGCGATGATGATGGAAGCAGCGCCGCATTCACAGATTGCTGACCACTACGCGCGAGGCAGCCTGGTCGCAGGTATTCGCGATGGTCTTGCCGCCATGGGGAAGACCGAAAGCACGGTCACCGCCGAGGACCTCTCGCCCGTAGACGAGTTTCACATTGGCGGCCGCGCCGCCACGGGAGAGTTGGCAGGGCAACTTGCGCTCACCGCTGCGGATCGAGTGCTCGACATCGGCTGCGGCCTCGGTGGACCAGCGCGACAGATCGCAGCGAAGTATGGCTGCCACCTCACCGGCATCGATCTCACTCGCGACTACGTCGAAGCCGGCAATGTCCTTTCCGGCTGGCTCCATCTAGGGGAGCGCGTCTCGTTGCAGCAGGGCGATGCTTTGCGGCTGCCCTTCCCAGATGGATCGTTTACTGCCGCATACATGTTGCATGTCGGAATGAATATCGCCGACAAGAGCGCACTATTTTTCGGACATTGCGCGGGTCCTATGCCCCGGGGCGCGTTTCGGTGTCTTCGACGTCATGCGCACTGGACCCGGCGAACTGTCTTATCCGCTGCCATGGGCGAGTACGGCAGATACGAACGCGATCGCCGCTCCAGAGCAGTACCGCGACACACTTTCCGCGGCAGGGTTCGAGATCTTGTCGGAACGCCAGCGGCGTGATGCTGCGCTCGAGTACTTCGCACGGCAGCGCGCCCAAGTGGCCATGGGGCGGGCAGTACTGGGCGTGCAAACTCTCATGGGAGCGCGGCGGCCCCAGATGGTCCGAAACATGAGCGAAAGTATTTCAGCCGGCCTGATTGGGCCGGTCGAGATTATTGCCCGAAGGCGGTAATATCTGTTGTCGATTTCAACTGATTCTGGCGGGAAACGCAATGTCTGCTTCGGGTCAGGAATTGAACTAACGCGCCCGCCCCGTGCAAGTCCGCTTTGGTGAGCAGCAGCGCTAACTTCAACGGCCGGAATTGGGCGCATTGCTGCCCATCATTTCGGCTGAAAGCGAAGAGACATGGTCGTCGCGCTGCATCGTGTCACGCGGGTTCTCGAATCGGACCCGAGGTCCGCATCCCGACTACCTTCTGGAATCACCTCTCCGAGACTCTCCGGCGCAAGCGGGGAATGCTTGTGGGGTTGGGACGGGTGACCCGCGGTCGCCTCATTCCAGCCGTATCGCCGAGGAGCGATCTGAGCCCAGGTCGAGTGTGGCCGACCGGACAACGTCCCGACGCTCGTCGAATGGCCCTCACTGACGAGAGAAGCAGCAGGACGATTGGCTTCGACACCCACGCCTAGAATAAAGCGTTGATGACTACCGTGCCACGCAACGACACCATGTCCCGGGGTATCACCAAGGTTTGCTTGCGCGTTCTACGTCGAGGGAAGCGCCAGCCGCTTCTGGCCAGCAACGATACGGCGGAAGAACCACAGAATGGCTGGGCAAACCAGGAGCACGACGGCCCCGAAGTCCAGCGCGGCGCTGGCGGAGCCGATCGAGGTGGAAAGCTTTCCGCCGATCGCCGCTCCAACCGGGCTCCCGGCATAGAAAGCCGTATAGAATATTCCCATTCCGATCGCCCGCGTTTTCCGCTCGAGCACACGTGCTGGAAGGCTCATGATCGCACCGGCGGGGAGGCCGCAGACGGCACCGACGGCAATGACGATGGGAAGCACGTGGCCGCTTCGCGACAGGAGAACCGTTAGCAGGGCAAAGGCGATGCTGCCTGCGACAATGATGGCTTCGCCGCGTTTGGTCTGATCAGCGAGGAAGCCACCAAAGGGAACCGAAATCGCCGCGAGCCAGAGGACGATGCTGATCGTCGATCCAGCCGCAGCCATGGACCATCCTCGCTCAACCAGCATCGATGGCCCGAAACTGAAGATCATCGACAAACCGAGATTGTAGAGACACCAGATTGAGCTAGCGGCAACGACTGCATAGACCGTTTCCGAGGTCAGACTGCCTCGTTCGCCTTCAAGAGAGACCGCCGCCTCCGGCGCGCGGTAGACGAAAGCCATGAGGCCGAAGCCGATCAGAATCCACCCCGCGACGGCAAGGTTGACGAGATGAAGCCCGAACCTCGCTCCGATCCATGGCAGGAGCATGAGCGAGATTGCGATGCCCACCGGCCACGAGTTGACGAAAATGGCCATCGCGGTTGCGATTTCGCGACCAGTGAACCAGTCGGCCACCATCTTGGTCATCAGGACGCTCAAGAGAATGCCGCCAGTGCCCGCAATCAGTCGGCCCGCGATCTGCACGCTCCATAATGCCGACGTAGTCATAAGCAATTCGCCGGCCAGCATCGCCAGGAGCCCCGAGGACGGTCGCCTTGTCGCCATAGCGGCGTCCGATCGTGCCACCGGGCAGAGCAAGCAGGACGCCGGGCGCAAAGTAAACTCCTATAAGGATACCGATGTCGGCCAGGCTCGCATCGACGCTTTGGCTAAGCTGTGGTGCGACGGCCCCTACGCTCCCGAACTGAAATGCGAAGGCGGTGCGAGCGACAAACAAGACAGCAAGAATGGTCCAGCGGCTTGGCACTTGAGTCCTCCCGTGGGACTGACAATCCGCGCATGGTTTTCACCAAATGCCTGGCGCACTCAGTCCTATCAATGATGTCTCAGCGCTTGCAGATCATGTCGGCCAGCGGCCCAGGCAAGCGCCTCTTCGAGCCTGTCGTCACCCCAAAACGTCTCGCCATCCACGACGAACGCTGGAGAGCCGAAAATGCCGTAGTTGCGGGCCGCGTCGGTTTCAGCCTTGAGACGCTCATGGGCACCGGGCTCATCGGCCCTTGCAATCGCACGACCGACATCTTGACCGAGGGGGGCTAGCACATGCTCCAGATGGGCACGGCTACCCAGATCCATGCCTTCTAGGTACCACGCCCTGAAGCTTGCGACGGTATAAGCCTCGCACCAGCCCTCTTCGGCCGCCACCATGGCGACTCGGTTGGCCACAAGGTCCGGATCGGTCGGCCAGATGGGTGGCCTGACATAAGGCACCCCGTGCGTCGCCGCGCGTCGCTCCACATCGCGCCACATGTACTTCACCTTTGCCGCCTGGGTGCGGAGGGCGATGTTGTTCTCGGCCATGACGGTGCGGACATTGAAGGGCCGCCATCGAACGGCAACACCCGACCGTTTTGACACCGCATCAACGCGCATCACGGACAGATACGAGTAGCCGCTTCCGAAGAAATAGAAGAAGTCGAGTTGCTGCATTCCCGTCGCCTCCCATCCATGGATGCCGACACTCAGCCAACTCGGCAACAAACCTATGCCTCAGTCGGTGCTGTTAAGGCTGCACATCCGTATCAGCCATGATCCGCCGGCCTGCTGCTCGAAGACGTTGACAGACGTACCGCTGCCAACCTCCAGGCCCTCGGTATACGTCGCCAGACACCAAGCCAGGTCACCAGATCTGCCCGCGTGTATCACTGTCATCTTCTTTTCAGGCGCCTCGTCGTGGCCGTGCGTCCAGGCTGTATGGAGAGCTTCGATAGCATCCCGGCCCCGAGCAGGAGGCGCGTAGGGCGAAAGTAATTCGGCATCGGCCGTAAACATGGCGCCGCATGTTTTGGCGTCGCCAGCACGATAGGCAGCCACATAGGAATTCCAGAAAACCTGCAGTTCCTCGTGAATCGACATCGGACGGCCCTCCGGAAGCCAGTTTGCTATATTAGCGGTTTCTTAGATGTACGACAATTCTCCAATGCTGGTCCGCCGCTGGCCATCTTCCCACCTAGCCGTTATCGCGGTGACCCCGGGGGGTCGGTCTCCGCTTCAGGTAGTATGCGATCTCACACCGCGCGCACGGGTGCGCTTATGGGATATCGCAAAGGCGGGCTCTACGTCGGAGTTGAAGGCGAAGAGCAGCCGTTCACTCCAGAATCTGCCGACAGCGCATAAGTGGACCAGGCGCCGGACGGACCCCCTTCAGGAGAGGCGCCTTCGTGCGCGCAGCAATTGGCGGTAGCCGCGCTCGACCATCTTCAGGCCGTCGCGCACGAGGCGATACGTCTGGTAGCGGAAAGGCGAGTCCTGCCAGTCAGTGGCACTGACCAACTTCCGACCAAACAAGGCCGTCGCGACTTCGAAATGAGATGCCTGCTCCTCACGGCCGTCAAGGCACTGCAGCATATGGCCAAGACGCCGCCGCTGGGCCGAGGTCAAGCGGGCATCGGGAAGGTGTTGCCTGTGGATCGAGCGGACGAATCTCTCGATCGCCTGTAGCCTGTCATGCGCCATGTCATCGAGTGGAATTATGGCAGCCAGCGGCTCGCCTGGTCGCGCGCCGCCGAGAAGCGCCAACTGCACGCCGGCCGGCGAAGATCGCACGTGAAGGCCGACTTCGTCACGCTTTCCCGCGGCCAACCGAACATCGCGGGCGCTGTCTTCCCGCGCGAGCATATCCGCCGGAACCTCGACCAGGTTCACGACCCCAGGGTCGATCTGAGGCGCCCAATAGACCGGCTGCTCGACCGCGGACTGATCAGGCCTGGCGGCGAAACTGCAAGCCCCAGCGCTTGCGCAGCGCACGCATCGCTTTAGCCGAGCGGGAGGCCGCGAAGTCCCGCTGATACTGGGGATTTCGTCGCAGGAACTCCCAGGCAATCTCATCGGCCGCGGCGCCTTTAACGAACGCGTATGCCTGTGGGTCACACCACTGCGATGTATCGGGCTTCATCCGTATCCTTCCCTTCTCATGGATTTGATACGGAGACGCAGCGTTGAGCGAAATCCTTGGATTCCGTCATTGACGAATGAACGAGAGAGATCTCGGCGCCGAGCATCAGGCCGAGACTTTGCGATGCCTACTGGCTGGCCCCTTCCAGTGTCTTGAATGTGTCCGTCCAGGCGCGATAGGCCTCCTCATCGCCCTGGCTCCACGCGCTGAAGGCGCGCCAGGCGGCGAAAGAGGATGCAGACTGCTCGAACAGCGCGCCGATCGACTGGTCGCCTGCAGGCCAGCCGGCAGGCTCGCTGTTTATCGCTTCAGGCGTGAGGCGCCGCAGATCGGCCAGGGCCGAGCGGATGTGGGGCAACGGAAATTCGCACAGGTCTGTGTTGTCAGCCGCTTCTCGAACGATGACTGCAAGCTTGGCGATAACGCCCGCCAGCGATTGGGCAGACGTCACTGCAATCTTATCCAACAAGGCATCGGCCTTTTCAGCCTCGCTCTGCTCCGCCGTCCGGGCATCGAGATAGCGGTCGGCGTCAGCGCCCTCCCCGCGCCCAGGGACTTCGCCGACGGAGAAGAGCGCGCCGCGCTCCAAGAGCCCCTCCTCGGCCTGCTGCTGCCTGACACAGGAGGCTAGCATTCCAACATGAGCGTCGATCCAGGCAAGGGACAGGACGAGTGCTGGATCGGCCGACGGCGGGTCTACGACCGCATGGTCGGCCGAACGCTTAGGGTGTTCTTTGGTGCATGGCGATTGCCTCTCCCGTCCCAGCGTGACGGGAGGCAAAGTCGTGGTATTGTCGGAATCAGCCATGATCCGAGCTCCACACAGCTTGGCTTTGGTCAGGTCGAAAAGGGTGTTCGCGCACCCTCTTCGACCGCAAGTTCGAGACAGGGGTAATATACAAATTGATTGAGGTCAGTCATAATATTGGAGACAAGGCGGCGAATTTCAGCGCCGAGCAGTGCCGCGGCGCACGTGCAATGTTGGGTTGGAGCCAAGATGATCTGGCCCGCGCGGCCACCGTCGCACGGCAGACAATCGCTGATTTCGAACGCGGCGCGCGGACTCCGATTGCAAATAATATATTAGCGATCGTGAATGCGCTTGAAAGAGCAGGCATTGAAGTACTTCCCAACAATGGGATCCTCTTGCGTAAGAGCAGCTGATCGCGATTTCTGGACCACCGTCGAATGCGAAAGCCCGTCCGACCGGGGTCGAACGGGCTCGATTGAGAGTTACTCGCCGTTGCGGCGGTTGGGGCGGGACCAGATGAGGCTGTGGCCCTCGCCTTCCTCGTCGGCGAAGAGGTTGGCGTAGATCGGGGCGGTGAAGCTCGGATCGTCGAGCTTGAGCCCGAGATAGTCGCGGCCCTCGTTGGAGCGCTTGGACCAGGCGGCGCCGATTTCGGCCTTGCCGACCACCACGCGGTGGCTTGGAGCGTTCTCGCCGTTGGCCCGGGTGTCGGGGACGATGCGCACGCCCTTGGCCTGGACGCTGAGGGTGACGATCTCGCCGGTGAACTCGTTCGCATTGGTCTTCTTGAAAGTGCCGATGGTAGCCATTTTCAGTCTCCGTTTCTTCGTTTCCGAGCCCGCACCATGCGGCCTCGATGGCGATCGCGGGGCCGGAGGCGACCGCCGCCGCATCGCTTGCGACCGCAGCAAAAGCGGAGGATGGCGGAGGCGCGCGTTTCTTGGTTCCGCGAGGAATGGGCTTTGCCCAGGGGAAGAAACGCGCAACGCGCCCTTGCGGCATAGGCGGTCGAGGCTTCAGCCGTCCTTCGGCCAGATCAGCCGGCTCGAGAGGTCGTTGGTGCACTCTGTGAAATGAAGAGGGAGGAAATGGCGGCACATGCGATTAGAAGACCAAGCCACCGGGTCTCCAAGATGTCTCTCGATCGGCTTGGCATGGGCTGTATCAAGCCCTTATCACGTCGGCATGAGGCGACCGCCACCTCGTCCGCAGTGGCGGCTCGGGACCCGATCCGCGCGAACTGCCGCCCAAGGAACTGCGCAAGCCGCGACATCTACATCCCGGGTCTGCATATTGACAACATTAAGGTCAAGACGGCGGGAGTTCAGGTGAATCGAATTTCTTGCCCGGCTCAGGATCGCAAGACGACCCGAGGCGTTACACGTCGACACCGTGACTCCGCGCCCTGGCAAGAAGGAAGACGATAATGGCAGACAACAAGTCGAAGCGAGGCGCCGCCGACCGTCGGCAAGTCTCCGGCGGTGAAGGCTACGAGGTCAATTACTTTGCCCGCAAGCACGGCATCAGCAAAGAGCAGGCCGAGGCGCTGATAAAGCGGGTCGGCAACGACCGCGACAAGCTCAATGCCGCCGCGCAGAAACTAAAGAAATAGGCCGCGCGCCGGAATGGCGCGTCGGACAATTCGGTTTGGTGAGAGTAAATTCTGTGAGCAAGTCAGCGTCGCGTCGCCTCACAATCAGAGGATCTTCAACTCCCCCTACGAAGCCAGCCTCGCGACGCGCGGCCAAACTCGCGCCACCTGCCTTCCGGCCGGTCCAGCTCGCAAAACTGGTGGACACAGTTCCCCCCGGCGATCGCTGGATTCACGAGATGAAATACGATGGCTACCGCATCCTCGTCGCTGTGGGTGGCGGAGAGGCGCGCGCCTATACGCGCTCCGGTCTGGACTGGTCCGACCGTTTTCCCTCGATCCTGTCCGAGGCACGCAAGCTCAAGATTCGCTCGGCGCTCATCGATGGAGAGGCCGTCGTCACCGACACCGAGGGACGATCCAGTTTCCAGGCGCTTCAGAACGCATTGAAGGGTGCTCCGGCGAGCATTGACTATTTCGCCTTCGACCTGCTGCAGCTCGATGGCGAAGACCTGACCAGGCTTCCGCTCCTGGAGCGCAAGAAGAAACTGGAGGCAATTCTGCCGGCCAGGAACCCCATCTTTCGCTACTCCGATCATATCCAGGGCCGTGGAGAGGAATTGCTGAACCGCTTCTGCGACGCCGGCCTGGAAGGGGTAATCTCGAAGCTCGCGGATTCCGACTATGTCGGCGCCCGGGACGGCAGCTGGCTGAAGATCAAGTGCATCAAACGTCAGGAATTCGTGCTCGTCGGCTGGACGCCGTCAGACAAGGATCGCGCGTTTCGATCGCTGATTCTTGTTTTCAATGATGGCGGAAAGCTGCGCTATGCCGGCAAGGTCGGGACCGGTTTCGATACCGCCGAGATGGCCCGGCTGATGAAGATCATGGCGCCGCTCGAGCAGAAAGCCGCCACGGTCGAGGCGCCGCGCGCGGAGGTTCGCGGCGCCCACTGGCTGCGTCCCAAACTTGTAGCCGAGATCGCCTTTACCGAGATGACCAACGAAGGAACGCTGCGTCATCCAAGCTATCTTGGCCTGCGCGAGGACAAGAAGCCGGAGGCCGTCGTGCTCGAGACGGAACACCGCACAGCAACCCTGCCGTCACCGGCAATCAGCACGATTGCGATCAGCAATCGCGGCCGCGTCATCTACCCGGAATCCAACATCACCAAGGGACAGCTAGCCGATCATTACGCCGAGGTCGCCGACATCATGCTTCCGTGGGTCGGCAACAGGCCGATCAGTCTGGTCCGCTGCCCGCAGGGCCGCGCGAAGAAGTGCTTTTTCCAAAAACACGACGCCGGCAGCTTTGGCGACAAGGTCCATCACGTCGGGATCACCGAGAAGGACGGACACGAGGAGCCTTACCTCTATGTGGACGATGCCGACGGGCTGATGACCTGCGTCCAGATGGGAACGATTGAGCTGCATGGATGGGGAGCCCGCATCGAGGACGTCGAAAAGGCCGACCGGTTGGTGTTCGATCTGGACCCGGACGAGGGCTTGGATTTTGAAGCCGTCCGCGCGGCTGCCTTTCAATTCCGCGACATCCTCAAATCGTTGGGACTGACGACTTTCCCGATGCTGACGGGCGGCAAGGGGGTGCATGTGATCGCTCCGCTGACCCCACAGGCAGAATGGCCGGAGGTAAAGGATTTCGCGTCCCGCCTGGCTCAGGCGGTCGCCCAGAGCGATCCGGCCCATTTTACCGCCGCGTTGTCGAAGGCCCGCCGCAAGGGTCGCATATTCGTAGACTATCTGCGCAACCAGCGCGGAGCGACCGCGATCATGCCGTACAGCGCGAGAACCCGGCCGAGTGCTCCGGTGGCGGCGCCGATCACCTGGGCGGAGATGAAGACCATCAATGCACCCTCGCATTTCCATGTCGGCGACGCTCCCGAATTGAAGAAACGAGCGGCTTCCAAGGCTCTGGCGGGCTGGGGGCGCGCTGATCAATCCCTGCCACATCTGTAGCGCCAGCGGGCAGAGGAGAAGCCACGCCGTTTTTCCAACCCGGCGCCATGGCCCGCCAGGATTCTTTGGAACCTGCCAAGACCGGCCTCGTTTGCCTGAAGCCATGGCAAAAACCGACACGAGGACCATCGCCAATCTTCTGAGGGAATACGCGCATAGGACATCCCTGCGCGGCGGTAATCCCTATCGCGCAAAGGCGTATCTACGTGCCGCTGACAGCCTGGCGGCACTCTCCCAACCACTTGATCGCATCATCGCCGCCGGCGCCCTCACCAGTATCCCGGGGATCGGGGACGCCATCGCGGACATCGTGACGAAGCTCCATCAGACCGGCACGCACCCAAGCCTCGACAAACTGCGGGAAGAGGTGCCGGCAGGCGTGATGGAGCTGTTTGCAATCCCTGGTCTTCGGCCCGACAAGATATTGAAGCTTCACCAGGCGCTCGGCGTGAGTTCGCTGGCGGAGCTCAAAACCGCGGCGAAGGAAGATCGCATCAGGCCGGTCAAGGGGCTTGGTGCCGCGCTTCAGACGAAGATCCTGGAGAACCTGGCTATCGCGCGAAGCGGTCAGATGCAGCTTCATCTCCACAAGGCTGCTGCTCTCCTGGAGCATGCAATGGCATCGTTGCAGCAAGAACATCCGGAGTTCTCCCGCGTCGAGATCGCCGGTGACTTCCGGCGCGGGTGCGAGCTCGTTTCCGCTTTCGCGCTGGTAGCGCAAGGCACGGAGCAGGCCGAGCTCGCGGATGCGACCCTGCGGGTTGTCATCACCGACAAGAAGCACTTTGGCGCCAGGCTCCTCGACGCGACCGGTTCGGCAGATCACCTCAAGCAGCTGAAGACGCTCGCGGCCGTCAAGGGATTTGTCCTGAAGGGTGACGGGCTCTATCGCGGCCGAAAGCTGGTCGCCTCAGCGACAGAAGAGGATATCTACGAGACCATAGGCCTGCAGTTCGTCGAGCCCGAACTGCGCGAAGGCAGGGATGAGATCAGACGGGCGGCCAGCCACGAGCTGCCCGCACTTGTTCGAGACCAAGATCTGTGTGGCATCCTGCACTCCCATACGACAGCGTCCGACGGCACCGAGACGCTCGAGACGATGGCCGAAGCCACGCGCAAGCGCGGGTTCGAATATTATGGTGTCGCCGATCATTCGCAGTCCGCTCACTATGCGGGTGGCCTTTCGCTGCAGGAGATAACTGAACAGCATCGCGAGGCCGACCGGTTGAACCGGCGGTATGGTGGGAGATTCCGTATCCTGAAAGGCATTGAGGCTGACATTCTGGCGGACGGCTCGCTCGACTATCCGGATCATGTCCTGGAGCAGTTCGACTTCGTCGTCGCCAGCGTGCACAGCCGCTTCAAACTGCCCAGGAAGGAGCAGACTGAGCGCATCATCGAGGCGATCGGCAACCCCCGGACGACGATCATCGGCCACATGACAGGCCGCCAGCTGTTGCGGCGCCCGGGCTACGATCTCGACATCGCCAAAGTTCTTCGGGCCTGCGCCAAATTTGGCGTCGCCGTCGAAGTCAACGCACATCCATGGCGTCTCGATCTCGACTGGCGCTGGCATCAGGAGGCACTCGAATACGGCTGCATCTTCAGTGTCAATCCGGATGCTCATTCAATTCGCGAGCTCGATCACATGCACTGGGGCGTTGAGATGTCGCGCAAGGGCGGCGTCCCTGCGCAGCGAGTCCTCAATGCGATGCGCCTGCCGGCTCTGCTTTCCTATCTGGAAAAGCGCAAGCGCGCATCCAAGAGGATCGGTCGACCACGCCTGATGGCGAGGGACGCTATGCTGTAATTCAATTGGCTGGTCTGGTGCGGCCTCCTTCAACAGGTGCACGCTGCGTATATGATATTGGAATCGAGCCAACGGTCCAGCTGACCGAGCTGTTCGACCGACAATGTCCCTGCCGGCAACGGTCTGGTCAATGATTTGGCGGAGACCGACGGATCGAGCCACGCGGCCCAATCCTTGAATGACGATTTGACGGTCATGATAAGGGGCGATGTCCGGAACTGAAGATTGTAGGATCCGGCAGCACGAAGCTTATATCCTGGCGGAATGACATTGCAGGCAAATGGCCCCTGCCGCGGCGCTGACCCGCGCAAGATAATCCATGTCGACATGGATGCGTTCTACGCGTCGGTCGAACAGCGCGACAATCCAGAACTCCGCGGCAAGCCGCTTGCCGTCGGTGGAGCGGCCGCCCGCGGCGTGGTGGCTGCCGCAAGCTACGAGGCCCGCGCCTTCGGCGTTCGCTCCGCCATGCCTTCGGTCACGGCAAAGCGCAAATGCCCCCAACTCATCTTTGTGCCGCCTCGTTTTGACGTCTACCGGGCAGTCTCGGCTCAGATCCGCGAGGTGTTCGCCGAACATACCGATCTCATCGAACCGCTCTCGCTCGACGAGGCTTATCTCGACGTGACGCAGAACCGGCTCAATATTTCGTCGGCCACGACGATCGCCGAGACGATCAGGACAAAGATCCTGATGGTGACCGGTCTCACCGCTTCCGCCGGAATCTCGTACAACAAATTTCTCGCCAAGATGGCGTCCGACCAGAACAAACCGAACGGCCAGTTCGTCATCACGCCACGCCATGGGCCGGCGTTTGTCGAGGGTTTGCCGGTCAAGAAATTTCATGGTGTCGGTCCTGCGACCGCCGCGAAGATGGAGGCGCTCGGAATTGAGACCGGCGCCGATCTCAAGGGCAAGTCGCTCCCTTTCCTGCAGCAGCATTTCGGAAAGGCGGGGCTCTGGTACTATCAAATCGCGCGCGCCATCGACGAACGCAAGGTCGAACCAGATCGGCCGCGCAAATCAATCGGCGCCGAGGACACGTTCGCAGTCGACATATTCGACCTCAATGCATCAATCGCCGAACTCAAGCCGCTGGTCGCCAAGGTCCGGGGCTACTGTGAGGGCAAAGGCGTTCGGGGCCGGACCGTCACGCTGAAGATCAAGTTCGCCGACTTCCAGCAGATCACGCGCAGCCGCACGGTGGCGGTGCCGATCGAACTTCCGGATTTCGAACATCTCGCAGCCGATCTCCTTCAATCGGTGTTTCCGGTGCGGAAGGGAATCCGCCTGTTGGGCGTCACGCTTTCCTCCCTAGGCGATGTGTTGCCGCCGGATCAACGTCAACTGCGCTTCGAGCTTTAGCACTGCCCTGGGGCCAGGACGGAAAGGACGTCCGGCCGCATCTTGTCCGGATCATCGCTCGGGTGGATCGATCGTCGCGGACGATCTGGGAAACCTCTCCTTCATATTCGTCGGCCGCACGACCGTGAGTGTACCGTCGCCGGCGCCTGGTGGCGAGGCTGAAGGCGAAGGCGTTGGCTTCGACGAGGGACATTTTCCCGGCTCCTGTTCTGGAAGCGGGGAGCGATCCCCGCGTGACAGACGCCCGATGTATCCGGCCGAGGGCCGCAATCACCGTGAAGGCAAAGCCGAAACGGCGGCACGCTTTGCGTAGTCCGACCCTTTATGGATTGATGGCATCAGGCCCTCGGACCGGACCAAGGAATTGCGCCGACAAACGCGGGGATAGGGTCCCTGTTCTCCATTCCAGGACGGGATGGGATGTGAACCTCATGGTTCGCCACTTCGCATTCACCGCCGCCAAATCGGCAGGAGCGATCGTTCGATCAACGCGCCGGGAGCGACGAAAAACAAAGCGAATGACTGGAGGCGACTGGCCTTGTGGCGCCGTCATGTGGCGCCGAACCTCATCACCGGAATGCCGAGCCTGCGGGCCTTGTCGGCGAGGTTGTCCTGAATGCCTGAGCCGGGGAAATGAATGACGCCAATCGGCAAGGTGTCGAGCATGGCGTCGTTGCGCTTGAAGGGCGCGGCCTTGCCATGTTTGGTCCAGTCCGGCTTGAAGGCAATCTGTGGCACCTTGCGGCTGTGAGCCCATTTGGCCGCGATCAACTCGGCACCTTTGGGTGACCCGCCGTGCAGCAGGACCATGTCCGGATGCTTGCCATGGACCTGGTCGAGCTTGGCCCAGATCAGCCAATGATCGTTGAAATCGAGCCCGCCGGTGAAGGCGACTTTCGGGCCCGGAGGCAACAGCACCTGACTGTCTGTATGCTTCCTCGCGGCAACGAAGTCCCGGCTGTCGATCAGAGCCGCGGTCAGGTTGCGATGGTTGACGACAGAGCCCGAACGCGGGCGCCAGATCGAGTGTGTGTGGCGCTCGTAATGCTCGGCGGCCTGATCGCGCATCAATTCGAAGGCGTTGCGGCGTTCGAGCAGCGTCTGACCTTGGGCGATGAGGCGCTCGAGCTCGACCGACTTGACCTCGGATCCGTCTTGTTCGCGCTGTAGCCGTTGCTGGCCAAGCTCGTTTTCATCGAGCTCGCGTTCGATCCGCTTGGTCGCGCGATGGAACAGATTGACCGTCCCCCACAGCAACTCCTCGAGGTCGGGCTCAAGGCGTGTGTCGGCCATCGCCACCAGGAGAGCGTCGAAGATGTCGGCGATGCTGGCGGCTATGACCCGGCCTTCGGGAAGCGGGCGCGGATCGGGTTCATCGTCGAAGGGACGGTAGCCGTAGAGCTGAAGCTCGTGCAGGATGTGGTCGATGGATGATGATGCGGGTTGCGGCTCGAAGTCGGTATCGTGCTCGGTGCTCATGGCGGCTTGCCTTCGTGGGACCGGCCGCGCCCATCGCGGCCTTCATGGCGACGAAGGCGATGGACGATCCGGACTTGCACCCGAAGCGCCAGCGCAGGGCCGGAACGGGAGTGAAGGATGGCGAAGCCCGGCTATTTTGGTTCGCGATGGAAAGGCCCGAAGACGAGGTCCCGGGCGGCTCGCCGCACGGGGTGGCAAGGGCCGCCGGAAAATAACGGGGCGCAGCCATTGCCTGTCCGGACCGGCTGGTGCCCGATCGCCCTCTGGAAGGCCGGTGGGCCGGCCCTCGCCTCAGCGAAGGCCCCCCTGCGCACCGAGGTACGCCTAGCAAATGCCACCCCTCCCTTCCCCTTCCGGTCAGGCCGCCAGCTTCACGAAGCGCTCGACATCCTGTGGCGCGATCTGAACCCGCAGGATCCCCCTCAGCGCATTGACGCCGAGTAGACGCAGATCCTCGTTGAGGTCGCCAAGTTTCGGCGTCAGAACCATGGCCTCGATACCGGCCGCGCTGGTGCGTTCAATCAGGGTTGCCACTGCTGCGTCGCCTGCCGGATCATTGTCACGGGCGATGTAGAGGCGCCGCAATGTGTCAGGAAACAGGATTGCGGACAGATGCGCCGCCGACAAGGCTGCGAGTGCCGGCATGGCGGGCAGGACAGTGCGTTGCGACAGCATGGTCTCGATGCCCTCACCGGCGGCCATGACATCGCAGCAGCAGCCGAAGCGGACAGCGTGTCCGAGCAGTTCGCCCATGGCCCGTCTCGGTGTCTCGAGCGGAGCGCGGCCGAGATGGGCTTCGCTAAATCCGCCCGGATCGAGCCAGGTGCGGTGGGCCCCGGTAAGCTTGCCTTTGAGGTCGGTGACCGCCGCGACCATTGCCGGCCAGGTTTCAGTCCGGCCGCGGTCTGAACGGTAGTAGCAGCGAGGATGAAACCGTAGGCTCCCAGTCTCATGCACGGCTGTAATCGCGCGTGCGCGCAAATACGTCTCCACAAGAGTTCCCCGTATCGGCTGCGACATGGAGACCAGCCGCCGCGCCGCTTCAGGGGAACCGCCGGCAGCGGGAACGGCTTGCTCCCACTGGCCCTTTGGTTCGTTCGTGGGCGGCATGGACAGAAAGCTGCGCGCCTCGCCGGACACATCCTTGAAGTCCGTCAGGCCAAGCGATTCACGGATGACGTCCAGAAGGTCGCCGTGCTCGCCGGTGGCGGCGTCGGTCCATTTCCCGGCGGCACCCTTGCCGCAATCCGGTCCCTTGAGACGCACAAACATCGAGCGCCCCGGCGCATTGCGGGCGTCGCCAACCAGCCAGTAGCGGCCCTCACGGCGACCGTTGGAAAGGTAACGGCGGCAAACAGCCTCAGCCTGCCGAGCAAGATGGCTTGCCAGTTCGGATGCATCGCGAGGCAGCATCAGCGGGCCTCCCTCTCACTGATGCGCTGCACTGGCCAACACTCGATAACCTTGGCCGGCACCGCAGGCCCGCTGGCGTCCGCCGGCACAAACATGCGCAGCTTCCAGGATATGATTTCATGGAAGAGTCCGTAGGCGGTGAGCCGCTCGCGCATGGTATCGGTGATGCGACGCACATTGGACTGGCCGAGCACCAGCTTGTTGAAAGGGATATCGCGCGAGGACGACAGCGTGATCTTTTGAACGGCAGTGGTCATTTGAAGGTCTCCGCGACGGGCCGCCGAGAGCCTCTCTCTCAGCCTTGAACCCGTCACAAGATCCCTCCAACCCTCTCCCTCTCCTGCCTGCACAATCCGGCACACCGTTGCTCGACTGCCGAGCGCGCACGCATGTCGGCCTGTACGTTGTCTCCGCGTGAGCCGATGGTTGGAGCGGACAGACGAAGTGCGGCTGGCACTTGATACCTATGCCGATCGGCGGAACGGTGCATGCGCTGTTCGGGTCAGCGAAATTATGCCGCCCATTTGTCGTTGCCTGCGCTCAGCCCGATGGATGCTTCGGCCTCCACCGGCACGTGGCCAAGAAGCCAATCGGCCGCCTTGCTGGCCAGGCTGGCGGCGCGAACGATGGCGCGATTGTCCTCGCGCAAAACCTCCAGCCATGAGCCGATGTAGTCGGCATGCCGAACCGTGGGCACTATGCCCAAGGCGGCGCAGCAGAAGGCCGCGTTGATTTCTGCCACGAGTTCCTCGAACGCATACTTCCTGGAGGCGGTAGAGCCGGATAATTTGCGATCGAGACGTGAACTGTGGCCGGTGGCATGACCGAGCTCATGCAAGGCTGTCCGATGCCAATTGATCGGCTCGAAGTAGGCTTGGGGCGGAGGCACCTGTATATAATCGTGGGCCGGCACGTAAAACGCCCTATCGCCGCCGATACGAAAGTCGATGCCGGTGGCCTTGATCAGCGCCTCGACACGCGGTTCGATCGGGCTAGCCACCGGCAGTACAGCCGAAGCTGCGATTTCGTCAGGTAGCCCTTTACATTGTTCAATGTTGAAAACGGTGAAGCGCTTGAGGAACGGGATGGCTTGAGCATCCTCACCCGTCTCGCGAGCGCGCTTCTTCTCGTGATCCGGGACAAAACGATCGGCATAAACGACCGTTGTCCCGCGCTCGCCTCTACGGACATTCCCGCCGAGCGCGAAAGCCTGTCGATAAGTTATCCAACTCTGCGTTGGGAACCCGCATTCAACGACCGCGCCCCAGAGAATAAGCACGTTGATCCCGCTATACGCGCGATGCGTCCTGGCATTCTTCGGCAGGGAAAGCGACGCGTTTGCGGCGGAAGTTCCCCATGGCTGAACCCAGGGAAAACGACCCCCTTCCAGCTCGGCAATTATCTTGCCGGTGATCTCGTCGTAGAGGTTCGACCGGTCGGCGGCGTGGGTTCGTTTGGTCCGGACATACATCGCGGTTCTCCGCGACGGGCGCCGAAGGCCTCTCCTTCCGCTTTCAACCCGTCGCGAAAAACCCCTCCCATCCTCTAACTCTCCGTCGGGAGAGCTCTGCTTTCCCGACCAAATGAAAAACGGCGTACAAGGCGGAGGCACCGAAATGTCCGTCATTGCGACCAAGTCAGTTCGGTGCTGGAGCAAGTTCGTGGCCCTGAGACCGGTTCAACAGAGGCGGCCGAAGGAGCATCAGCATAGCGCCGCCGCCAGGCGGGATGCGGGACCGACCGCCCCCGGCGAAGGGCGCCGGATCAAAAACGATTGGTGCCATGCCTGCGTAAAATAAGACACTCTTCGAAGAAGGGGGCACCGTTTTTACCGGTCGTCGCGTGATTCCGACGGTCTATTTCCAGTACACCAACTCGGCGCTCAACCAGCAAACCATCCTATTTACACGCCCTGACCGCAATTCACCGCACCGTTTGATCGGATCCCTTCCGGCAGTGGCTATACAATCCAGATCTTGATCCATGAATGGGAAGCCCACGCACAAGGGCGGACACATACCGGGGCGAGGTTATGAAAAGCGACTCCCTTTCCTATCCTTCTCGGGGTCTCTCACGCGAAGAAGCTGCCCGATATGTTGGCGCGGCCATGACAAAATTCGACCAGATGGTTGCTGACCGGCGCATGCCGAAGCCGAAGAAAGTTGACGGCCGCGTGATTTGGGATCGCCTTAAACTCGAAGCGGCGTTTACCGAACTACCTGGAGACGATGACGAGAATATCGTCGACTTCCTGTTTGCAAGGGAATCACCGCAGGGAATAGATTCATTCCGCCATGATCGACAAATGTCCCGGCCTCTCCTCTTACACCGACCTCTCGGCGTTTCGTTCATGGCAGCCTTGCCGGCTCTGCTTGGCTAGGTTGACTCGCCTAGGTGTAGTATTTTCGGCATGTTTTGGGAAAAAACATGTGGCTTGTAGAGGGAAATAAACTATTTGTCTCGCTGGCGGTATGGCAAATCAAAGCTCGATCAATTCGTCCGATACGGTAAGAGGAAACTATATGACCACTGCTCTCGAACATGACGGCCAACTGGATACTGTGTCGATAGCGGCCGACATCGTCGCCGCGTATGTCTCGAACAATCCGCTGCCGGTTGGCGAGTTGCCGAAGCTGATTGGCGATATTCATGCCGCTCTGAAAGGCATCGGCACGACGGCGATAGAGCCTGTGGTCAAGCAGGAACCGGCAATATCGATCAGAAAGTCGGTGACGCCAGACTTTATTATCTGCCTTGAGAATGGGAAGAAGTTCAAATCGCTCAAGCGCCATATCCGAGTTCACTACAATCTGAGCCCTAATGAGTATCGCCTGAAGTGGAACCTTCCAGTCGACTATCCTATGGTCGCGCCGAACTATACGGCCACGCGCTCGGCATTGGCGAAATCAGCAGGCCTTGGACGAAAGGCGGTGGTGCCCGCACCAACCGCGAACGAGAAAACAAAAAAACCAGCGCGCTTAGCAGCCGCAAGAACACCTGCGGCGTCAATCAAGTCACCGCTGAAGAAGACGCGCAAGGCATCCGTCAAAGCCTGAGGGACTGCCCTGGCAAGGTGCCAGGCTGTAGCGGCCTGACCTTGATGAAGCCCCGCCGCGTGGCGGGGCTCAGTTGCATGTCGGTTCAGTCTGCGGCACAGCGGAACCGGATGAGGGAAGAACTGCCCCGACCAAGAAGGTAAAGAAGAGAACTAAGGACCTGGGTCTTGGATCACCGAGGTCGCTGGCACGGAGCCGGGGTGTCGTAGGGAGGCGCAGTTATGTTTCGGATTATCGCCGCATTGGCGATCGGCGGCGTTTTCATGCCGGTGGATCCTGCGTCGGTCGTGCGGCGCCCACAGGCGCCGGTGCCCTGGTCGACGGTTTATGTCGAGGGATGTTGCAAGACTTGTTCGGCCGGTCAGGCATGTGGCGATAGCTGCATCTCGCGAGAGAAGCGATGCCACAAAGCGCCCGGCTGCGCGTGCGATGGCTGAGATGCCGCGATTTCCCGCCCTTGGCGTCTGCCGCTTGTCGGCCGCCTTGCTCTGCCTCACCTTGCCTTCCGTGGCCGAACCACTGGTGGGCATTCCATCAGTCGTGGACGGCGACACGATCGAAATTCATGGACAGCGGATTCGCCTCAATGGCATGGACGCGCCGGAGAGTGCTCAGATCTGCGCCATCGCCTCTGGCAAGAAGTACCGTTGCGGCCAGCAGGCGTCTCTGGTGTTGGCGGATTTCCTCGATGCGCATCGCCCAACATCGTGCATTGGAGTCGACCGCGATCGCTACAGGCGCATGGTCGCTGTCTGCACCGCCGCAGGCGTCGATATCGGCGAATGGATGGTCAGGCAGGGCTATGCGCTTGATTGGCCGAAATACAGTGCCGGCTTCTACGTTGGAGCCGAGCAGGAAGCCAGGACCGCAAAGCGCGGCCTGTGGGCCGGCTCATTCGACAAGCCCTGGAATTGGCGCAGGCAACACTAGGACCTTCGCCGTTCCCTCAGGAGCCGGTTCAATTCCGCGGCAGCTTGTGAATCTCCAGTCTCACCGGACCGCCTCGATCGCAGCTCGTGCAGACAAGCGCCCTCTCAACGGAGCTGAACAGCGCGTCCTTGCCGTATCGCCGAATAAGCGCGGCTGGCTTCACCTCGGCATAGTGCGAGCAGCGTTTGCACCAAGCTCGCAACGTGTGCCATTCGCGCAGATCGCCAAGTGAAACGTCCAACCCGGCATGAATGCTGCCGTTGATGACAGTCTGCGGTGGAACCTTCACCTCGCCCGGAGTGATAATCTTCTCCATGACATGGCGGCTGTTGTAGTGAATCAGCAGCATTCCGGGCCGACGCCGAATGGCCGCCTGCCAAGCTGCCTGGCTGACCACCGCGTCCGGAGATCGGCATATGGTTTCTAGATGGGTTTTCTCCTCTCGATCCCAGACTTCGATCCGGAAATTGTCTTCCGCCGTCTCGGTCATTGAACCCGCGCCTTATGCCAGCCGCGAGAATAGCCGTTCGAGACTGCGGCCCGCGACAAGCCCAGTTCCCGTTCAAGGTCGTTGTTCCTGGCAAGGACATTCAGCAACGCGACCAAGACATCGCCGCCGGCTGCGGCTATGGCCTGCTCAGCCACCTCTTCCAGTTCGGACATAGCTTCGCCGGCCGGCGCGTTCTGGCGCGTTCCCATGCCTCTTTCCTGCTCAGATGTCATTCAGGAATAAGGAACATATTCCTTCCTCGTCAAGAGCAGTCTTGACTCAATGTTCTCTTTTCGTTCACTGTAGCTAAAATAGTTACCGGAGACAGACATGGACCTGGTTTTGACCGTCCCAGGCGCATCGCCTGAGGAGATTTCGCGCGGCATCGCGGCCGCCGAGACGGCTTTGGAGCGCGCCGGTTTCACAGCCGAGGAAGCGGCACAAGGCGCCTTTGCACTCGAAGGCTGGGATATAAACGGCTTTCCGGAAGATGGATTGGACGGTCGAGCCGGCGCCTGCGCACAAGCCTGGGGCCAAGCCCATACCGCCGCCCTGGAGGCGTGCTGTGCCGGCTGGCCTGAAGAACGCAAGCCTCTAAGCGTGGATCTGGAGCTACTGATCGATCCGGAAACCCAACTCGTCGACCGCGTCACCGCGTTGGCGATGCTTCGTGCAGATGTTGAGCGAGGCGGCAAAGACACGCTTAGCGGAAGGGATTCCATCTTGGCCTGGCGCATTGCGGCCGATGTCGAAGATCGGTTCAAAATGCGAGACCTCATCGGCGACCTAACCGTCGTCTTCACCACTCTTTCGCTTTCTCATTTCCACCCTGACGAGCCGGTCGAACCCAAGCGCCAAGCCGTCTGTGATGCAATAAACGCGCTTGAAGCGGCGACGGAAAAGCAGGCCTCGCGCTGATGCGAAGGAGAGATGATGTCCGACCATGTCCTGCCTGGCCAGAAGAAGCCAAAGCTGATCGTCGTCATTGCCTTTGATCGCGGCAACGAGGGCGATCTGTTTGCCGCCTACGGCCCGGCGGATCAGCAAAGCGAGGAAAGGGCAGTTCGCATAGCCAAGGCGCTGGCTACCAGGCATGTCGGCGTCATCGCATGGAGCCGCGATGCCGATCCAGCGCTTGGGGACTACGGCCCGCCTACAACGCTTTTCGTCAGCGGTGACGTACCCGACATGGAATGATCGTCAGGATCGGCCTCGTGTTACGCGCTTTGCGGGCGCACCGTTTCCACTCTAAGCGACCCCGCCGGAAGCGGCCGCAAGAGTTCAGATTCGGGCTTCGTCAGGTTGATCCAGGCAGCCCAATTCTGCGGCTGAAGAACAACGACCTGCCGATTATGAAATGGTGCGACATCGGGCCCGGGATCAGTCGTCAGCATGGTGAAGGTAGGCGGCTTGTTGCCGGCGGCCTCACGCCAAAGCCCTGCGATGGCCATAAATGGAGAGCCGTTGAGCGTAAAGCGATGTTTCGCCTTCGGATATTTCGCACCAGTGAACTCGAAGAACCCGGAGGCCGGAATGAGGCATCGATTGCTGTTTGCGAATTGCCTCCCTTCGGAGCGAAAGTTGAACACCGGTCCCCCCTTTGGGCCCGCCGGCGGAAATCCGAACGTCATCGATGCCAATTCAATCGCATCGCCGGCGCCGCGCATTATTGGCGCCGGGTCATTAATGCGGATGTCATCCGCCTGCGGCAAATCGAGTTCGGTTTGGTGCGCCGGGATTTTGAGCGCCAGCGACGCCATCATCCGACAGTATTCACCCCACAGGACATGCTGTTCATAATCGTTGCACATGGAAGGCTCCGGGCGACCTTCTTAGAGTAAGCCTATCTGGCTCTCGATGAAAAGGCGGCTGCCGCTCAACTCAGCGGGCCCCATTTAGCCAGAATATCCCCTTCGTCGCGGCCTCAATGAATAGCCTGCGGGCGTGATGGGCCTCTTTCAGCCCTTCGAGAACACGCGGTAAGGCTTTCCGGGCCGCAACATCTTTCGAACTGGTCATCGCCGGCCATCGGGCTCCCCCTGGGAGTAGATTAATGATCAGGCGATAGGTTCCGGTTCGCCGGCGAGATCCGTTGCGGCGGGATGCCGATGACAGATACCACGGCCTACCTCGACCATCGTGCAGTGTGCGGACCGCCTTGGCGGGGACAGTCAGTCCCGCGTCCAGGCTTTCAGCCGTCGCTATGCTGACGCTCCTTAGGCTGTCCCGTTCACCACCGCGGCCGAGGCGGAATTCCTCCATCCCACGCGCGAGGCTTGTCCGCCGTTGCGGACGCGCGCGGGATTTCGGTTTATACGCCCTTTGTCTTTTTTGGCGGCGGCCGCCGCTGGACTCGAATTTGCCGTAGAGGGAAGCACGGACCGGCCGCCGGCATGTTTGCTGCGACGCCAAGCTCGTTTTTGGGCTTTGTTGTTTTGGGTGGCTTGTTCTGGCATGCTGGCCTTTGGGAATGCGGGATTCGAATATAGCCAGCCCGTCTTGATGGCAGCTGAAAGATCCTAACGCTGCGCATATGAAGCCATTGATAGTGATCTGCTCGAAGGACGCGGAATTTTATCTGCTCCTCAGCCACATTCTCGAGGTCGACGGCTTCGCCAGTACGCTGGCCGGTTCCATCGATGAAGTGCTGGAGCTTGCAGCGGGCATGCCGGTTCGGGCCGTGGTGCTGGATTGTCGACCGGACAACCAGCTGGGGGCCAAAAGTGCCGGGCTCAAGCAGGATGCTCGCACAGGCGCCCTCCCCTGTGTCGCTCTGGTGTCGCCCGGCGCGGAAGCTCAGCACATTCAGCTGCTGAGGTCTGGCATTGACGAATGCTTTGTCCGGCCGTTTGCCCCGGCCAAGCTGCTCGAATACCTGCGGGCCAGGCTGGCGGTGGGCCAAGCATCGGAACAGGGATCCCGGCGTGGCAAGTCGCTGGCATATAGCGATATCGAGATGCAGCTTGATACCCATCGCGTGCGCTGCGCCGGCAAGGAGATATCGCTCGGGCCAATCGAGTTCAAGTTGCTGCGCCACATGCTGGAAAATCCGGAAAAGGTGCTCAGCCGCGATGAGCTGATCGCCGTGGCCTGGACAAATAGCGCCAGTGTAAGCACGCGCGTGGTCGATGTTCACATGAGCCAGTTGCGAAAGTTACTCAGGCGGTCATCACGAAGCGTTGCCATTCGCACTGTAAGGCTCGCCGGATACGCGCTCGAAGACCAGTCGGCCTGATCATTCCCGCAGCACATATCGAGGAACGCCGGCAGCCGCCCCTGCCCGCCTGGTCGGGCTCTACATTTGTGACCAATATGTAAGAGGAAATAAATGCGCGTCATGTACTCGCAACGTTTTGGAATACAAAAGATTATCAACTTGGTTGTTGCTGTAGACGATCCGGCCTGCGAAAGTATTCACCGAGTAACTTAAGTGGTTGCTAAAGTATATGGAGGAATGCCCATGTCTGAGGGCTCGGGATACGCTGAAGCCATTGGCCATCACGGGGAACTGGTTCAAGGCGTTTTCGAGGATGAGGGCGCGCGGTTGCGACGCGCGCTGGTCTCGCTGCCCTGTCGTCATCTGAGGTCCAAAGCCAGGTTCAGCGCAAACGATAGCGATCACGTGACTGTCTGGCCAGCCTCGCGGGAGAAGGCTCGACGCGCGGCCGAGTTGACCATCAATGCATTCGGCCGGCCCGGCAGCGGCGGCCATCTCTCGATGGATAGCAACATCCCCATTGGCCGTGGCATGGGCTCCTCCACCGCCGACGTTCTGGCAAGCATCCTGGCGGTATTGAATTGGTTGGAGATCGATGCGGCGTCGGATGAGGTCATGCAGCTCGCGGTCAGCGCGGAAACGGCCTGTGACTCCACTTTGTTCAGGCAGCAAGCGGTGCTGTTTGCGCACCGGGACGGCATCGTGATGGAGGCATTCCGCAAGCCGCTGCCGCCGATCGACTTCATCAGCATCGATACCACCCCCCAGCTCACGGTCGATACGCTTGAATTCGAGCCGGCGCGTTACGGTCACCTGGAGATCGAGACCTTTCGGCCGCTTCGAAGCCTGTTGCGAACAGCCATCAAGAATGCGGACGCCCGCATGCTGGGCAGGGTTGCGACGGCGAGCGCGCGGATCAACGAGCGGTTTCTTGCCAAACCACGGCTGAGAGAGATCGAAACCGTCGGTGACCGCTTCGGCGCCATTGGCGTTCAGGTCGCTCACAGCGGCACGGTCGTCGGACTGATGTTCGACGCTAGAGACCAGAATGCATCCGTAAACATCGATCGCGCGGCAGGCGCTCTGCGTCAGTCCAATTTCGAGCCGACGATCTTTCGCCATTGAACGCCTGGCACGCAGGAGTAACCCATGTCGACCCGTGCGCTGATGCGAAAGCTGGAAGATTTCGAGGGCCCGCGCCTTGTGGCGCTCGGCGGAGCTCTTTTCGGCGCCAGCTTCTTCCTGATGAAGCTGCTGCCAGCCCGGTTCATGCTCGAGCGGGCTGTGGAACGCGATCAGTTGAAGCCTGAAGCCACGATCTGCGAATCCTCGTCGGGAACGGCGGCAACGGCGGCAACAACGTCGGCTGCTGCTCGACGCAAACGATCCCGGTGCTCGGCGGTCATGGCGGCAATGGAAGCGCCGGCGTTTCGCTTGTCTCCGGAGCCACATTCACTAACCTCGGGACGATCACCGGCGGCAATGGCGGCAGCGGTGGCAACGACAATGCGGCTCCCACCACGGGCGGCAATGGCGGCAATGGCGGGATAGGCGTCACGCACAGTCAGCGGATGTTAAAAAGCCCGCCACTGCGGAAACAGTGACGGGCTTCATCGGAGCCGGCCAGCGGAGGACGATGCTGGCCAAGGGTAGCAACGCTCCCCAAACCATCAGTTGCATCTAAGCGAACAAGGCCGCCCATCTTTCGAATAGCCGCCTTCGTGCACCAGCACCTTAGCAAGCAATTCCTGTTCACCAGCAACAGCCACGACAGTTCCGTTCGAATTCGGACTTGGCTAGGATCGCCTCGGAGAGATCGGGCCGATGGCAAGTTTCAAAGTTGAGGCGATGAACGGCACGAAGGTGATCAGCACCACCTCAGTGGAAGCCCACAGCCATGTTCATGCCGTTGTGAAGGTCGTCCAGCGACCACTGAAGCCCGGGCGAACATCCGGCAAACCCTGGGTGCGCGTCACCGATCTCGGCACGCGCAAGATCAGTGAGTTCGAATTCGCAAGTTACCGGAACCTCAAGTCTCCAGAATAATTTGCAGCACTAGAGGCCGAGCACTGGATCCAGAAAACCGCGGGATACGGCTGACGCGCTGGGCGGGCTTTCAGGAGCCATCGATGGCCGAATTTGTCGTGGAGGAGTTGACAAGATTGGGGCGCCAAGCGCCATTCAGGCGGCGTCCTCATCGAAGGGTCGACGGTGACGACCGGACGCCAACCCGGTATGATGTCGATACGCGTCACACACGACCAAGGTCAGGTCAGCGACTTTCGCTGATGACCGAATATGATGAAACAGCACGGCAACCGGGCTGCGCCGCTCCTGCCGCGAAATGCGGACCGGCGGTTCGCCGCCGTCAGCATCGTGGAGCGCGCGACGGACATCCGCGTCGCCAGCGTTCGAGATGCGGCCCCTGAACGTCGATTGAAGTGCAGGACTGCCTGCACCGCGACGTGAAGCCGAATTAGGCCGCAATTTCGAGGCTTTGGCGCGATCTTCTGGTCGCCTGGCTTTGCATCATCTTGAGAGTATGAAACACCGGGACACCCGCCAGCGCGGTCGTATACGATCGCGCCAATCTACAACCGCAGAACGTTTTGCTCTTTCGCGAATTGCGAAGAGGCAAATCCCAAGTAGAAGGTGCCGAAGCAATAGGAGTTCCAATAATTGCCGGAGCGGACCAATAGTGTCACTGAGATTGTCGAGCTAACCGCGGGTGTTGTCGCCGCATATGTCAGCAACAACCCCGTGCCGGCCGGCGAACTGCCAAACCTCATTGCGTCTCTACACGCTTCCCTGCCTGGTCTGAGCAAGCCTGCCGCGCCGGCAGTTGAGATGCAGGTCCCCGCGGTCAATCCAAAGAAGTCGGTTACTGCGGACTTCATCATCTGTCTTGACGACGGCAAGAAGTTCAAATCGCTGAAACGCCACCTTCGTTACCTTGGCATGACGGCCGATGAATACCGTGCCAAGTGAAAATTGCCAGCCGACTACCCGATGGTGGCGCCGAACTATGCGGAACAGCGGTCCGCTTTGGCAAAGGCGTCGGGTCTGGGGCGGAAGCCGGTCCCTCGGAAGAAACCTCCTGCCAAACCCACGGCCAAAGTCGCCTGACGCGAACTAAATCCTGCCCTTGTACTGGGCAGGCCACCGCCGGTGTGGCAAAAATGGAGCCATGACCCGCGCATCCATTGCCGAAGAGCTTGAGCGTGCCGCCGACCGCATCGCGGACATGCCGCGGCCGGATCTTCAAGTTATCCTTCGCCGCGCCGCCTTGATGCTGCGAAACGTCGCTGGCGTTCCCCTGGAGCCGGCAACAGAAGACGCGCTGAACTCGATCGCCGGAGAGATGAAGATCGGCCGGTCAGATCTCATTCAGATTGTGTTGCGCGAGTGGCTGGAAACCAACGCCTACCTGCCGGTGCGCCAAATCGATGAGGATAGCGAAACGGATGGGAGCGCTTAGAAACTTCCGCAATGATCATCGCGCCGATCAAACCAACGTGCGCCACCATCTTCCCAGCCCGCCTCTCCCGATTATAGCGGAACTCGAGGGCGATTTGTCCGTTCTTCCGATGTGTGATTCGAAGGAGAAGCCACGATGGATTGGAACCGCGTCGAAGGAAATTGGAAGCAGGTCAAAGGTAAAGTCAAGGAACAGTGGGGCAAGCTCACTGATGATGATATCGACCGCATTGGCGGCAAACGCGATCAGCTCGAGGGCCTGATCCAGGAACGCTACGGCATCGAGAAGGATCGCGTACGCCGAGATGTCGATGACTGGTATGGTCGGCAGGGCTGGTAGATACCAGGTTATGGAATTAGGTTCCGCTTGTCTCAATCGATCTAGATGGACTTCCGGGATCGAACCAGGGAGACTGGCCTGCGCTTCGCCGCATGCCGCTGCTGGCCCTGTACGGTGCGTCGAGCCGCGCACCACGTCGACCCTTTGCCTCCGCCGAAGCTGAAGCTCTGGAGATCCCAATGGGTTGGTTCTTCCTGCGCCCCTGCCAAGCTTGCGGCGCGCCTTGCGGCGGTAAAGGCCAACCAAATTTCAGCCAGCCAGCGGAAGCCCGCATCCAGTCACGCATCGAGCGACGTGCAATGGCCCGACGCTTATGTTAACGCTCGACACGCCGTCCTCCATCTCCTCGCGCCCAGCCGCCTTCCAGCATGCAGCCTAAGCTTCGCGTATAACCTTGCCCACCCGCGCCTGCGCCGGCGTTAGATGCCGGCATTTCTTCATGACGGTCGTAAAGTGGCTTTGGCTAGAGAACCCCGCTCACATGGGCGATCTCCGCAATGGCCATGCGCTTGTCGGCAAGCAGTCTCTCCGCCAAGTCGAGCCGCAGATTGAGAACGTAGTGATGCGGCGGCGCCCCGACTGTCCTGGAGAAAGCCCGCACAAAATGAGAGGATGAAAGCCCGCAAACCGCGGCCATATCGGCAAGCGCTAATTTGCGCGAGAAGTTCGCGCTCAGGAATTCCTGCACCCCGGGCATTGCGGGCAGAAAGCCCACCTTTTTCGTTCATCTGTGGATGCGGCGCTGCATCAGTTACGGAAATCCATTCCGGAAAATCATCATTGCGCCGCATCTTCGACCTTGTTACCTCCCGGTGGGAACACCCTGTGGCGCCTCTCAGCTCCCTCACGAAAAACAATTCGTTATTGTTCGATAGTCCGCGCATAGCATACGCACATTGGCGATCCAGAGAACCCCGCGCGGTAGCCTTCTCGAAATCAGGTCGAAGAGATATCGACCGCCTCACATCCAAGATCCAGATGCTTGCAACGGTACCTCGGCCGTTACGATAGGCGATCTTTCCCTCTGCGTTGTTGTCGCTATGGCCCTCCGACGTTTCTTTGCAGGAAAAGTCTCGTGGCCGGGCTGCTTCTGATTACAGAACCGTTCAAGGACCGCACCGGAGAACGAACCCGCAGCTTCGAAATACAGATCAGTCCGGGGAGAACGTTGAGGTGCCCGGTTGCATAGTCGGGACCGATCCGATGCAGACCGTTGGCTGCGTCGCTCGAGCGTCAATTTTTAATGTGCAGGTCAGACGCAGGCAGATCCCGTCATATCAACTGGACCTGCCTGTGATGTTTTCATCGCTATTGATTCGACCTAGGCGGCACGTTGGAGAAGAGAGCTCCTAGTCCCTCTGCGATCGTCAGGTGCGTGATGACGGCATCGCGAAGCTTCGGGTACGGCAGCTTCGCCAGCATGGCAGTCTGGATGGCAGCCAAGACCTCGCCGGCTTCGGAACCGATCATCGTGAACCCTAGGATACGGTCATCATCCCCGCCCACGACAGCCTTCATGAACCCCTGGGTTTCCTCAGTTGCTTCGGTGCGCAAGACGCTGCTCATCGGCAACTTTGCGACGCGCACGCTGACATCCTGGCGTTGTGCTTCGCCTTCGCTTAGCCCGACACGGGCAAGCGGCGGGTCGGTGAACATCGTGTAGGGCACCAGCCGATCGCGCGTGCTGCGGTTGCCGCCTGCCAGATTGTCCCTGACGATGCGGAAGTCGTCGACGGAGACATGCGTGAACTGCGGGCTGCCGGCGCATTCGCCTAGCGCCAGAACATCAGGCGCGCTCGTCTCCAGCCGCTCGTTGACCCGAATGTAGCCGCGTCCGTCGATTTCGACGCCAAGTTTTTCGAGACCAATTCCGGCAGTGTTCGGCACGCGCCCCGCCGCAACAAGGAGATGGCTGCCCTCCAACGTCGGCTCGCCTGATGAGGTGCGCACGGCCACGCTGATGCCTTCGCCAGAGCGGCCATGCACATTGAGAGGCTCCGCCCCTATAAGGAACTCGATACCTTCGCCAGCAAGAAGCCGACGCATCTCATCGGCGGCGTCAGGATCTTCGCGGCCGACGAGTTGAGGACCGGCTTCTATTACGGTCACGCGGCTGCCGAAACGGCGGTAGGCCTGCGCCAGCTCAAGGCCGACATAGCCGCCGCCGAGCACGATCAGATGCGGTGGCAAGACATCGAGCTCCAGGGCTTCGATGTGTGTAAGCGGTCGTGCCGCCTCAAGGCCGGGAATGCTCGGAATGGCCGCATGCGTCCCGACATTGATTGCGACTTTATCACCAACGAGCAGTCGCGTGCCGCCGCCGTTCAAAGCCACTTCGAGCGTCTTTGGCGCCACAAAACGGCCGCTCCCCATGATTAGCTCCGCGCCGCTGGTTTCGTAGGCGTTGAGATGGAAGGCGACCTCCCGGTCGATCATGTCCTGCTTGCGGCGGCGGACCTGCGCCATGTCGGTCACAGCGGGTCCGATGACCGTTCCGAACTCCGCGGCGTGACGGGTGAGGTGTGCGACCCGCGCGCTCCAGAGTTCATTCTTACTCGGCAGGCAAGCGACGGCTGGACAGGAGCCGCCGATCCATCGGCGTTCCACGACCGCAACCTTCTTTCCCGCGCGGGCCAGGTGCCATGCGAGCAGCTTGCCGCCTTGGCCGCTGCCGAGGATCACCACGTCATATTGTTCGGGCTCAGACATGAGTTCTCTCCGTCAGTTCTGGATGAAGGATATGAGGGAGGCCGACTCCAAGACGCTCCCGCAGTGCCGTCGAAGAAAGGCCGGCCGCCTAACGCTGGCCGCCGGAGGCCGTGATGCGTTCGCCTGTCAGCCAGGCGGATTGGTCCGAAGCGAGGAAGATTGCGACGCGCGCAATGTCATCGGGCCGTCCCAGTCGGCCCATCGGCAAGGTTGCTCCGATATTTCTGGCAGTCTCACCTTCGATGCCTGCCACCGCCAGACCCTCGGTCTCGGTCATGCCGGGTGCGATCGCGTTGACGCGGATATTGCGGCCCACGAGCTCGTTGGCGAGCGCCTTGGTGATTGTATCCACCGCGCTCTTCGAGGCGGAATAGATGACCGAATTCGGCACAGGATTGGTGCTCGAAATCGTACTAAGATTGATTACGCTGCCGCCGGCAGGGCCAAAGGCGTTTACGGCTTCCTGCGTCGTTAGGAGGATGCTCAGCACGTTGGTGTCGAACTGGCGATGGAATTCTGCTTCCGTCACCTCCTCCAAAGGGGCGAAGCGGTACACGCCCGCATTGTTGACGAGGATACTGGGCCTTCCGAACGCGGTCTTCGTTTCGGCGAACAGCCGCTTAACGTCGGCGCTCTTGCTTACGTCCGCCTGGATCGCAACGGCCTTGCCGTGGCCGCCCAGGATCTCGCCCACCACCTTGTCGGCATCGCTCTTGTTCGACGCGTAGTTGACGACAACGGCCGCGCCCGCCTCGGCGAACTGCCGGGCGATTTCCGCGCCTATGCCCTTCGATGCGCCGGTCACTATTGCTACTTTGCCCCTGAGATTGTCCATGGTCTTACTCCTTTCAGCTTTGTGAACCGCCGTTGAGTGGCGTGTTGCTCAGGAGTTAAATCATGCGCAAATCGGCGAGTAGCGCTGCCGATCTCATATAATGTATACGTATTCCGTATGAATGATCGGCTCCAGCAACTCGCGATGTTCGTTCGCACGGTGGAAACCGGCAGCTTCTCGAAAGTGGCCCGAGAGTTCGGATTGTCGCAACCCTCCGTCTCGCGGACGGTCGCGGCGCTGGAAGAACGGCTGGGCGTCAAGCTACTCACGCGTACGACCCGCGAACTTTCGCTAACTGATGCCGGCGAGGCGCTGCTTTCCCGGGCGCGCGAGGCACTTGCTGGGATCGAAGAGGCGGAGAGCGCAGCGCGTGGGGCGGATCAGTTGTCGGGAATATTGCGGGTGGCTCTGCCGGCGACTTATGGGGTGCGGCAGATCGTACCGCTGCTGCATGGTTTCTTGGAGCGGCATCCTTTGCTCAAGGTCGATCTCATGATGTCCGACCGCTACGAGAATCTCGTCGCAGAAGGCGCAGACATGGCGCTCCGCCTGGGCAACCAGCCGGACTCCAGTTTCGTGGCGCGTAAACTTGCCGCTAGCCGCCGTTTGTTCGTGGCCGCGTCTACCTATCTCGCACGACGCGGCACACCGACAAAACTCGCCGAGCTTAGTCAGCACCATCTCATTGGCGGTCCCAGTGATACGGGCGATCAGAATTGGACCGCCCATCGCGAAGGCGTTACCGAGGTTCAGCCCGTCAGCCCGCGCGTGCGAACCCGCTCTGCCGCAGGTGCTATCGCTTGTGCGAGCGCCGGCCTCGGTATTGCGATCGCATCGAGGTGGATGTGCGCGGACGAGCTTGTCTCGGGAGCTCTGGTTGAAATCCTTCCTGACTACAGCCTCGAGCCGGTGACCGCCTTTGTCGTGTTCCCCGCCGGGCGACGCCCTTCGCAGAAAGCCCGCGCCTTCAGCGACTATCTGGAGCAGGCACTGCGCTAAAAGGCAGAGTGCAGCCGCTACGCTGAGATCGACTGTTCGCCTGGCACTTTGCCGCCATTGAGAGCCGCTTCTGGCGCGCGTTCAGCACGCGCTGGAGCCTAGGAGCAGATCCGGCGCCTTCATGATAAATCGAGGTCAACCGGCCGAAACGCTGAACTCCTCTTGGCGGCACTTCACGGCCGCTACTGACCCAGCGAGACCTCCTCGCCGGCCTGCATAGGAACCGGTGAACAGGCCGGCCTTCAAGAAGGCCAGAAGCTCGCCCTGCGGTGTCTCGACGAAGATCGGCAAGCTCCGCACGGTCCTTCAGTTTTTTGGACATTCAGCGCTTTCTGAGGACGTCGCGCTCCATCGCGCTGACGCAATGTGGGCGAGCCACTCCTCCGGCAAGAGCGACACGATGAACGGTGGCAAGTTGCCTGGGATCGTCTCGCGAATGAGCAGCGTGCCGCCTGTTCGGTGAGCAGGCTTCCACCGCCTCTCGAAACCGTCATGGATCAGCTGTCCAAGCGAGATCCCGTGCCAGGCAACGAGAAACTCCAATGCGGACTTGTTGCCGGCGATTTGCCGGCGTCGGCCCGCGCCGAAAGATAGCGTTCTGCCCCTGCCCTTCCCGACACCAGCTGTTCTCACGGGCGAGCGCCCAAACCGCGTCCGCGGCTGCTTGCGGCGATCCAAACTCACCGATGAGACGCACAGCAAGTTGTGCCCGCATCTGCCCGGGTATCGCACTCGCATGGTCGCCGCGCAGCCGGAACGCTTCCAAAAACCCCTGTCGTGGGGACGAAGCATCGGTGCGCAACTCCCCCATGTCATCTCCAACAACAACGCCCATCGTCGACGGGTGGGCTGGCGCCTCATTTTGAATAATCTCGAGGGTGCGTAGGCGGGTGCGCTGGTTGCGTCGCCCGCTGATAAAAAGCCGCCCGTCCGGCGTAGGTCCGAGCAGAATCGCACTTGCCGATGACAGATACGCCGTTGGATAGAGATAACGTGCGATCCGAACGGCATGGTTCAGGATCGTGGTCTCGATGTCATCGGCAGCATCGACATAGATACCGCGAACGAGCTGAACCAATTCGCCTGCTTGCGAGCGCAGATGGGCATCGTGCGACTTCACGAGGCCTTCAGAAACTTGGCTCCTCTGACGTACAGCTGTGGCATGGGCCGTTTCAATTGGTCGTGCGCGCATTCGAAAACGCCGAGGCATGTTTGCAAGGCGGGCGGCGGTGCCCGATCCGTGGTCCAGCCCTGACTTGGCTTCTCGTACCGATCCAGCGCAGTCTCGGCAGGCAGACGCAGAGTGCTCCACCGGCGGGGCAACCCCACCTCGCTATCCTCTGCCAATTCGAGAGCCATTCATATCGGCACGTCTAGAGTGCAGGCTGCTCAACGCAGCCGTTCAACTCCTTCTCTCAACGCAACACCGGTCGCGCCGCGATCGACGATTGCGGCCTCTTGAAGTTGCTTGTCACGGCGCCCTTGCGCCTGCGTCGCCATCCGGGTTTGCGGTCGGCAATGGCAGGCAGACTCGACCGGCATCGCTGAAGTCGCAAGGGCAGCCGCCCTGCCCTACCAGGATCGCTGCAATGTGAGCTGCCCAATGATCTCAGTGGCTCGATTTCCGACAGAGCCCTTTACGACATGTAAAACTGGATTCCCGTGGATCGATCGCAATCGGGCGCGCCAATGAGGATCAAAAATTGCAGCGCCCCTGTGCGGTTTGAGCAGCGCTTGGCGGATGGCGTCCGTCAGCGCTGGGCGGGTTGGAACCGCCCTGCCAGGCACCGGTCCGCTTGTGCCACCCTCGACCTTTGACTGGCGCGATCTTTACTGCGGTAAAAACTTGCCCTTGTCGCAGAGAAAACATGCATTTAGCCACGCAGCGGCAGAGTCCTGGGTTCAGACGACAAGCAGCCGCTATGATCTCGCTATTCGGCAGTAAGACGCCTGCTGGTGGCGTTAACCTTCTGTTAACCCAAAACTTCTTGCCGGGCTGTCCGAATCGGAGCTTAATGGCGCTTGTTGAATAGTTTCTTCGCAAAAAGCGCCAATTCAGGTTTCGACAAGAATGAATATCGCCATGCGGCTACCACGCTTCGAGTTCGATGACAAAATCCTCGAGCAGGGTGCTGAGATATCGCGACGCCTCAATCAGTTGCGCATGGAGAAATTTCCACCCAACGCGACCAAGACGCTGCGTTCATTTTCGATGGCAGAAGTCGCCCACTATCTCGGTGTGTCGCAAAACAATCTGAAGCGGCTACACCTTGAGCGCAAGGGTCCTTTGCCGGAACAGATGCCTTCCGGGCGCCGCTCCTACACGGCCGCGCAGATACTCGAACTTCGCCATTTTCTGGACCAGCATGGCAGGACCGAGGTCAAGAAGTATGTCCCGCACCGCAAACCCGGCGACAAGCTCCAGGTCGTTGCGGTCGTCAATTTCAAAGGGGGCAGCGGCAAGACAACGACTGCCGCCCACCTTGCCCAGCACTTGGCTCTGACAGGTCACCGGGTCCTCGCGATCGATCTCGACCCGCAAGCCTCGCTGTCTGCTCTGCATGGATTTCAACCGGAACTCGACCGCAACCTCTCGCTCTATGAGGCGATCCGTTACGATGACGAGCGCCGGCCGATCTCCGATGTGATCGTGCCGACGAATTTTCCTGGCCTGGATATCATTCCGGCCAATCTCGAGCTGCAAGAGTACGAGTATGACACGCCGCTCGCTATGCAGGACAAATCCTCCGCTGCCGGCCGGCAGTTCTTCGTCAGGATTGCAAACGCCTTGTCCGAGGTGGACGACCGCTATGACGTGGTCGTCGTCGACTGTCCTCCGCAACTTGGCTATCTGACTCTAACGGCCATGTCGGCGGCGACGTCCGTTCTGATCACCGTTCATCCCCAAATGCTCGACCTGATGTCGATGAGCCAGTTCCTTTTGATGCTCGGCGGCATCTTGAAGACCATCAAAGCCGCTGGCGCGGCGATCGAACTCGATTGGTTCCGCTATCTGATCACGCGGTACGAACCGACAGACATTCCGCAAGCCCAGATGGTCGGCTTCATGCAGTCCATGCTTGCTGGCCAGATCCTCGAAAATCCCATGCTCAAATCGACAGCGATCTCGGATGCGGGCCTGACGAAACAGACGCTCTATGAGGTGGAGAAGTCGTCTTTTACCCGCTCAACCTATGACCGGGCGATTGAATCGCTCGACGCGGTGAATTCGGAGATCACGACACTTATTCACCGCGCCTGGGGACGGACATGACGACGCGGTTTACGGCAGTAAATAGTGGCAATTTTTGCCGTGAATTCAGTCCATTAGCCGCGAATCGGAGCGATTGAATGGCACGCAAGGACATTTTCGGAAGTGTCATGGGTCCCGCATCGGCAGTCGCCGATGCCCAGGACGTCTCGAGCTACGCCGTTCGTGGTGCATCACGGTCGATCATACAGTCGTTCCAGGAGCTCTCGAAGGGCTCAGTCGTCGATCTCGATCCGGATTTGGTCGACACCTCATTCGTGTCGGACCGTATCGACGATGACGATGAAGCGTTTCAGGAGCTGCTGGTTGCAATTCGGGAACGTGGCCAGGATTCTCCTGTGCTGGTCAGGCCCCACCCTGACATTTCGGGACGTTTTCAAACTGTCTTTGGCCACAGGCGCGTCAGGGTTGCCCGGCAGCTGGAACGGCCTGTGCGCGCCGTCGTCAAGAAGATGGACGATAGGGACCATGTCATCGCCCAAGGCCAGGAGAACGCCGCCAGAGCTGATCTGTCCTTCATCGAACGGACGCTTTTTGCCGACCGCATCCTCAAGCGGGGCCATTCGCCTGATACGGTGAAGTCGGCCCTCGCGCTCGACGATACGACCTTCTCGAAGATGCGCTCCGTGACCAGCACCATTCCAGAACAGGTCATTTTGGCGGTAGGGGCTGCCAAAGGCGTTGGCCGAGACCGCTGGTGGCAGCTTGCCAAGCTTATGGAACATCCTGGTGCGGCGGCGAAGGCCATGGAGTGCGTGAGCCGCGCCGATTTCGCGCAGCAAGGCAGTGAGGCCCGTTTTGCCCGTCTGTTCGACCTTGTGAGCGCCTTAGAAAAGCGCCCACGCGCAGCAGCGAAGCCCAAGGAGCGGGCGTGGATGCCCCAGGACAAATCCGTTCAGGCCAAGATCACCGACACGGGAAAAGTGTTTACGCTTGCCTTTAAGTCCAAGGAAGCATTGCCCTTCGGTACATTCATTGCCGGCAAACTCGATGAGCTTTTCGAGGCATTTCGGGAGTCGGAAATGGCGAAGAAAACAGGAGACTAAGACCGCAAAAGAAAAAGGCCCCCGAACGTCACCGTCGCGGAAGCCCTTCTCACGTCTGTAGCAAGCTGAGAATCGCATTTCCCCGAATCACTGTCAAGAGTCGTGGCGCCGTTTCGGCGAGCAGATTTCTTTTGCCTGATTGAAAGGTGAGGGAAATGGAGAGTGGGTACGCGACGACGCCCTTTGGGCGGCGGCCGATGACGCTTGCGCTGGTGCAGGCGAATGCGGCATCACGGGAGATCCCGCAAGGATCTGCTGTCGAAAAATGGCAAGTCTACCGTTGGCTATGTGAAGGTAAGTCCATCATCGGCGTGGGTGACCGCGCCCTGGCAGTGCTGAACGGGCTGTTGTCCTTCTACCCGGATGACCAGGTCAGTGAAGAAAACGGCTTGATGGTTTTTCCGTCGAACGCACAGTTGTCGCTGCGCGCGCACGGCATGGCCGAGTCCACGCTTCGGAGGAATCTGGCCGAGCTGGTGAGTTGCGGGCTGATTGTCCGCCGCGACAGTCCGAACGGCAAAAGGTTTGCTCGCAAGGGGCATGGCGGGAATATTGCGGAGGCATTTGGGTTCTCGCTGGCGCCGCTGCTGACACGGGCAGCGGAATTCCAGCGAGCGGCGGAGCAGGTCCGGTCCGACGCTCTGGCGCTCAAGTTGATGCGCGAACGGATCACGCTCCATCGACGCGATATTCAAAAGCTTGTCGAGGCCGCGATCGAGGAGGGCGCCGCGGGCGATTGGGGGGCGGTCTGGAGACGGTTTAGGGCTATCGTGGAGGCAATACCGCGCAGGGCCGGCCTGTCCGATCTGGAGAGCATCGTTGCAGATCTCGCCGAGCTCCACGATGAAGTGGATAGGATGTTGGAAAGCTTTATGAATTCCACGAATCCTAGCGCCAATGAATCCCATAATGAGCGGCAGCAATCTGATTCAAACACAGACTCTACTTTTGTATTTGAACCAGCTTTCGAAAAAAGCAGGGCGGCGGCCGAGCCAGCATCTCCTCCGGCTGAGAAGCCGAAAGGCTACCCAATTGGACTGGTGCTGCGCGCTTGTCCCGAAATTGCGGACTATGCCGTTAACGGGATCGGAAACTGGCGCGATCTGATGATGACTGCCGCCCAGGTGCGGGGATACCTTGGCGTTTCGCCCTCAGCTTACGAGGAGGCCTGCCATGTGATGGGCCAGGAGGTTGCCGCGATCGTGATTGCGTGCATCCTGCAAAGGGCGCAGCACATCAATTCGGCCGGCGGCTACTTGCGTGTGCTGACCGACAAGGCGAGGGCGGGAGAGTTTTCGGTCGGACCGATGCTCATGGCAGCCCTGAAGGCCAATGGGGCAACAGCAAGAATGACCGGATGATGATGAGCACCACAATTTGTGCGGGCGCTCGACCAAACGACCGCTCTGCCTGTAGATGCTTAGCCGACTTTGTCGTGTGAGACCTTGCCCCCTGCATGTCATCGCACGACCGGGCAACATTCTGATCAACCCAGCTTATGCCGTTTTTTACTGGGCCGCGGCTGTTTGGCTCCTGATCAGGGCAGGGGAGGGGCGTTACAGTCCTGAAGCCACCGGGCTCAAAAATGCTCCAGCCGGCGGCAGAGGCGCGACGGGTGTTTGCCGAACTCGCTACCTCGACATGCTCGCGCGCACGGTCGGCTCGATCGGCGTCCGTACTCGGGCGGTGGCAGCAGCCCGGGCTTGAAAGCTGCCGAGAACTGCCATATCTTTTGCACAAGAAATATGCCTCTCAATATGGTAGGACGAATTCTGTGGCCCCTGCATTCAAGATCCTCGAGCAGAATGGACCTCTCATCTTGTCCTATATGGACCGGAACGGGAAGATTGCGATCGAGCAGGTCGCGGACGGTTTTGGCATGTCCAAGGGCCAGTTGGCCCAGACCGCCGGTCTTGCGCGCGAGACCCTTTATCGCTCAGAGCGCAGCGCTGCGGTAAAGACACAGGGGCGTCTGCGGGAAATGCTCGAGATCATCAGTCGCGTGACGGATTGGGCGGGTGGCAAGGAGCAGGCGATGGCTTGGTATCGGGCTCAGCCGCTTCCAGCATTTGGCGGACGCACCGCTGAGGCGCTGGTGAAGGATGGCAAGGCCGCAGCGGTCCGTGATTATCTCGATCATATGGCCGTCGGTGGTTTCGCTTGAGGTTCGTTGGAACCTGCTACCGGGCACACGATCCACGTTGGGCATTCAAGCCGACTTCCGGCGAAGGGGCGGCGATCAGAGGTGCGCGATTAAATCCCAAAGGCGTGCCGGCGCTCTATTTGGCGCTGACCATCATGACAGCGGTCAAGGAAGCCAACCAGGGGTTCGCGCACCGGATCGATCCTTGCGTGCTGTGTTCCTATGAGATCGACTTCGATGACATCGTGGATTTGACAACGGACGAGGCGAGGGGAGAATTTTCTATCGCGCTCGAGGACATGGCCTGCGCCTGGGCGACGGCGCTTAGCGACGGAGAGCGCCCGGCGTCCTGGTCCGTCTACGACAGGCTGCGGCCTCGGAATATTGCCGGCATTGTGGTCCCAAGTTTCGCGCCGAGCGCCGAGAAGGAGGATCGTAACCTGGTCCTTTGGGACTGGGGTCCGGGTCTGCCGCACAAGGTAGCCGTATTCGACCCAAGCGGCCGGTTGCCGAAGGACCAGCTGTCCTGGAGATAACGCACTTTTCCGCATCCGAAGGGCAGGGGAGGGGCGAGCCCGGCCTATAGTCCGCTCGCCTTTGTGAGGTTGACACGGAAGCGATCGCGTCGGCGCTGATAGCGGCGAGTCATTTCAGCCGAGGCATGGCCGAGCTGCTTTTGCACATAGCGCTCATCGACTTCGGCCGAGGAGGCGAGGCCAGCGCGTAGCGAATGTCCGGCAAAGAGCTTTGCTCGTTCACCTTCCGACAGATCGCCGCGCACGCCGGCCGCCAGCGCAGTGCGCTTGACCAGGCGCGCGACCTCCTGATCGTTGAGCCGATCGGCGCCGACCGCCTTGCCCTGCTTGGTGACGCGCCTGAAGAGGGGACCGTGCGCGATACGGGCGAGCTTGAGCCAGGTCTGCACCGCGACAACCGGGCAGGTGGCATCGGACGACCCGCGCCCGACTTCAACCTCCCGCCAGCCGGTCTTGCCGCGAAGCGAAACCAGCATGCCCTTGTCGAGGATATCGATCCAGCCGCGGCCGTCCTCAGTCTGGTCGCGGCCGACGTCCAAAGCCACGATCTCGGAGCGCCGCAGGCCGCCGGCGAAACCCAAGAGCAGCATGGCGCGGTCGCGCAGGCCGCGCAAGGTTCCGCGGTCGAGTGTTTCTAGCATAGCGGTCAGATCCTCGGGAAGGATCGCCTCCTTCTGCCGGGGCGGGGCGGCGTGCTTGTTGCGGATGCCGGCCATCACGGTGGCGATGTGCCGATCCTTGCGGTCCAGCGGCTGGCCGCGCTGCGTGTAGTTCCAGGTCAGGGATGACAGGCGGCGCTCGATCGTCGCTACCGCCTTTTTGTCCCTTCCAGTGCCCGAAGCCTGCGCGGTGATATAGAGGCCGACGGTCTGCGGGTCCGGCCGCGATGGATCAAAAGACTGGCGCCGGCACCAGGCGCAAAAATGCTTCCAGTCGGCTGCGTAGGCGCGACGGGTGTTCGCCGAACTTGCTGCCTCGACATAATCGCGCGCACGGTCGGCGAGCTTTTCGAGATGCGTAGGCAACGATGTCTGTCGCGGGTCAAGGACCGACGGGAGAGGGGAGGGGCCTTCATCCGACCGCCCCATCTCCATGACGACGTCGACAATGTCCGGCAGGTCATCGGCGTCGATTGCGTCGGTGGACACCATCAAATTACGGGCTTTGCCCATCCAGCCTCGTCCATTCTAATGTCGCAGCAATGCGATTCTTGCGAGCGAAGGTGCGGCCAAAGTCCGGAATTGTCCACCGCGAGCTGTGTGACGGAATAGCTGAGGGAATTGTGTCCGCTCCGGTCTTGGTATCGCATCAGCGGGAGCGCAACGGGCCTGTCCGATCCAGGGATGGCCTCTCAAGGGTGGTCTCTCCTTGTTTTCATGTTCAACATCCTATTCCGTTCAACAGATGGAGATCCCAAGATGACCATACGTGGCGCAGCGACAGCCGCAAGCGAGGAGCGGATCGCCCACACCCGCAACCGTCTGGTGCTTGAGCAGGCGAGGGCGGTCGGCCTGCTTGGCGCGGCCAAGAACACCCGCCTTTCCGGCAGGGTGTCGTCGGAATTGATCGAGGCGGCAGAGAAGCGCGCCCATGTGAGCTCAGACACCGAACTGCTTGAGCTCGCCTTGTCGCGGCTGGCGCTCGAGGATGATTTCGGCGCCCGGCTCGTCGGCCGCAAGGGCAGCATCTCCGCGGACATCGATCTTGGCATTTGATCTAGGCGGCGCACTGCGGTCCCTAAAACCTCAGCGGCGCAGCGCTGGGCTGGAACGGCGACCGGATTCCGCCCTGTCCTGGGCAGGTGACCAGTCGCCCGTCGGCGGCGTATTGCTCCTCGACACCAGCGTCTATCTGGATGTCCTGCAGGGACGCACGCCCGAAGCGGTCGATAACCTTCTGACCTATCGGCTCTGTCACCACTCGGCCGTCTGCCTTGCCGAGCTCAGCCATGTGTTCGGCCGGCTCGATCCGGCGCACCCGACGACAAAGTCGGTCCCGGGAGCCGTTGCAGATACGATTGAGGATATTCCGGCGCACCGGCTGCATGCACCCGACGCCAACGCTTGGGAACGCGCCGGCATGCTGGCCGGCCTGTTGTTCCGGCTGAACCATCTGCCGAAAGGGGAGGGGCATGAGCGCCGCTTCCTCAACGATGCGCTGATCTTTCACCAGGCCGGTATGCTTGGGGCGACGGTCCTGACCGGCAATGTTGGCGATTTCGATTACCTCAGCCAGCTTGTTCCGTCGGTGCGGGTGATCTTCTACCGGGCAGCGCCAGGTTTGCGCCCGCAGGCGTAAAAGCGTCAGTGGGATGCACCAGCGCTATCGTTAGCCGTTCCAGGAAAGACCGTCGCGCTGTGGGATGGTCCGGAGGGTCGCTGGGCGTGAATTTTGGGCTTCTGCTCGACGAAAACGGCCATTCGTCCTTGTAGCCCACTAACGAACGATAATGCAACATTATCATTCGTTTGATATGTGCGACAAGTGCGGCGGTTATGTGCAAATAGATTGCTAAAAGCGCCGCCGTGATTCATCGTGCTTGCGATGATTCTGCGACCCAAACCCTCTCTGTCTCGCCATGGCGTGCTCGGCGGCGCCCCTTCGATCGCACCGATGGCAACGGTGCCGGCTTGGTTGCGCCGGGCCATCCCCGATGCGCAAAGCGGTGCAGGAAAAGATATTGAGGACGTGGCGCTCGTTGCCGGCGCCGCCATCGGCGCACTCGATGCGGTGGTTCGGCGGCAGGAGCGGTGGGCCGGCGCCTGGCGGCAGCGGCTGGCAATTTCGGCGGCCGCGGCAACGGCAAAGCAGGCCGGCCGCGTCGAGGACGAAGCGGCCTTGCGCGATGCCGTATTGCTCACAAGACCGGGCGACAACGTCGGTCCCGCCGGCCTTTTCCTTCTTGCTTGGCGGCGGCTGGCATCTCGGCCAGCGCACGATCTGCTGACGGAGAAAAATGTCGAGGCGGTGCTGGAAGATCTAGGTCTCACGCTCAACGATGAGGCGGTCAGCGACCTGACGGACGATCTGCGACAGCTTGCCGCCAACACCGGCACGGTCGAAACGCTGGTCGGAGTCTTCGCGGTCGCGGAGCGTTACGGCTTCCGGCGCGTTCTCGGAGCCTGGCTTGCCGATGTCTTGCTCGCGCAGCGGCTAGGCTGGACACATGCAATCCCTTTGTTGGGCGCCGAAGTGACCTTAGTTGTGGGTACGGGCCGGGCGCGTCGACCAGTGACTGCCGCTCTGGCTGCCGGCGCCGAAACGGAAGCCGATTGGGCCAAAAGCCTGCTGGCCGCGCAGGCGCGCGCTGCGCTGCGCGCCATTGATCTTTTCGCCGAACTCGAGCGCCGCGCGGAACGGCTGCTTGCGGTTGCGCCGAAACTCAGGGCCAAGGCGGCGGACGTCGTCGTGGAAAAGCTGCTCTCTGACGACTCGATCGTCGCCTCGGAACAAATCGCCGGCATGAGCGATCGCGGCCTGCGCCGCCTGTTTGACCGGCTGGTCGAGCTCGGTGCCGTGCGTGAATTGTCCGGCCGCGCCACCTTCCGCATCTACGGGCTGTGAAGACAATGGCGGAGAGTGCACGTAGGCGAGGAGGGAGCCGGCTAGATGACCGTCGATCAGCTGACCAGCTGTTTGACCGGGAGCTGGATCACCTGCCGCCGGAAGCGCGCTGGCGCGAATGGATGAACCGCGTCGAGGCCACGATCTTTGCGGCCAGCGAGCCAGTCGACCGCGAAATGCTCGCCCGCATCGTCGGGAAAAGCTGCAGCATTGATCTTCTCATCGACGACATCCGCGAGGAGCTGCGCGGCCGCCCTTACGATCTGGTTTCGGTCGCCGGCGGCTGGAAACATTTGACCCGGCCTGCCTATGCAGACGCCATCCGCGCTGCTGTAGGTGGAAGTGGGAAGACGGCCGACCTTACGCAGTCGGAGGTTTTGGTGCTGATGTGCATCGGCTACTTCCAGCCGATTACCCGCGCCGAACTGTCGTCGTTCTTCGGCAAGGAGATCAGTCGCGATTTTATTGGTCATCTGCGCGGTGCCGGCCTGATCGCTTCCGGTCCGCGCAGCCCAACGCCGGGCGCGCCCTACACCTACGTGACGACAAAAGAATTCCTGCTGGAGTTCGGGCTCGACACGCTGCGCGACCTGCCGGATTTCGAAGCCCTCGAAGACGCGGGGCTGTTGTCGAAGGAGAAGCTGCTGGCGGGCGACATCATGCCGGAATTTTCAATCCAGCAAAACTCCAACGGCGAGATCGAAGATTAAATGCCCGCTAGCTATTAGCATCCACGCAGATGGTGGATGGTGCTCGCTCCAAGCGTGAGAAATCGTTGACGGGCGAAAGCGGTTAGGAGTTGGATAGCTGCGCAGGGGGAAGAGCCATGCCGCTCAATCTACGTATCGGGATACTTGTCGTCGGATCGCTCGATTGGGAGAGCAAAAGCTACGGCGGGCATTTTGTCGGAAAGCCGGATCAAGTTCGCATGAAGTGGCGGGAGACACGCCTAAAAGCAGACAAGCGGTCGATCCAATACGTTCGTGTCCCGATCCGGTATGGCCGGCGGTCCTCTAGTCGTGGCAACACCTATACGATGGTTTTCTCGCCTGAGCTTGGTCCACGACTTGGTATTGGCAAAATCTTCCGCTGTCACAATCCTGCCAACGGCATCGACGATTTGGTGCAGGAGGCCAAAGAACTCTGGAGAGCGGAGCAGCCAAATGGCAACGACGTAATCTCCGCAGGCTGGGGATGTGTCGCGATCCTGACGTCGCCCGGCTTTCTCGACCACGAGGACGCTGCGGATCGAACGAAGCTGCTGGAAGATTGGGCTGCCTTTACGGAAAAGCAAAGCCGTTACGCTGATTTCGCATTTTCCGCCGCCGACCGCGCCGCCGCCGGGGATAGGCCTGTGATTGAAAATGGCCGCCTCAACATCCCTTGGCCGAACTTCAGAAACAACTGGCCGCTCTCGCTGGACGTGGTTCTGCTGACAGCGACCAAACCGAAAATTATGCTGAAGGGAGCATACTGCACCGCGCAAGAGATCGCCGACGCTTGGAAAAAGAACAAGAAGGAAGATTACTATTTTCGCAACAATTTGCTTGCCGGAATTCGAACGGCAGACGATGAGGAAATCAAAACGTATCTAGACGGCTGAAGTGTTGCCGTAGTGCCTTAGGGTCGCATCGCGTCATAGGTTTTGCCAAGGTGCCTTGCGCTGCTGGCTGGACCAACCCAAGCGCCCCATCGTGAGAGAAGGGAGACGCAGTCAGCAAGCATGATCGGAAGAGCTTGCTTGGTCCCGACATGAGGATCGCATCCTCGATGCCGGGTGCTCCTTTTCGAAGTGAGCCTAGTGCACCGTCGAGCCAATCAGGTCCCATGCCGCGGCCAAGGTGATAATTTCGCGATCCAGTGCTGAATAGATTTTGCTTGCACAACCTGATCGTAAGCGAGCTGCAAAGCCGCCAATCGCCTTCGGGGAGTTCGCTTTAGCTCTCAGCTTCCCCGATGTGACTAACGCCGCGGCTAGGCCACGTCGGACGGGGGGACACCCGCCATCAGATCTCTCAAAAGGGGAGCAAGGGTTGGGAGGGGACAACCAAAGATAATACGGCGGCTAGGAAGCCAGGCGCTTTGCAGAGCGACAACCCAGTAGCGAACCCTCTTTTCGCCCTCGATGCGAAACCCAAATATCGGCCCGCCGCTCATGCCAACGACACTGGAGATCTGCAAGCCGTCATCGATCTCTCCAACAAATCGCGGGTAGGTGGTCTGGCGCGTGCCAGGCGGGAGCGTCTCATGTCGCAACACGCGAAACATGGTAGGCGAGACTGCGCCGTTTCCCGAAGCGTCAATCGCGGGCGATGTGAATTCCTGAGGCAGACCCAGCATCGCGTAGCCATCAAAGCAAACTCGGTGCTGGTGAATCCACCGCTCCTCATCGAGTGCTACTGTTCCGTTCTTCGCCAGAAGGTTGGTATAGTAGGGACGCAGAGGAATGGCACCAAAATCGAGCCCCTGTTCATCGTCATCGACGATGTAGAATGGCTCGTTTCTCACATCGAACGGAATTGGATTGTCTGTGACACGGCCTTGAGCGAACGTGTCAGCCAGAACGACATCGATGACTTCGATCCTGTCATCGGCGAGTTTATCCTTGAGATCGGCCAGAACGTGTCCTGCGGTGACGAAGCAGGTGGAGCCTGCGATGTCGATCAGCGTGCCATTGTATGCCGCAAAAGAGAGCGCTTCCTGTTTGGAAGCGCTTACTAAACGATAGGTCACGCAGATCGCCACGAGATGACGGCCGAAAAACTGCAGGCCGTCGCTTTCGCCCCACTCCCGGGTATCGCTGGTCTGATCCATCTGCCGGCTTGAATCCTTCAAGCGTAGCAACCTGCACGATTGGACCTGGCTAGGCAACCTTTGCGGCACACGCGCATCTTGCCTGCAGCGACAGTGCCGCGCGCCAAGCAAGCCCAGCGGCGCGGTCGTCCGCCTCAGGGAATCGATATGGTGGATGTTCTCGTTGCAGCTAATAGGGCCGTGTGGGTCGCAAGGTATCGGTGGGAAGAAAATGCCCGCGGACCCAACGCACCAAATAGTCGACGAGAAACGGTAGATCTTGCACATGCCGTTGAATCGTACGCAGCAACGCAACGTAGTCCGATCGCCCTTTGATCAAGTGCTCGAGCAACAATCCGGTCGCAGCCTGCCGGAATGGGTAAGTAGAACCATCCGACCAGAGGTCACGAAGACACTGTAGCGCCGCCAGCACGTGGGATTTTGGCTCCGCGCCTCGCCCACCTATGACCTCGCACAAAGTCCGGTACAAATATCCCGGTGCCTGGCCTTCGGCGGCGTCGAGTCGAAATGCGCGAGCCAGAGCAATGCCCGAAACTCCAATGTATGTATGGCCGCTATCTACCAAGTCAGCTGACCAGCGAATGAACGTGTCGAAGTCAATATGGCCGTGTTCGGCCGCGACCCCGAACACTTGATGAAGCCATGCACTACGGCTCCATCCCATAATGTGCGCAAACTCCCTGATAGGCCGATCGTCGCTGATCAATAGATGCTTGTTCTGGATGGCCAAGGCTACGCTGTCGAAGAAGTCGCTCTTCCCACCCTGCAAGAATTCAATCAATTCCTTGGGCAGTTCGTCGGTCAGAAGCAACGGACAAACGTGGGCATTGGTTTCGACCCACGCTATCGCCTTGTCGATATCTTCGAGCCAGGTCTTGACGATCTCCGGAGCGACTTCCGTCGCAGCGATCCGTCCGTTGTCGTATTGAGCCGTCTTGAGGCCGTCTTTGAGAGAAAATTGAATTTGTTCACGACGGGCAAGCAACCGGTCAGATACGCTCTGAGGCAGATGAATTCGACCACACGTTGCCTCGATAGTCTCGAGAGCCCTCAACCGCCAGCCTGTCCAGAATGCCAAGAGATCCAGCGTGCATCCCTGGATCGCGTTCTCACGGACGGCGATTGCGGCGGTATCTCGTTCAGCCTCGTTGCCGATCGCGACTTTCAGCGGCACTCCCTGGGACGCCAGCCCAGCTGCGACCTCGATCGTGTCGACGCCGATGCGATGCGCGAGCATAGCAAGTGGCCACGGTCCGTTCGTGTAGGTTTCCTGCTCCTGCTTGACCCAGTCAAATCTTTGCTTCAACTCGGCGATCAGGTCATTGAGTCCGTCGGGTCGCTCAATATCGATTGACACCTTCCGAAACCCAAATATTTCGGGAAAGCGGCCCTCATGATGCTCCATCACGTAGTGAAGTCGGGCGACGTACTTGTGGCGAAGCGCTATAATCTGGCCCGGCCTGCCAGATGGATCCAGGAACCGATCACCGCTTGAAAGTCCTATGAGTGCTCGGACGAGCGGATGGTCAGGCTCCCAGGATTCATTGTCGAGTCGACGGAGATCGGGATCCGGCTCGACCACCAGAAAGAGCCGCTCGCCGTCGTCGTAGCTGAGGTCCACCGCAACGTCAGATGCAACGACTCTAGCATTCCACGATCGATCTTCGTTGTCGGTACGGCCTTCCTCGATGACGAGCGCCGAAAGCGTCATCCATGCCTGCGATCGATCGCGGTTCTCGAGAAAGAGGCGATACGCAAGAGCCGCCGCCCTATCGAGGTAGCCAAAGTGGCCAAGCAAGCTTGCAATTCGAAAGCGATCCTTAAGGCGTCGGTATCGAAGAAATTCCAGGGGGTGATCGAGTTCGGCGACGATCTCCGTCGATTGATTCTGACGGAGCAGGATTTCAATTCTCAGAAGGCGCGCGTCCGCATCCGAAGCATCGAGACTCAAAATCCTTTCGACGGACGCACGCGCCGTAGAGAGGTCGCCAACGTTCCACGCGTGAGTTGCGGTTGCCCAAAGTACGTCGGGTGTGTCGCGCACGATTGGTGCTGCACGCTGGAGCGCATTCCGAAAAGCCTCATCCCGACGGGCCGCGGCGAGGCACTGCAGATACATCGTAGTCAGGGGACCGGGACGGTTCAGGTCGACAGCGCTGTCCAAGAGTGCGGCAGCTTCCTCCGGCAAGTCGTTGTGGCGAAGCTGGTCGGCGACTTGATATCGCGTGACGACATCAACCGTGTCGGGCAAGCCCTCCACAATTTTTCGCAGGCGAGTCGTGATCTCATCATTACCAACGCCGGTTTTCTTGTCACAGCGGATAAGGAGCAACTCAGCCTCGACTTTATCCGTGCCCAGCTGTCGAAGGGCTTCCACCGCCTCCCGCACCCTTCTTTCGTCATCGAGAACAAGCGCGAGTTCGCCGATGAGATGCCATCGTGAGCTTGCCAAGGCAGGGCTCAGCTCGTCCGGATCAATAGCCAACACCCGACCCAATGCTCCCGAGGGGTCATCGAGTGCGACTAGGTCAGCGGCGAGAAACTGGTTCTCGGGATCACGATCGCCTTCCAGCGTCGCCAAGGCATCCTTCGGTCTGCTCTGGCCAATCAGAGATAACGCGAGAAGACGTCGCAGCTGAGGCTCGCCGTGAACGACGGCGGCTGCGCGCTTAAGCAGTGTCTCGCATTCCGCGGGCCGATCCCCCAGCCGCAGGAGGACGCCAGCGTTGTTCAGATAGGCAACAAGATCATGTCGATCGGCAAAGCCGATTTCCAGCATATGTTCCGCAACTGCCTTCATATCGTTGGCCGCGGTGTTGAGTTCATCGGGACTGATCGGGCTACGGGCTCCCGGAACGGTGGCGCCGGATGTCACGACTATAGAGAGCGTTGCAACGGCCCCAATTCGCTTGAATTCCGCGACCTCGGGATGCTTTCGTGCAAGCTGACGATTTCGCTCTGCCCAATCGGAGACGTTTCGACGGCTGTAAAATTCTGCCAGACCGAGATCCGCATGAGTGCTATCGACGAGATCCGGCGGGATGAGCGAATGTGGGTCGCCGGCGAAATCTGATCGCGCCGCTGCTTGGAGTAGATAACCTATCGCATGATCGGCACGCGGCGTACCGGCCAAAGCCTTTTGCGCAAGATCCATGGCCTCGGAATATCGTCCCTGAATCGTCCGGGCCAAGGCGAGATTGGCATTGGCATTCGGATCATCAGGGCGGATCGAATGCGCCGTTTCGAACCGCCGTGCCGCGTCCGGCTCCCGGCCCAGATCGAGAGCCGCCGCGCCCAGGTTGGTTTCAATCCGAAAGCGGGCCCACGGCTTCTTGTCCAGGACCTCCTTCTCTAGCAGCCCAAGAAGTGCCTTCTCCGCAATAAGCGGCTGATCCTCTCCCAATAGATCGCGAAATGTATCGATGCGGGCATGCAACGCCGGATCCTCGCTGGAGAGACTGCTATTCGATGAGCTATCTGTCGGTAAGGAAACAAATCCCATTTGCCGAAGCTGTTCGCCGACTTGCAAGGCAATCTGTCCCGCCAAGTCGCCTGGAGCGCGGTCTCCCGGTAATGGCTGCTGTGGGGCAGACGTGGATACCGAAGCCGGGAAGAAAAAGGCGTACGCCCGCTCATGGAGGGCGATCAGGACCTGGAGCGCTCCCCAACCATAGAGTGAAACCGTCAGGTCGTGGCCCTCTTCCCGCAGGGCTTTCTCAACGGCAACCGCTGCATCGGTCGCATGGGTATCGTCTTCCGCGGTTGTGGCAAAAATGATCTCCTTCAGTGCTGCCTCGAGTTGCAGCGCCGCCCGGCAATCGGAGAGGATTTTCGCCTGCTTGAGCGGCTTTGTGACCCTTCGGCATTGGACGCCGACATAGTGGTTGGGATCGCCATTGCGACGTCCGATTACATCGATTCCGCGCTGATCCTGCCCGCCGCGGCCGTACTCAACGGTGTTCGGGTCGTTCAGCTCATCGCGAAACAAGATCACACACCCGCGCTGCAGCGCCTGCCAATCCTTAGGTTTTGGGATTTCGTGGGCAAGTCGCGTTGATAGCGGCACACTCTGGTCAGATGGTTGCCGGAAGACGCGGCTGGGGAGGTCAACAAGTACCTCGTTGCTGTTTCCCGATTTGCCCTGGTCGCCCGTTTCAGCCATCAGAAGCTGACGCCTACGATCTTTACGCCGATCCGGTCGGCGAGTTCGAGCAACTCGGAATAGATGTCAGAGTTGCCGGTCAAATCGAGCGACGCGCCGGACTGCACCAACATGTTTGCCGGAATTCGGTCGCCAAACAGCATCACCGCGAGAGCCCGGTCGTCCTGCCGAGAAATCCAGCAAAGTCCCTGGATATCTGGGCATTGTGCGTGAATGGCTTCAGCCCAGGGGCGTGTTGCAGGATATCGGTCCTTCTCAGTGTCAATAATCTGGCTGCGCTTGATGCCGAGTTTCCGCAACGCGGTGACGCTCAAATCAGCTAGGACCAAATCCCTCCGTGGCACCACCTGCGAATAGACTTGATCGGCTAGTTTCACCTTGTCGTAAGTCTTCAGGCCTGCGGTGAATGGCACATCGTGGAAGACGGTTTCCATGGCCGCACAGTCGAAGGTCGTACCGCCATAGAGAGTTGGGACACTTGCCCCATTTGCACGCTTTATCGGGCTGAATCGGGCGTTGCCTTTAAAGCCTGGATTGAATTCCGCGCCGGCATAGAGATTCAAATGTATGCGATGGATAGTTTGGTCCGCTGGCCATATCGCTCGCGTTATGTTGTCGTGCAAATCGTTCGATGGGACGGGAACTGGTGTTGTCAGGGGTCCCCGTCCAATCTTTGATTTAGCCATGGAGTGCGCCTACCAACTCATCCTCGGCCGCCGCAAGAACGCGCTCGGGTTGCGCAGCGAGCACATCTTGCGGACGCTTGCCTCCGAGGAAGCTATTAACGGATGCAAACCAATAGGCGAGCCCCCAGTCATCCTTCTTCCCGTGTAAGACGCTCAGAATTTTAGCGAGCGTTTTCATCGGCCGATATCCGGTGGCGGAATCCAGAGCGTAGCCAGGGAAATAGTCTATACCCCGATGCCGAACGGCAAAGATCTGACCCTCTTTCTTCCACTTGTTTGGCTGTGCACTTGGGTTGCTTGTGCTGAACCCAGCCATCTTAGCGATTTGGGGAGCGGTTAGCCAATCGCCGCTTTCCAGCACGGCCTTTCTTGCCTCGGCCGCCATCCGCGCCTCGACAAGCATATGCTGTGGGGGCGGAACCTGAGGGACCAGGGCCTCAATTATCGAGTTGATTGCCTCACGCTGGCGACGCATCAGGATGGTTCGAACCAACGGCGCAATGCTGACGACCGTGTCGGCTAGCGCCCGAACTGCGGGTTCGCTCCCATGCTCGAACGTTAGTGCGATGACCTGCTCCGCTGTCAGCCGATCAAGTTGGTCGCCAACCTGCTTAGGCGTTCCGGTGAGTGCGCCAAATCCCGATAGTTCGATGGTGTCATTAGAAAGTGCCATGATATCCAACTCCGTTGGTTTGGTGAGGGTGATTACATATATAGCATGATAACCGATCTCATCAAGAGTGTCGACTTGAACTCTGGGCTGCCGCTTCATCCGGGCGGTCGGCCTTTCGGGTGATCGGGTGCGCCGCCAAAATTTATCCTGGGCTCACTGCCTTCCGATTCGTCTCGTTATGGCCGCACGTGATATGTTCGTGGTATGTTCGGCACGCATCAGGTAGAGTGTCGGGCAGCGACCTACGGTATCAAGCTAGAATGGTGCGCACGGAAAAAGCCCGATTACGACCGAGCGATTGCGCGGTTTGCGTGTTCGGACGCCGAAGCCGACACCTGGCTGGAGGGTTTTGCCGACGACACCTACCAAGCCAAAGAGCTGCGGTCGACGCGGACGCGGCCGATCACACCATCGAAGAACCCGGCGAGCAGTACTTCAACGCTGCCAAGGATGAAGGCCGTCGTGAAGCTTCGTCGGGGAGGCGGCCGCAAAATATCGGAATTTCGCCCCCGGAAAATCCGACAGGCTGCCGCTGAACGACGTCCCGCAGTGTTTCGTCGTCATAAACTGATTGTACTGCCACAACACCACACGGTCGCCTCCCACTGCACGGCACAAGCCACAAGCGCGCTGTTCCTAGGTAAATTCCAGCAAATTTAGATGGAACTTATCGTGAACATACACTAACACTGCTTAAGTCGTCGGAATTTTTTTGAGGGAAATCATGGCTCGGACTTGGAATCGTGATCGTGCTGCGAAACGCATTCAAACTAGGCTGAGTGAAGTCCGCCTCGAGGACATTGAGATCCGTAAATACGTTCGCGACATAAACCTCGACAACCTTCCGCGCACGGTAGCTTATCGCGTGGATGGCGTGCATTTGTATGCCGATATCGTCAATCTCGATGATATGTTGAACGTAACGACCGTGGAGGGTGAAACCTGCCACAAACGGACCTTGCGTTTTCTTAACCTCCATTATCGCGCGGTGCATCGAATTCTGCAGGAAGTCGACGCGCTTTTCGTTGATTTTCACAATCAGCGCTTACATTCAGTGGTCACCAAGCCGTACGACACTGAAGACGGGCGTATCCATCGCGCCGTGGCAATTGGTCAGTTGATCATTGATGTCCTGAAGCGAACAGGTGAGGACGCCGACCACCCTGCGGCGAAGGTTCGAGTGGGTATCGACAGTGGGAAGGCCGTTGCCGTCAGCAATGGCCGTCGCGGCCACCGCGAACCACTTTTTTTGGGTGAACCCGCCAACCATGCAGCCAAGCGGGCTGGGGGAGGGAAAGCTACCGGGATTTATCTGACGAACCTCGCGCGCAAAGTGATTGGATTGAAGGACGTCGACAATCCAGACGTCAATCCGCTTTCGGCGTCGGAAATCGAAACATCGCAAAAATCAGCCAATCTGAGCGTGACAGCAGATCAGATCGTCTCTGAGTGGAAGACTGACTTGACCAACAACCCAATTGGTTCTTTCAGCTTCAGCGGTCACACGCCGCCGTACAGCACTCTCGATATTGAAACGCTGTCGGTCCGGAATTCGCGCCGGCAAGATGCCGCGACAGTTTACGGCGACATCGACAACTTCACCAACTACGTCAGCGCAAACATTGGCGACGACAGTGGTGCAAAGCACGTCGTGCGCGCTCTTCATGTCATTCGCAGCGAGCTCGATGCCGTTCTTCACAAAGACTTTTCAGGCCGGAAGGTTCGTTTCATCGGCGATTGTGTGCATGGCCTTCTAGTCGAGGGCACTGCTCAGACTACCGATAGCGAGACGACGATCAGCAATATGGTGCTCTGCGCCGGTGGGATGCGAAGCAGTTTCGACCTGGCAATCGAGAAACTGCAAGATGACGGCACTGATGCGACAGACCTTGGGCTTGCTGTTGGGTTCGAATTCGGACCGATGACAGTCACGAGACTCGGGGTAAAAGGCGCGCTTGTCCGGTGTTCTGTAAGCCGGGGAGTCATACAGGCGGAACGGGAGCAGCATCGTTGCGGAGAACATGAAACCGCTATCGGGCAGAATGCTTATGACAAAGGCAATGATGCAGTTCGCGGTATTTTTGGTTCGAGGCGGAAGCGCGCCAATTTGGACTACGATGTAGCCGTTACCGAGTTGTCGTCCAAGGGCGACAAGGTCGCCAAAGCAGCGGCGGCCTTTGCAACCGCCGGCTTACTGAAACCAGCGTCGGCTCCCGCAAGTCCCTACAGTTTTCAGAATCGCCCGACCGGACCAGCCAAGAAAGACGGCTTTTCTTGATCTGGTATTTTCAGAACGCGGATCGATCGCGGCACGAGCGGCTCGCCATCGAAGCGCTCGTTGGGGAAGTCCAATGGTTACGCCCGCTCGATTGGCGAATCGATGAACATCTTCGTTTGGTTTGGGACGCCGACATCTTGATCGGAGAACGCATATTTCCGATTTATCTTCGATATCCCAACCATTTTCCTCATTCACCGCCGCTCGTGATGCAACGAGGCGATACGTCTAGATGGTCCAGCCACCAGTGGGGAGCTGGCGGTGAGTTATGTCTTGAAATTGGCGCCGACAACTGGAACTCGGATTTTACAGGCGCAGATATGGTTCGAAGTGCCTATAGTCTGCTTGAAATGGAGGTGGAGCGAATACCAAGCTCCGAAATTCCATCTCGGCATCAGACGACCCTCGGCCAGGACCTTCGTTGGACGGTGAGCCGGCTTGCAGCGACGACATCTTTGCTGGAATTTGCCGCCACTCAAGACGTGCCCCTGGAAGGGAAGGTCGACTGCATAGTACACGACGAAGCCGTCATATATTACGCTTCACTTTTTGCTCGGAATGGTGCCGAAGTCTGGCGTGACGCGTCAATCCCAAAGCCCCTCCGAGCGGAATCCTTCAACATCGACGGGGTTCTAATTCCATGGCCGTCGGCAACGAGCCTTCCAACCATTGCGACAGTTAAAGACTTTCGCGCTGACTTGGCTGCCCAATGGTTCCCGCTGGATGATAATAGAAGGGTTGTCCTGCTTATGCAGGGCAAAGCGCTTCACGCCTTTCGGATGTATGGAGACTCCGTTTCCAAGGTGACCATCGTCGGTCCCGAGCTAGTCGTGGATCGACTGGGCGAGGACCATCGCTCTCTCTTGGAAAGGAAGGTGGCTATCGTAGGCTGCGGATCACTCGGTAGCAAGGTTGCAGCGAGCCTTGCCAGATCTGGCGTTGGGAATTTTCTTCTAGTCGATGATGACGTTCTTATGCCCGGTAACTTCGTGCGGCATGATCTCGATTGGCGGGATATCGTGACACACAAAGCAGACGGCGTTGCACGTCGCGTCCAGTTAGTGAATCCGATGGCCCAAACTGACATTCGTCGACAGCGGCTTGGCGGACAGGAGTCGAGCGGTAGTCTCGAAGGGCTCATCGAAGTCATCTCGCAGTGCGACCTTATTGTTGACGCGACATCTAGCGCAGAGGCGTTCAACTATCTGTGCGCCGCCGCCGAAAGTGGTGCGAAGCCAATGATATGGGCGGAAATTCACGGCGGGGGTATCGGCGGCCTGATCGCTCGTCATCGGCCAGGCATTGAGCCCGGCCCAGCACTGATGCGGCGAGTGATCGAAAATTGGTGCGCCGAGAAGGGACTCGTGGTTGAGCGCCCCGAAAGGTCATATGAGGATCGAAATGTAGGCATTCCTTGGGTCGCAGATGATGCAGATGTGTCTGTTATCGCAGCTCACGCCTCGCGATTCGCGATCGACCTGTTGATCCCTCGCTCGCCATCCATTTTTCCACACTCAGTATATTTCATCGGGCTTGCGGAAGGATGGCTGTACAGTGAGCCGTTCCATACGGAACCTGTTGACGTCGGACTGGCCTCTCAGGTTATTGCGGAGCAGAACATTCTCGACGAAGCCGACGTAGCTGCCGAACGGGCACGTATTATCCAAATACTTGGGAGATCATTTGGTCAAACTCCTCCTGCCGGATGATATAGCGTCGCGGCTCAATATCGCGCTGGCGAAAGCTAGACGCCAGGAGATCGGTGGTCTTATCGTCGGCGAGCACGTGACGGACGAAACGTTTCGGATTGTCGATATTTCAATCCAGACGAGCCATGGCACTCCCACACATTTCGAACGCGATCCTGTATTGCACGCGGAATTCCTGCGAGAATTTTTCGAGCGAACAGGCAGAGATTTTGAGCGGTACAATTATCTGGGTGAATGGCACTCGCATCCGAGCTTCGACCCGATCCCAAGTGCCGACGATGTCAGGACGATGCGATCGATTGTAAGCGACCCGAAAGTAGGCGTGAATTTCGCTGTCCTGTTGATTGTCCGTCGTACCGGCTCCACGAGGCTCGCCCTATCGGCGACCGCATTTTCCCAATTACTTCCTCCTGAGTCGGTGACCGTCGTCGGTGATGTTGGCACCGCAGCAAGGAAGAGGAGCCTCATGGAAGCCAGTCTGGATTGGCTCAGGAATTTGGTGTCTTAACGCCGAGTTGCCGCACGATTTTTCGGATTTGCGTGCAAACCGGTCCAAGGCGTGACGCCAGCGTGCTGGGATCGCCCGTTGCGAAAGACGCTGGCGTCAGACCATGGAGGTCCGACGGAAGGTTTATCCCCGTTTGGCGCGGATATACTAGGATACTGCGACGCCGACCAAGGCGTCCCATGAACATGCCAAGCTCAAAGAGCACGTTGTCTCGGATGGCAGAATTGCGAGCGCCTCGGCTGGTTTCGACGATGTCCTCGAATAGTGCGACCGCTACACCGAAATCGCTTTCGGCCACGGCTAGTTCCAGAGATTCAAGCGGATAGCCGCCCGCCCAGAAGACGCCGTTCGGCCACACGGTTGCAAGTACGTCATGCTGGAGACCGGTCTGGATTTCATTCGCAACGTCGAGCCCCTCCACAGACGACATTATAAACATCCTCGGCTTCTCGTTGGGGGTCGTCATGAGTCGATTGCGATCGAATAGCCGCCGCGACAACTCTTGGGCTACGGATTTCCAGATCAAACCCGGAAACTTGTCAGCCAAAGCCGAGAATTCTGCCCCCGACATCTTTATCGCTACGACCGTATCTTCAGCGAACACTGAGGCGGACCGCCGCTGGGAAGGCTCTATCGCGGCCATCTCGCCGACGTGCGCACCGGCCTTTAGAGTTCGCACCTCTTGACCTTTGACCACTACAGAGACGCCGCCGGCGACAAGAAAGAACACGTCGTTGTCCTCACCGCCTTCGGCAATGAGCGTATCCGCGGCCTTGTATTCTACGAGCTCGCCAGCCGTCGCGATTGCCTCAGCGACCGCTGCGTCACCACTGTCAAACTGCCGCTTCAGACTAGCGATAAGCGCCGAACTGTTGCCGCCTTCAAACCGCTCTTTCATATTCCCTCCCGGCAATGCATTTGTCTGAATCCTATGTATGTATTTGCTGGGCCTACAGGAAATGTTCGCGAGGGTACGAGGCTATGGAGTGGCCGGAGACGGCCAAATTATGAGCCGCGTGGTCCTAGGTTGCCAAAACTAGTGCCGACTGCTGAAGATTCTACGAGAATCTAGACGAAGCGCCGTTCCGGTAGATTGCCGATCTTCACTCGATGGTCCAACGCTCCCGTTGAGACGAGGTAGCCCATAATGCCGTCCTTTGATTTGATGAATGCCAACGTAGACTGCCCACTCGGGAACGTAATTTGTCCGGACGCGATCTCCAGCGCTGCGCTTTCTCCGGCGTAGTAATGGAACGTAATTGGGCGCTCCGTAACCTCAATCTCCAGTGCGTAAGTGCATGTGATATCCTTCACTTGGAAGCGCTGGCCCAGAGCGTCGATGACGTACAGTCCGTCCATCGGAGCAACGATTTGACTGTTGAGGGTCTGGCGGGTCGGATTGCGGGCCTCCGGGGGCAATTTGTCCATGATGAGGGATTGAATACCCTCGCCGGGGTAGGGCAAGCCGTCAGACGTATAGACTGCGGATGGATTCGTGACCTTTCGCCCGTTTTCCACCACGCCAACGCAGGCCCCGATCGCGGTGAAGTTGTAGAATTGGCCGACGATGGTGACGGTGCCAATCCATTCAAAGGATTCCGCCTCGGCCAAGTCCATGCATGTCAGGTTCAGTGCCTTTGCCTTGGTGCGGGCGGTGCGTGTAAAGCCGTTCGCAGCAACAACGATTCCGCGATGGATTCCAGTCTTTTCACACTTCTTAGCGAAGGCCTCAATCTGAGGAACTCCCACCTTTCGCCCTTGGTCCCTGCATTCAATGGCCGTCAGGTTGGGCCCGTGATGAGTACGACGGATAATCACCACGTCATGTTCGCGAAGCCGCCCGGTGTCCTTGTCGGGTAACCGTAAGGAGGAATCCACCGTCACGCCGTCATGGTGCGCGAACATACGCTCCAGGGTGGCAACGAAATTATGGAATCGCTGACCAGGTCGTTCATGAGAGGCGGTTTCTTTCACGGCGCAAATAGTACCACCATGGTGTCAGCGTTGCATCCCGTCTAAGACTTTGGGCTGGAGTTTATCCGCGACGATTGGCGAAGAACGTGTTTCTGGCCCATGGGGTCAGTCGGAGGAACGAGTGTCTGTCGGCGACGGTGCGACGCACCGAAGCTTGGCCGAGAATGAAGTCAACACGGGTTGAGGCTGACCGAGCGCCGTCGCCTTCAGGGTTGCGGGGATCCTTGCTGCGACTTTGGCTTGTTCGGCGAGCGTTGCGGGCGCCTCATGGGCTTCTCAGTAATAACTATGATTGAAGAGGTCGAGACCCCAGAGGAACATGTCTGAGTCAAGCGACGGCCCTGATCCCACGTCAGGGAGCATCGCAACATTTCGATGAATGGAAACGGGGGTTGTTCCTGGTTTGTGCTCAAAAAGCCGCATAAATGGCAGTCTGGTGCGACGTCCGGAATTATTGAGCATTTCACGGGGTAACCAGTCCGGAATTATGGGTTGCTGGCGGGCGGGCGATTGAAAACAGGAGAGTTTTCTGGCTGAGGGTAGGGGTTTCCGATCAAAGATCGAGTTTACTAATGGCCTCAATGACAGTTAATTCTGGATTGGCATTAAGCGATTGGATTTGCGTAGAATATAGCCGCCCTTATTGGTAAACCCGCTCACGGTCGACAACGGATTGGTCGACCCAAGACGACAGGATTGGTAAAACCTGAGCACCGAGGTTCAGCTCTATACTTCCTCCCCAATCGCTTGAGACTTGAGCCAGATGGCGTCAGTATCTCAGCGTTGGCGCTTGCGCACGACGGCGACGGCCTGATTAATTCCGGACAGCGACAGATAATTCTGGACGGCACACCATGCGGAGGCACTTCGCTTTGCGGTCCCAAACCATCACTTCTCAACCAAGCTGTTGCTCTGGCTACAAGGGCTGTGAGGTGCGGACCTGTGATTTGTCAAATGCAGGAATCCCTCGCTATTACTTGTCCCCGATGTGCAAGGAAGGCCTGCTCGTGAAGGTCGGTAAGGGCGGTATCGCGCCGCAGTGGTCGATGCGCCTGCTGTTTCAAGGGCCTCACGCATCTTGTCGACACTGCTGACCCGAGCATCCTGGCCGGCCTCAAAACGATTACCGTAGTCCCTTCACTCCGGCCGCCTTGACTAGGCCGAGAGTGCTTCTAAGCGCGTCATGCGCTTGCGATCTACATCGCTTTGGGGTCATGTCCTTCGACCCGAATGCAAAGCTTGCCGCGCCATATTCGTCCTTGACGCCACAGCTCATGAACGAGCGACGCCAAATGCAGGAGCAGACGCCTCAGAGTTTGGCCAGCGTAGCCAGCATCGCGATAGTCCGCAATGTAGTTGTCGACGTGAGGGAGTGAGGCCGCAGCCTCCACCTCGTGGCCCTTACGCTGCAGTTTCTTGACGGTGCGTGCTCTTATATAACGTGAGCCGCCAATGACCACAATTTTCATGTTGCGTCTCCTTGCCAGCATTGAAACCAAACATGCTCGCCGTCGTGCGTGCCGTTCCCGGTCAGCGTTTCGCCACTATCCTTTGCCGAGATCGTGAGGAAGTCGTGCCCGGAAGCCATTCGTTTCGTCTGGAGGTCTATCGCCTCGCGCTGGAAGGAAGCGCCGGCCTCCTCAAGCGCGATGTGGTCAGCCGAACTGCAGGCGAAGGAACTGTAGTAGAGTTTCACGATCTTTCTCTTGTCTGAATGCAGATGACGTTCCGCAAATGGAGGGGCACGAGCCCGTTCGGCCACTTGGCGCCGGTCGTTCCGGATAGCGCGTTGGAAGGCTCGCACTTGGCAGGAAAGACGGCTACGGTGCAGACAGGTAGGTATGCCTATGCCGAGGTGTGAGCGCGCCGAGACAATTGTTCTTTGATTGCCGCGCGCGCCAAGCCTGGCGTGAGAAATGGTCGCCGGAAGAGCCAAGACCGCCTGTCGCCGCATGGCGTTCTCGGTTATCAGGCCAATCCTTCGCTGAGGAAATAATAAGCGAAAGTATCGGGCGCACACACTGTTGGCACAATGACTGATATCCCGCCTCGGCCCCCATGGTGCCACTTGAGCAAAGAGATGACCACGGCCGCAGACATGCCTGCTCGATTGCCGCCGGCGCGATGAAGCACTTTCCAGCAACAGAGACCTTCATCATGAGCAATCCTGGCGAACCCGAAAGACGGCCCGCCGAGCTGGTGTTACCTGTTGAAGACCTTGCTACGGTCGAGGTCGATTTCTCTTCGCTGGTGCCCGGCACATCTGTGGTCGCGCAATGGCGCGGCAACCGGCGTGAGCATCGTCAGCGCTTGGCGCAGCACCTATCACGGCTCGCGAATTCACACTGCATCCTAGTGCGGCCATGCCAAAGCCGCGTCCTATGAAGCCTACTGGCCCTGGAGCTCGAACCAGCGAATTGATGTCCGGTGGCGTTCCCGGCTTCCCCCAGTAGGTTAGTGGGCGCCGCCGGCTGCTATATGACCCGGCTTCTTTAGCAACAGGACGGCCGACAACGCGATTATTAAGCTAACGCCAAGCAGGAAGAAGGTGTCGTTGAAGGCCATGACGAAGGCCTGCTGGCGTACCCTCAGCGCGATCGCAGCAATCGCTTTTTGTGCAGCGAGCGCCTGGTCGTTGATACCATGCGAATGGAAATAGGCGGTGAGCCGCACAATGCGGACGCGCGTTGCCTCTTGAAACAGGGATACCGATTGTACCAGCACGTTCGAATGGTACTGCTCGCGCTTGGTGAGGAAGGTTTGCAGCAGCGCGATGCCGACGGCGCCGCCGAGGTTGCGGGTCATATTGAACAGGGCCGAGGCAGAGCCGGCATTTTCCGTCTCGATGCCTGACGTGGCTATTGCCGAAAGCGGCGCCAATATAAGGGCTTGGCCGATGGCGCGCACGATGTTCGGCCAGAACAGCTGGTCGCCGGCATATGCTCCGCTCATGTGGACGTTCATGAAGTTGGATGCGGCAAACAGGGCGAAGCCGATCGCGATGACGAGACGGATGTCGAAGCGCTGCATAAGGCCAGGTACAAGCGGGATCAGGACAAGCTGCGGCAGGCCGGTCCAGGCGAGCACCATGCCGATCTGCTCGGCATTGTAGCCCTGAATGCGGGCGAGATAGACGGGTACGATGAAGACCGATCCGTAGAGCGCGACACCAAGCAGGAAGTTGGCGAGGACGCCGAAGCCGAAGTTGCGGCGTACCAGCAGTCTGAGGTTCAGCAGCGGATGGCTCGAAGTCAGCTCGATCCAGACGAACAGGGTCAGCGACACCGCGGCGACGATTGCCAGCCGCGCGATAAAGGGCGAGCCGAACCAGTCGTCTTTGTTGCCTTCCTCAAGTATGGTCTGCAGGGCCGCCAGTCCGATGGCCATGGTGACAATGCCCGGCCAGTCGCCTTTGGCGAGCAGGCCAAGCCGCATCGGTTGGCCGTCGAGCGAAAACCACAGCATGCCGACCATCAGCGCGCCCGGCACCAGGTTGACGTAGAAGATGTATTGCCAGCCCCAGTTCTCGGTGAGATAGCCGCCGATGGTCGGGCCTATCGCTGGCGCGAAGGTGGCCGACAGCGCGAACAGGGCCAGGCCGATCGGCTGCTTGGCTTTCGGCAACATCGTGATGACAATGGTGAAGGCGAGCGGGATGAGCACGCCGCCGGTAAAACCCTGGATCGCTCGTAGGACAATCATCTGACCTAGATTGGCGGCGAAGGCGCAGGCGACCGAAAAGACGAGGAACAGCACCGCGTTGGTGATCAGATAGATCCGCAGCGAGAAGACCTGAGACAGCCAGCCGGTCAGCGGGATCACCACAATCTCCGCTATGAGGTAGGACGTCGAGATCCAGCCACCGTCATCGATGCCAGCCCCAATCGCCCCCTGGATGTCGGCAAGCGAGGCATTGACGATCTGAATATTGAGCACGGCCATGAATGCTCCGAGAGCAGAGCCGACCACCGCCACCCAGACCCGCAGCGAATTGGCGGCACCAGCAGATCCGGCCGCGTTCTGGACGTCGCCGGCCGACGTCGGAAGCGAGGAGACGGCGGTTTTCATTGCTGCAACTCCTCAAGCGCCAGTAAGAACGGCGCCAGTGTCAATCATCGCGAAACTGAGGAACGACCGTCGGCCAGCACGGCCGCTTTGGTGTTAATGGTCGGCTCGACGGACATGCCGGACCTGAGCAGCCCGTCGAGCTTGTGATTGTCGATGGAGATCCTCACCGGGATACGCTGCACGATCTTGGTGAAGTTGCCGGTCGCGTTGTCGGGCGGCAGCAATGCGAATTCCAGGCCGCTCGCCGGCGACAGGCTGTCGACCTGACCAGTCAATTCGACGCCAGGGAAGCCGTCGACGGCGACGCGCACCGGCTGCCCGGGACGCACATGAGCGAGCTGCGTCTCCTTGAAGTTGGCGACGACATAGACGGCATGCAGCGGCACCACAGCCATCAACTGCGTGCCTGATGCCACATACTGTCCAACCCTGAGCGTGCGCGCGCCGACCGTGCCGTCGACCGGTGCCGTGATTGTGGCATAGGAAAGGTTCAGTCGGGCCTGATCGGAAGCTGCCTCGGCGCGATCCGTTTGGGCAACGGCACTGTCGCGCTCGGTGGCGAGTACGTCGATCTTAGCCTTTGCGGCGGCTAGGGAAGCCTGGTCGCGCTGCAACCCGGCGATGAGTTGATCGGCCTGGGCGCGGCTTGCTTCGGCTTTCTGCGCAGTACCGGTGCCGCTCCTTGCCAACGTCGCATAGCGGTCGGCGTCGGTGCTGGCGAACGCCAGCGAAGCTTGCGTTGCGGCGACTGTCGCCTTTGCCTGCAGGATCAGCGACTGCTGGAGCGCGATCTGTGCGTCGAGATTACGGACGGCCGCCTCGGCGGCCTCGACCTCGGCATCAGCCTGGGCGAGCGCGGCACGGAAGTCGCGGTCATCGATGCGGGCGAGAACCTGCCCGGTCTCGACAGTCTGGTTGTCATGCACCGGCACATCGGCAATGTAGCCCGATATCTTCGGCGCCACCGTCGTGTAGTCGGCTTTCAAATAGGCGTCGTCGGTAGACTCCAGATACCGGCCTGCGGTCCAGTAGCCATAGCCCCAATCACCTCCCGCGGCTGCGCAAATCAGAAACGTCGCCGCGAATGCGATCCGCTTGAGGCGGCGGCTCCTAGATACCGCCGCAGTGACGTCGCCGGGAGTAGCTTCCGTACCAACCGGCAAGGCACTCGGCTCTTCCGCCGAGGGCCGAGCTGGCTGCTCGACGAAGGCAGCCGGCCGCGGCTGAGGCACGGCCGCGCCGGGTGCGTTGGAGAAGTTGGTGGTCGCGGGCATCTCGGACATCTCATTCGTCCTGACGTTCATCGTGCTTTGCGCAAGAGCGGAATGCCCCTGTGCTCAAAAATCGGAAGCCGGACAGGTAAGAAGCTCGCCTGCCTCTTCGTTGGCTGCAGAGAGAAACCGGAAAAACCCCTGCTTTCGTCGTCCGTACCTCGTCCGGTTGACACGGCTCGAAGTACATATTGCGATATCCGAGCCGAAAATCATCTGCACCAGCGTATAGGGAGGTGGCTGCGATAGCAGCGATGAAGATGGTCGTTCTGATCGTTCTCTTGCTCCTGTTTGTGAAGGGGGATTGCCTGCCGATCGGAGCGGCAGCCAGACTGGGCTCTTGTCGGGGGGAGGCGGCGCGAGCCTACGACCTGACTAGGGTGAGCAGGTCAGGATTTGATAGTGTCGGCCTGCGTCGTGCACATGCCGTGCGGAAATTTCTCATAGACCTTGAGTGTTGCTCGCTTCAGTGTTCGCGAGAGTAGCGCCGAGTCATGGATCGGAACGATCTAGTCGTCGTCGCCATGCATCACGAACGGAGACAAGTCGATTGACTTGGAGGTGTTCGGTGAAGTGGGTCTCCGAAAAGGCCTTGATGAATTGAATCTGGGCATTGGCGGCGCCCATCATGTGTGAACGACGCTCGCAATGGCTTCGCGTCGGATCGGTTGAACACTTAGAACGGGCCGCTCGCAAAATCGAGATAGAACTGCGCCCGACTTGCAGCGCTTGGCTCAGCCCGTCAAAAACTTCGATAGGCAAACCACTTGGATTGGCAGGCGTCTCAAGATCGGTGGCACTGCCGGAGGCCGGCATCGCGATCACCCTGAAGCCGGCATTGCGATACACGCTGTGGACGGCCGATCTTGGCAGCTTGGAGGCGAGCGGGCATTTGGCCTTTGCCCCGAACGAGTGTTGCGGCAAACATTACGAAAATACCGGCATGGCGAAGATGAATTTCACGGGGAGTTCCGGGGACTGCTCAGCGTAGTTGAGGCGAGGCCCGAGGCTTTCTGTATGTCGGTGAAGGCATGCGTTTTTAACGGCTAGGTTTTCGATTTCTCCGCGTGAAAGGCTATAGCTTCAATCGGGACGTGTAGGTGCCTCACCCGGAGGTTTGGTCACTCACATCTCATGGATTTCCATGAGGTGCGGCTGCGGCGTGGTCCGGTTAAGATCGGAAAAACGAATTCACGAGCCCAGATGGTCAATGATGAGAGTTAAAGAAGGCGCTGACAGTCTCCGCCTTTCATTGTCCGGCAGGAGAAGACAATGACGACAGCGTTCAACTCGCTTGGCGAACCCGACGCGGAAGCGTTGCGGGCGGCTCGGATCATTGAAAGCGTGGTCGGCAATGGGTGGGCGACAGACGCGGCCGGCAGATTCAGCTATGTTACTCCCAGCACGCTATCGCTTCTCGGCACGACGCTGGAGGAGTTCAACACTTCGTCAGAAGGTGGCCCCGCGGGTTGGAAGCGGCTAATCCATCCAGACGACTATGACCGAGCCGTGGCCGAGTGGCGTCGCTGCCTGCAGACAGGTGAGCACTACAATGTGGAGCACCGCATTTTGCGCGCGAGCGGTGCTTACGGTTGGAGCCGAATCTCCGGACAGCCGCTGTGCGATAGCGAAGGTAACGCCGTTGCATGGTATGGCACATTGATTGAAGGCGATTCGCCGTCCGCAGCCACAGAGCGATCCGCTGACGTGATCATTGCGGCCGAGAAGGAAGCAGCCTCCGACGCTCACCATTCCCTGAGACTGGTCCATCCGGACGACCGGACAGCGGCGGCGCACGCAGTCGCCCGCGCGTTCTGGACAGGTGTCCCCCAGGTAACGAGGCACAGGCAACTGCAGGCCGACGGAAGTTATCGCTGGAACGAGACCCGATCGGAGCCCGGCTACAGTGTCAGTGTGGACATTGATGATCTGGTGACAGATGGGGAGCCGCTTTCCGGGGCGAACCTGGATCACTTGGTTGAGAACAATGCCGGGCCAATTCGATCGGCGAAAATCGTTGAAAGCATATTCGGGAACGGATGGGCGTTCGATGCGGCGGGTAGATGGATCTACCTGCATCCGTTCGCGCTGAGCTCCCTCGGGGTGACGCTGGAGGATCTGAACGCTCAATTGAACGAGGGGTACACCGCCTGGAAGCGTTTGCTTCATCCAGACGACTATGAGCAGATCGCGGTTACCTGGCGCCATTGTCTGAGGACCGGCGATCATTTCAATGTCGAGTTTCGCTTTCGGCGCGCAAACGGCACCTATGTATGGGCCCGAACCGCCGCGCGGCCCGCGCGCGACAGCCAGGGTCGTATCACGGGATGGTATGGAATCGCGCTCGACAACGATGTCTACAAGAAAACCGTGGCGGAGCTGCGCGGTCGGGAGCGGGAACTTTCTCAGCTCGTCGACATGGTCCCAGTCCAGATCAGACGGCTGACGCCTGAAGGCGAGCCGACCTTCTTCAACAGACGTTTGCTTGACTTCTTCGGTCTCGACGGTGTGGCGGATCTGGACAAGCCGGGGATGAGCCGGCAGGCGGCGGCCATACAGTCCCTCGTCTATCCCGAAGATGCGGCACGCCTCCTGGAGACCGTCCGCCACTCTCTGGCTACCGGCGAACCATACTCCATGAAGTATCGAATGCGCCGTGCGGACGGAGCGTACCGCTGGGTGGATGGACGCGGCGAGCCGCTGCGTGATCACAGCGGCGCGATTGTTCAGTGGTATGTGATCTCTATCGACGTCGACGACGAGATGCGCGCACAGGAAGCGTTGCGCGACCGGGAGCGGGAACTCTCGCAACTGGTCGACATGGTGCCGAGCTTCCTCTGGCGCCTGTCTGCGTCGGGCGAGCCGGTCTTCTTCAGCAAGCGAATGGTTGAGTATCTCGGCCTTGACGTAGGAGGATACGAGAATGTCGGAGGAAATGGCCTGAAGGCGGCCATTGCGGCTGTCGTACATCCCGATGACGCCGCCACGCTGGAAACAGCGATCAACCACTCGGTCACCACCGGGGAAAGCTTCTCCCTGAACTATCGCCTGCGTCGTGCTGACGGCGTCTTCCGATGGATGTCGGGCCGAGCGGAACCGATGCGGGACGAGTGTGGGACTGTCGTCCAATGGTACGGTCTTTCGCACGACATCGACGACCAGGTGAGGGCAGAAGAAGCGCTGCGGAAAGCCAACCGGCAACTGGAGCAAATGATTGACGCTGTGCCCGTGAATCTCCTGAGCTTTGCCCCTTCAGGCAGGATCACCTACACCAGCAAGCGATACCTGGAGAAGGTCGGTTCGCCACCGACGCACATCAATAATTTCGATGCCCTGGCCCGGGACCTGGCCCATCCTGAAGACTTTCCGACAATGTTTCGGAGGGCTTCGAATGGCTTTGCGTCCGGCCAGCCTTTCGTGAACCGCTTTCGTCGACGCGAGAAGGATGGCGTGTACCGCTGGATAGAAGCACGAGCGCAACCGTTAAGGGATACCGATGGCGCGATCGTTCAATGGTATATGGCTTCAATCGACATCGAAGATGAGATGCGGGCGCAGGAGGCATTGCGCGAAAGAGAGCGCGAGCTTCAGCAGCTTGTCGATGCCTTGCCGGTCCACATCTGGAGCTGGACGCCCGATGGCAAGCTTGCGTACGTCAATAGGCGGTCTTTGGAGGAACTCGGCATCTCCGGGGCAAACTTCGAAGACTTCACGAGGGTGGCTCGAGATCTGATTCATCCCGAAGACGCTCTCGAGGTGCTCAATAGGTCAGCCAGCTGCCTCAAAACTGGCGACTCCTTCATCATGCGGTATCGCCGGCGTTGGAAAGACGGCAGCTATCGCTGGATAGAAGGGCGTTGCGAGCCTCTGCGCGATCGGGACGGAGCCATCGTTCACTGGTACCAGGTCTCCATCGACATCGACGAGGAGATGCGCGCACAGGTGGCGCTGCGCGAGAGAGAACGTTCGCTGTGGCAGCTGGTTGAAACGCTGCCGGTGATGATCGATTGCGCCGCACCGAATGGTGAGCCGATATATCGAAGCCGTCAGCTCCGCGAGTTCCTCGGATATGAGTTGGAGGTATTGGACGGTAAGGGAAAATCCCGCCTTTCCGGGACACTCGACGAAGGCGTTCATCCTGACGACCTGGCGGGCGTCAAAGCGAACTATGCTCATTCGTTGGCCACTGGCGAACCGTATGCGCGGAGGCACCGTCTGCGTCGCTTCGATGGCGAATATTGCTGGGTCGATACGCGCGCGGCACCGATGCGCAATGCAGAAGGGGCGATTGTTCAGTGGAACGTCGTCTGTCTGGACATCGACGGTGAAGTTCGCACGCAAGAAGAGCTGCGCCTGGCGCAAGAGAGACTTGCACGCGCGAGCCAGGCGGCGAGTCTCGCCGAGCTTTCAGCCTCTATAGCGCATGAGGTGAACCAGCCTCTGGCGGCTGTTGTCGCCAATTCATATGCCTGCCAGCGTTGGCTCACGGCCGATCCGCCAAATATCGAGCGGGCGCAGAAGACTGTGGAGCGTATTATCCGTGATGCCAACTCAGCTGCGGATGTCGTCAGCCGTATCCGCGCCTTATTCAAGCAATCGGCAGACGCGATGGCTTACACAGCACTCGACAGCGTCATCGCGGAGGCGCGCGACCTCATCGCCGAGGAGGCGGTGCGGCGCCGTGTTCGTCTGGATATCGATGTCGAAAGCGACCTTCCTATTGTCGCGCTCGATCGGGTGCAGATCCAGCAGGTTCTGGTGAACCTCATCCGCAATGGGATCGAGGCGATGGACTCTGTTACCGGTGACAAGGTTCTTGGACTTCGCGTGGGCCGTATAGGGGACGCGATCCAGATCGAGATCAGCGATTGTGGCCCGGGCATTGAGTTTCCTGACCGAATATTCGAGCCGTTCTTTACGACGAAAGAGCATGGCATGGGCATGGGACTCGCGATCTGCCGTTCGATCGTCGAGTCCCATGGCGGACGGTTGTGGGTGGAGAAGAACGACCCGCACGGAACGGCGTTCGTCTTCACGATGCCAGTTGAAATGAAAGCGGCAGCATGACGCCCCACGATCAAATGGTCTTCATCGTCGATGACGACGTGCGTATTCGGGAAGCGCTTGGTGAGCTTCTGGAGTCCCATGGCATGCGCGCCGTAGCGTTCGGATCGGCCGGCGACTATGTCCTTGCCGACAAGCCGGACGTCCCCGCCTGCCTGATCCTCGATGTGGAATTGCCTGACATCAACGGTCTAGATCTGCAGAAGCAGATCGCCGAGGGCGATCATCCGCCGATCGTCTTCATAACGGGGCATGGCGACATCCCGTCCTCTGTGCGTGCGATCAAGCACGGCGCTGTGGACTTCCTGACAAAGCCTTTCAGCGATACGGACCTCATGGTCGCGATCCGGGCAGCGATCGCCCAGGACCGGGAAAGGCGATCAGAGCGCGCCGAACTCACCGTGTTGAGGCAACGCTATCAAGAGCTCACGCAGCGAGAACGCGAGGTGCTGCCGCTCGTTGTGAGTGGCCTGCTCAACAAACAGGCCGCGGCTGAGTTGGGGATCAGCGAGGTCACGCTGCAAATCCATAGACGGAACGTGATGCAGAAAATGGTTGCGGCATCACTCGCTGATCTCGTGCGCATGGCGGAGCGGTTGGAGATACCGATCAGCCACTCTCGACGAACGGGAGGGAACGGAGTGTGAGCAAGGTGCGACCTGTCGTGGCGATTGTCGATGACGACCCAAGATTGCTCGAGTCGCTCGAGAACCTTTTGGAGTCTGCGGGCTATGCTGCCCGCATCTTCTCGTCGGCGGGATCACTGCTCGTCAGCGGGCTGTCTGACGTGGACTTGCTCATTACCGATATCGGGATGCCTGGTACGGACGGCTTTGAACTTCGTGACTTGGTCAAGAAGACGCGTGCGGACCTGCCGGTGTTCCTGATCACCGGTCGTCACGAGATAGCCGATCAGCACCGCGCCAAAGGCATCAGCGGGTTTTTCCGAAAGCCCTTCGATGGCCAGGCCCTGCTTGCGGCTGTGAGCGACGCTTTACGCAACCAAGAACCGAGGGATGAACATGAGAGTTGACCAACCGCTCTTGCAGAGATCGACGCCGGTGTCACGGCAGCGGAACGCCGAGCCGCAGCAGCCGCTCGTCATCATTGTCGATGACGATGCGTCTGTTCGGGAGGCACTGTCGGAGTTGATACTGTCGATGGGCTTTGAACCGGTCTGCTTCGCTTCGACCCGAGAATTGCTCGACGCTGACGTCTTGGACAGCCCCGGTTGCTTGATCCTCGACGTCCGCATGCCAGGGGCAAGCGGCCTGGATCTACAGCACCATCTTGCGTCAAACGGCAATCCCAAGCCCATCATCTTCCTGACTGGGCATGGCGACATACCGATGACTGTCCAGGCGATGAAGGCGGGCGCGGTGGATTTTCTCACCAAACCGGTGCGCGACCAAACACTCCTTGACGCCGTGATCGCGGGCATTGCGGTGGATGCCAAGCGGCGGGCAGATGCGGTGGTCGTCAAGCGCAACATCGAGCGTGTCGAGACGCTGACCCCGCGCGAGCGCGAGGTGCTGCATGAAGTGGCGCGTGGGCGCCTCAACAAACAGATCGCTTTCGACCTCGGCATCAGTGAAGTGACCGTCAAGCTTCACCGCGGCAATGTCATGCGCAAGATGGAAGCAGCTTCCATCGGAGAGCTGATCCGGGCCTGGGAAACGCTGCCCCCGCCGATGCGCGAGGCCGGCGCGGCCAGGACTTTCGAAAGGGTGAACCTCGCCTCCGTCCGATAGGATCGCCCAGCGGCTGGCGCTTCTCCGTTAAGAGTAGCCTGCCCAGGACGATCCGGACTCAGACAAATTTTCATGAAGTTTAGAGCGATGATCGCCGCGTGTAACCTGGTGTTGAGGCTACACTACCAAGCTCTTGCCGCGCATCGCCAGCTAACGGCGGCGCATTGGGAAAGCTTTGGAGCGGAGTATCTCCATCACGGCGACTATCGCTAATGTTGTGCTTCAGCCAGCCGCGAAGCTTAGTATGCTGGTGGCAGGAATTCGATCAGGGCCCTTGTGACGGCGGCCGGCTGCTCCTCCGGAACCCAATGGCCTGAGCCTTCGACTACTACGGCCCGTACGTTTTCGGCGACGTGGCGGAGATGGCCTTCGTACATCGATGCCAGGCCACCCGAACCGCTTATACCGAGTACCGGCATCGTCAGCTTGTGTTTTGCAAAGGCTTTGTTCTGTTCTTCGTCACGCGGGAAAGCCCGGTAGTACTCGAAGCCTGCGCGCAATGCGCCAGGCTGGGCATAAGAACGGCCGTAGACTTCGTCGGCTTCGGTGTCGAACGCGCGAGTATTTACCCCCTCTGCATTGTGAAACCACTTTAAATACTCAAGCTCGCGACCGGCAATGAGCATTTCCGGCACGTCGCGTACGGAGTGGAAGCGAAAATGCCAAGTGCGAGGGCCTTGGATCAATTCGTTCCACGGTTCGATGCCTGGCAGCGGGACGTCAACGATTGCCAGTGTGGTGACTTCCCCCGGGTGCTGCGCCGCATAGGAATAAGCGACCATGCCACCCATATCGTGACCGACGAGATTGAGGACCGGACCAAGGTTCAGCTGATTGACAAGTGCTCGAATATCCTCGGCAATCGCCGCCTTTTCGTAGCCGGCCGCAGGCTTGGCGGTGTCCCCCAAACCGCGCAAATCGGGCGCAAGTACCGTGTAACCGCGCGCCACCAGTTGCGGCATTACAAAGCGCCACATGTATGAGGTCGTGCCCCAACCATGCAACAACACCACGGTTTTCGGGCCGCCTGCTGCCAGCAAATAGTGATAGGCCACACCGTTAACGTCGGCCTTGCCGTCGACGATACGTGCCGACAGGTCGGTCGATTGCCCGAGCGGCACGCCGGAGTGCGGTGCGCTGGCAGAAGTCGATGGCCCGGCAGCAAGAACCGCAATGAGGAAACCAGAAAGAAAGCTAAGGCGCATAAAGCACTCCGGGGTTGTGAGGTACAAAGTGCTCCAAGAGCGGCAAATGCCGTGCAATTTCTATAAGGCGAAAGCTTTAAAGCCTTTGTCGTTATAATAACGCGTTGTACACCTAAGCATATTGCGCTCTGGCCGGCGGTGAGTTGATTACTCAACATGAGGACCACGTAGGCGAAACCTATCGCGGTCCGTTCGGGCGGTGACTTGCTCGCGATCAGCCGCTCCTCGTTTTGAGAAGAATCCTCATACGGCTTGATAGGTCGTGTTTGTGACAGCCGCACGCGGCACGTCGCGCACGAACCAACGTCATCGCATCATTTGCCCCATCTCAGCGACAGTTCCAGCACCTCGGCGTACCTACCCTGCACCTTGGCATCGTACGACAGATGCTTGCGTAGAATAGGTTCGCGGGGCGGATCGGCGCATCTTCTCCCTCGCAAGCCATCACGATCATCGGGCGTCGCCGCTCCTTCGCCCGCTCCTCCCCCCGAAAGCGACGGTGCAGGTCGACCCGGTGATCGTGATGGTGAGCCGACCCGAGAAGCCGCTCACCAAGGATGGACACGATGAGTATGGATGGACTTTTCACCCTCGGTGCAACCCGCCGCGACGTCTTGTTGGCCAGTTTTTCAGCAGCGGTCATAGCCGGACTGCCAGTCGCTTCGTCATCCGGCGCCCAGCAAAACCCACATGTTCCCACCCCTCAATCAGGACGCAAAACAATGAGCACCATCACAACCAAGGACGGTACGGAAATCTATTACAAGGACTGGGGTAGGGGTCCGCCAATAACCTTCTCACACGGCTGGCCGCTGAATTCCGACGCCTGGGATGCACAGATGCTCTTTCTGGCCCATAATGGCTTCCGCGTGGTTGCTCATGACCGGCGGGGCCATGGCCGCTCCAGCCAGGCCACCTCCGGCAACGACATGGATGGCTACGCGGACGATCTTGCAGCCGTGATCGAGGCGCTGGATCTCCGGGACGCCACGCTGGTCGGGCATTCAACCGGGGGAGGCGAGGTCGCTCGCTATATCGGGCGGCACGGGACGGAACGCGTGGCCAAGGCTGTTCTTATCGCCGCTGTTCCGCCGATCATGGTGAAAACGCCGGCCAATCCGGAAGGTCTGCCGATCGAAGTGTTCGACGGCATAAGGGCCGGCCTCCTCAAGGATCGCTCGCAGCACTATCTGGACCTCGCACAGCCGTTTTATGGTGCAAACAGGCCAGGCGCCACGGTCTCCCAGGGGGTTCTGAATCAGTTCTGGCTCTGGAGCATGCAGGTCGGTCTCGTGAATGCATATGAATGCGTCAAAGCGTTCTCCGAAACCGACTTCACCGAGGACCTCAAGAAATTCGATATACCGACCTTGATCCTGCATGGCGAGGACGACCAGATCGTCCCGGTCAAGGATTCGTCAGTCAAGTCGGAGCGGCTGATCAAGGGCGCAAAGGCCATATATTACCCCGGCGCGCCCCACGGGATCACGGCCACACACCAGGACCAGGTGAACGCCGATCTGCTCGCCTTCATCAAGGGCTAGTGCTCTCAAGCGGCGGTCATGGCTGGCCGCACAACACCGGTGCGGCCAGCCTGACTATGAAAACTCAGCATCGATGGCTCCTGGAGATGCTTTCTGGTCTCAGCCGTCCGAGTTCACGCTGAGAACTGCGGTTGGCAACTGCGGCGGCTCTCGTGAAAATCATCAGAGGCAATGCAAATGGGTATACTTTCAGGAAAGACCGCGTTGATCACCGGGGGAAACAGTGGGATTGGGCTATTCGCCGCGAAAGCTTTCGCGTCGGAGGGGGCGCAGGTCGTAATCACCGGCCGGAGACAGCGTGCGGTCGAGGAGGCAGTCTCCGAGATCGGAGCCGGCGCACTGGGCATTCAGGGTGATGTAGCCGACGTGGCGCACCACGAGGATGTCGCGCGACAGATCCATCAGAGGTTTGGGGCGTTCGATATCTATATGGCGAACGCCGGCGTGAACACCATCACGCATTCGTCGGCAGTTTCCGAAGCCGAGTACGATGCGCAGTTCTCTATCAATGCGCGCGGCGTCTTCTTTGGTGTGCAGAAACTGATCCCGCTGATGCGCGATGGCGGCGCAGTCATACTGACGGGATCAATCGCCAGCGAGAAGGTCTTGGAAGGCCATGCCGTTTATGCAGGCTCCAAGGCAGCCATCGGCGCCTTCGCGCGCAGTTGGGCGATAGAACTGAAATCGCGTCGCATACGCGTCAACGTGCTCAGCCCCGGCCCCGTGGATACGGCTATTCTCGACAAACTGGGTGTCCCGGCCGAAATGCGAGCATCCTTCGAGAAGTCCATGGCCGAAGCAATTCCCCTTGGTCGAATGGGCCAGCCGGAAGAACTGGCAAAAGCCGCTCTGTTCCTGGCATCGGACGCAAGCAGTTTTGTCACCGGTGTCAATCTGCGGGTCGACGGCGGAATGGCATTGCTTTGAGCTGGGGTAGCCAAGTCGCTGCCGTTTGACGGTCGAGCGTCGATCGCCATCCCACTCGGCCAGATCCAAGGTGAAAGGTGGTTTTATAGCTCCCCGGTCTCAGAACCTGTGTCAGGGCCCCCACGCACTTTCAAGGTCCTTTGGAAAGCGTGAAGAGGACCGGGGCGACGCCCCGGTCCTTCCAGGTTCTACAATTTTCGGGTGCTAGTGACCCCAGATGCCCTGGCCCGGGTCCTTGCTGGGAGCAATCGGCTTGCGCACGGTCTCCTGCACGCCGGCATCGTTGCCCGTCTTCCTGATCGAGGAGGTGTGCATGCTCTCGGAAGAAGTTGCGGGTTGCTGGACCGAGTTTGATCCGTAGTGATCGCTTCCGGCGACGGCGTTTCCTGCTGCAACAAGAAGGATTGCGGCAGCAAGAGATGTGTTCTTCATTTTGGTAACTCCATGGTTAATTTTGGATCGTATTCACAATAACAATATAAATGCTGCGTCATTGCGGAACGATCAGACGATGTGGCTGTTTGATCCATACGAAAGCATGGGCTGTGAAGGCCTAAGGTCAGGGGCAATGTCGTTCGCGGTGGGAGTCTTGCCGTTACGCCGGGGCGGCAGTGGTGTTTGGAGGCAGCAGCTCCATGGATTTGTATTGGTCACGAACCCCTGCGCTGCCGGCGATCCGCGTGCGGAATACCCAGGTCACCTGATCGCAGCGATGACCCACCCTGCACCTTGGCATCGTATGACCGACCATTCCGCACAATAGGTCGGCGCCCCGGATCGGCGCATCCTTCTCCACATTGGTCAAACGGAAGGCCGACAAAGGAGAAAGCAAATGCGAAATGTCACTGGAATCCTGGCGCTGGCCGCCGCGCTTGCCGTCGCGGGTGGCGCAACGGCGCAGGCGGCCGGAGCGAAGCCCAAGCCGACGATCGTGCTGGTGCACGGGGCCTTCGCCGAATCGTCGAGTTGGGACGCGGTCATAACCAAACTCGGCAGGGACGGCTATGTGGCGAAGGCGGCAGCCAATCCCCTCCGCAGCGTCGCCAGCGATGCCGCGGCGGTCTCGGCCATCATCCGGTCGGTTCCCGGACCGATCGTGCTGGTGGGGCATTCCTACGGCGGACCCGTGATCACCGAAGCCGCCAACGGCAATCCCAATGTGAAGGCCTTGGTATACGTGGCCGGATTCGCGCCGGATAACGGCGAATCGAGCGCCACCTTGTCCAGCATGTTTCCCGGCAGCACTTTGGCAAGCGCGCTTGCTCCAGTCGCGTCGCCGAACGGCGGCCAGGATCTCTTCATCCAGCCGGACAAATTCCGAGCCCAGTTCGCGGCTGACGTTCCCGAAGAGCAGTCGTCGCTGATGGCCGCCACCCAACGCCCGATCGCGCAGGCAGCCCTGGCCGAGCCCTCGGGCGTAGCTTCATGGAAAACGCTGCCGTCCTACATGATCTACGGCACCGATGACCGAAATATCCCGGCAGCCGTCATGAGCTTCATGGCCAAGCGCGCGCACGCCGTGAAGACGGTCGTCATCGAGGGTGCGTCCCACGCGCTCATGGTCTCGCACCCCGACGAGGTCACCTCACTTATCGAGGACGCCGCATCGGCCAGCGAGTAGCTCGCCGGAAAGCCGACATTCGACCAACACCCCGCAAATCAACACCCTCAACAAAGGAGATTGGAAATGAAGATCGTCGTCATCGGCGGAACCGGGCTGATCGGTTCCAAGACTGTGGAAAGACTGCGCAGGAAGGGACACGACGTGCTTGCGGCCTCACCGAATTCGGGAGTGAACACCGTCACCGGAGAAGGGCTGGCCGTCGCTCTTGCCGGGGCACAGGTCGTCGTCGATCTCGCGAACTCACCGTCATTCGAGGAAAAGGCCGCGCTCGAATTTTTCGCGGCATCCGGGCGTAATCTTCTTGCAGCCGAAGCGGCCGCCGGCGTCCGCCATCACGTCGCGCTGTCTGTGGTCGGCACCGACCGGCTGCAGGACATGGGGTATTTCCGCGGCAAACTGCTTCAGGAAAAGCTGATCAAGGAGTCCGCTATCCCCTACACGATCGTGCACGCCACACAGTTCTTCGAGTTCACCGCCGCCATCGCAAACACCGGCGCCGTAGGGGATACCGTCCACATGTCACCGGCGTACTTCCAACCAATGGCAGCCGACGACGTTGCCGATGCGATGGCGGACGTCGCCCTAGCAGCGCCAGTGAACGGCACGATCGAAATTGCCGGCCCCGATCGCGTTCGTATGAGCGAGCTCGTCGGTCGCTTTCTAAAGGCCACCAACGATCCGCGCAAAATCGTCTCGGATCCTGGCGCTCTCTACTACGGTCAAGTGGCAATCGACGATCAAACGCTTGTCCCCGGCGAGAACGCGCGTATCGGCGCCGTCCACTTCGACGACTGGCTCAGCCGATACACGCCACCGGCGTAAGTACTGAACGCCGGTTTCGCGACCCATCAGACCAGCATTCCCTAGCTCTCATTCCAACAAGGATATCGGACATGATCAGGAAACTCCTCTGTGCAGCGCTCGCCGCCGCATCCGTCACCGCAGCAATGGCCAAAGACGCGGACAGCGTGAAGCTCGTCTACGACCACGCCCTTCCAAATGTGCCCGGCAAGAGCTTGAAAGCCGTGCTCGTCGAGTACGGGCCGGGCGGGACATCGCCGGCGCATACCCATCCCAGTTCCGCGTTCATCTATGCCACGGTGCTGGAGGGGGCGATCCGAAGCCAGGTCAACGGTGGGCCCGTGAAGACGTACCGTGCAGGCGAAAGCTTCTCGGAATTTCCGGGCGACCATCACGCCGTCAGTGAAAACGCCAGCAAGACGGAACGCGCTCGCCTGCTTGCGATCTTCGTCGTCGATACCAACGAGACCAACCTGACGACCTACGCGAAATGAACTGGTGACGCCCTTGCCAAGGTAAGGGCGTCAAACCGACACACAATCGGCGAAGGAAAGGCACTGACATGGATGCGATCGCCAGGCGCACGCTTGCAGGGGTTTCGGTCCCCGATACGCCGCTTGTCGGCCGGGCGATCGAACATGCCCGCCAGCTATGTGAACCGTATTTGTTCAACCACGTGGTTCGATCATGGCTTTTCGCCGTCCGCATCGCACAGGTCCAGAACATCGAGCACGACGGTGAAGTTGTTGCCGTCGGAACCCTGTTGCACGACGTCACGCTCAACGAGACCTTCGCCGGGCCGCGCCGTTTCGAGGTGGAAGGCGCCGATCTGGCTCGCGCCTTCGTCCGGCAAGGCGGCTTCGACGAGCGTCGTGCTCAGTTGATATGGGACAGCGTCGCACTCAACTCGACGCCGTCGATCGGCCTCTACAAGGAGGCCGAGGTGGCGCTGTGCACAGCCGGCATCTGCCTTGATGTCGTGGGCCTGCAATACAGTTTCATCTCTTCCGCCGAGATAGCCAGGATCGTCGGCGAATTTCCGCGTCTTCAAATGAAGCGGCGGATGACGCGATGCTTTTGTCACATCGCCAAGGTGAACCCGGAAACGACCTACGACAACTTTGCCCGGGATTTCGGTGAGCGCTTTGTGGCCGGCTACAAGGCGCCGTCTTCCGTCGATTTTGTGATGAACACTCCCTTCGAAGAGTAAGCGAAACCTCGAACCTGATCTCTCCGGCTGCGGCCGCGAGACGCCTCAAGAGGGCATCATGCGAATTGACAGTCTACATCCAGAAACATCGGCGCGCCTTGCGGCGGTCGACCTCGACACGTCGCTGCGGGCAGCCGCGCTATGGCTGTCCAAGCCTGCCATAGGCCTGGTTGTCGTATGCCATGGCAGTGGCGAGGCGGCAGGCGTGCTGAGCAAGTCCGACCTTGTCCGTCATCTGGCGAATTCGGGGCCGGCGGAAGCGCCGGTATCGACACTGATGAGCCGGTCTTTCGTATCCTGTGGGCCCGATGACGACCTGCATTCGGTCTGGCAGACCATGACAACACAGCGGCTCCAGAACCTACCGGTGCTCGGCGGCGGCGCCAAGCCGATAGGCGTCCTCGATATCCGCGACGCGATGAAGGCGCTCTTCCAACAGGAAGAGCTCCAGGAGCGGCTGCTCGCCAACTATATCGGGGGCGTTGGCTACCAATAGAGGAGAATCTCGCGACGGTGCGATGAGCACGAAAGAGCGGGAGATCTGTCTCGCGAGATGTTTGGTCCCCCACTGGCGATGGTCCGCAGATCGCGGGACATATACTGCAATATGGTTTGGCTTCTTACTCGATCTAATCGACCACTCCCGTCCTCTATTGTACCGTCTTCAAGCAACTGAATTCTGCGTGAGCAAACATGAGGGTTACAATGTCTCGTCCGGAAGTGAAAGTGGATGTCTTCGACAGCCCGCCCGAGATTCCACGAGATGGCCTGCCCATTCAGCTAGCGACCGCCGGCATCGTTCATGACCTTGGCAATCTCATCCAGGTCGCCTCGTCGGCATTGAATCACCTGGCCCGTGACCCGAGCGTCTCGGCGGCTCCAGCGCTTGGGCATGTAATTTCGGGCGCCAGAACTGCCCTGGAACGAGCCGGCGCGCTTGTCCGCCAGACTATCAGTTCCGCCCGAGAGAGCCGCAGAGAAAGCGAATATGCAAATGTCGGCGCCTGTCTGGCTGAAATCGAGACCCTCATTCGAAGTGCGTCGGATCCCAAGATCCGCCTCGAGGTTCGAGTGACGCCGGACTTGCCTTCAGTGAGGTGCAATCGCCTGGATTTGCAGAACGCGATTCTGAACCTGGTATTCAACGCGCGCGATGCATCTCCCAACGGAGGCCTGATCTCGATAAATACCGCAGTGGTCTTTGATGGCTCCTCAGCCGCTCAGGTGGATATCACCACCGCCGACCACGGTGTGGGAATGACCGCCGAGACGATTGCCTTCGCATTCGATCCCTTCTTCACCACAAAAACGGAGGGCCTCGGCGGCGTCGGCCTGCCAATGGTCAAGCGCTTTGCCGAAGAGTCAGGCGGAAGCATCGATATTCAGAGCGCGCCCGGGGCAGGCACAACTGTCACGCTACGTCTGCCCGCGATGCGATAGCGACCGGGCAAGCTACATCCAGCCTCACGCAACGCACATCGAGAGATAGAGATGCACGCAAAGGTCACAGAAAACATTCAGCAGCATCGGTTCGAGCTCCCGATCACCGGTCAAGCCTTCGCAGTGGCCTACTATTCGCTCCAAGACGGCAAGGTAGTGTTGATACATACCGAAGTGCCTTTGGAATTTTCCGGACAGGGGATCGCGTCGCGGTTGGCGCAAGGCACCTTCGAATTGCTCCGCAAAACGGGCCGCAAAGCGGTCTTGAAGTGTCCCTTCATGAGCGGCTTCGTCGCCAGGTATCCGGAATACACCGATGTCGTTGCAGGGTGATCAGGCCCCGAATACAGCTGTTTGCAAAAAAAGGTCTGAGTCGAGATGGACGACCAATATAATTTGCAGAGGTTCGTCAACGCTCAGGATCCGGTCTACGGCGACGCCCTGGCTATACTGCGTCGAGGCGTGATGTGTACTCCATACATGGAGTTGATCTTCCCGAGGTTGGCTGCCGGGCTAAGCGACACTGACGCCGATCCGTACGCGATCACATCACTCGACGAGGCAGGCGCTTACCTCCAATCGCCGATACTGGGCGGTCGTTATCGGGAATGCGTCGGCACACTGCAACGACTTTCCAATCTAAGTGCTCGCGCGGTCTTCGGTGATGAAGATACAAAGAAATTGCACGCGTCCCTAACGCTGTTTTCCGAAGCAAGTAACGACGAGTTCCTGCTCAAGACCATCTTCGACGTCTGGTTCGACGGTCAAATCGACGAGGGCACGATGCGCAAACTCTACTCGATGTCATAACGCCGCCGGCGACCGGCGGATGTGGCCACCGCCGAAACCGTCACCGCCCTATTCTTCCTGTGGCAGAGGCATCAACCCGTGTTCGCCTGGTACGTCGGGGAAGCGGCCTTCGCGCCAGTCCGCCTTTGCCTGCTCAATCCGTTCGGCTGAGGAGGAGACGAAGTTCCAATGAACATAACGTGGTTCGGAAAGAGGCTCGCCGCCGATCAGCATCAGCCGCGCGGCATGGAAGGCAGGCGCCTGGAGCACGATCTCAGCGTCCGGCTCCAGCATGATCAATTCGCCTTCACCGAACGTGCCAAGTTGGCCCATGACTTCGATCTCGCCGGCGACAACATAGATCGCACGCTCGAGATATCCGGGTTTCACCTGATATCGCGCACTGCTGGTGAGCACGATTTCGGCGCAGACCAGGTCGGAGTACGTCCTTGCCGGAGACACCAACCCGTCGGAAACCCCGGCGATTAAAGTGAACTCGACCCCGTCGCCACAGATCCGTGGGATTTCGGGAGCGCCATAATGTGAAAAGTGGGCGGCAACTTCTTCGTGCTTGGTGGGGAGGGCCACCCAGGCCTGAACGCCGAAGAGATTGCTTCCTGGTGCTCGGGCTTCTGGCGACGTGCGTTCGGAATGGACGATGCCGGACCCGGCCGTCATCCAGTTGACCTCGCCGGGGCGGATGGTCTGCACTTCACCGAGATTGTCGTGATGGATAATCTCCCCGTCGAACAGATAGGTCACGGCCGCAATCCCGATATGCGGATGCGGCCCCATGTCGAAACCGCGACCTGCGTCGAATACCGCGGGGCCGAAATGGTCGAACAATATGTAGGGACCGATCATCAGGCGGTTCGAGGAGGGCAGTACGCGCCGTACCTTCAAACCGTCGGCAAAATCACGCATACTCGGCTGCCTAAGTGGGTCGATGCCGACGATGTCGCTTTGGCGGATGGTCATGAATCTAGTCCTTTCGAATGCCTGGTCGACCACGTGCTCGAGCGTGCTCCAATGGGGCGGTGTGGAAGACAGCCTGAATGGCTTTCAGGAGCGCAAATTTGGAGCTCTTGTGCTGCTGGCCGGGGATGCCGGTTTCGCCATAGGCCAACGTCCCCCTCGACAGGGTTGCCGCAAGATCTTCGGCCATCTCGGGCCTGTCGTGCAGGAGCGGCGCGAACCTCTGCTGGTCTATCTCGTAGACCAAGACGTGGGTCATCGCCCGCAATGTCGACGTCTCGCCAATACCTGCGAGCAGGCCGGTCTCGCCGAAGAAGTCGCCAGGTGCAAGCCGGCCAACCTCCTGCACGTTAGCATTGCTTTGGACATGTTGCCGGACGATGACGCCCTTCCGGACAATCATGAGGGATGGCAGCATCTCTCCTTGTTCTGCAATGACGTCGCCCTTGCGGTAGCTGCGAACCAGGATCGTCGCGGCAAGCGCCTCCTGCTCGGCATCCGTTAGCGTCGAGAAGATCGGTATGGCCTTGATCAGGTCGATCGCGGCGAAGCCTTGGGAGGTCGCCGTCCCGTCGATTGGCTGGGAGGTCATGGCAATCGAAGCCGAAAGTGGCGCTGCCAGCAGCACCCCGACCGACCTTGAATGGCGATAGACCAGATCGAAAATTTCGTTCCGAGCTGTAATCCGCTGGTCAAGGCTGGCGACGCGAAATGACAGCTCGATCCCGATTGCCGCCGCATCCAGGCTTGTGATGGCTACCACGGGCGAAGGGTCTTGGAGGATCGAGTTGCAGCTCAGGAGGACCATGCGCATCGTGTCTACGATGATAGCCGGCGTCTTGGTCAGAGTCATCTTTACCGTCACGGTAAGTCCATGGCTCTCGTCTGGGCCGCTAAGGTTTGTTACCCCGATTTTGGCGACAAGGCTGTTCGGAAGTGCGATGACGTTGTGGGCCGGGGTGAGGAGTTGGGTCGAGCGCCAATTGGTCTCTACGACGCGGCCCTCGGTTCCGTCGTTCAGAATGATCCAGTTTCCAAGCACATAAGGGCGGCCGAGGTTAAGCGCGATTCCCGAAAATACGTCGCCAAGCGTATTCTGGAGCGCCAAACCTAGCATGACGGCAAAGACGCCCGACGTGGCGATGAGCGTTCCGACCGGCACGGCAAAGACGAACGCCAGGATTGAAAGGAGCATTCCCGTATAGATGATGCCGACCACGACATCCTGCAGGAGGCGTGCCTCGCGCGGCTGCCGCTCGAACACGATATAGATACGGACAAACCCAATTAGCGCCCAGGCAAGATGGACCCACCACAGCAGCTTGACCGATCCGATGAGGATCGCTCCACTGGTCGTCCCATCGCTTCGTGCGGGCTCGTATGGGACGACCCGCAGTTCGAGAACCATGATCGACATTGCGAGGAAAAAGACGAGCTGGACGATCAACCTCGCATTGGCGAAGCGTCCCGGAACGAGGTTCCAAACGACGATTCCGGCGAGGCCGAGCGACACGATGTAGATCAGAGGTGAGTTCCACCAGTTCATCACCGGACCCAGATCGACCATGATCGCAATCCCTGTTTTTCATCATTCGGAGCAGAGCGGTTGCTGGCGCTCGACATAAAGTTGTCTCGTCGCCTCGACGCAACGGTTCGGTCCAAAGCGTGTTGCTATCGGCGCCTTTGAGACGGGCTGGCGAGACACGATCATCGCCTCTTCCCATCTACGTTTGGTCGCCGGCCACGGCGATCGCGCCTTTGCCGCCGGCCCCCTTGTTCTTCTCGAGCACCGCTTCAGTGATCGAGTTGGGCAGCCGCCGTGGCTTCTCGATTAAGCCTAGCACCGGCAGTGCGATCAGGAAGAAGGCGAAGTAGTAAAGCGTCGCCAACTGAGACATGACGACGTAATTCCCTTCGGCCGGCCGCGAACCAAGCCAGCCGAGAAACAGTCCGTTGGCGACGAAGAGCCAAAAGAACACCCTGTACCATGGCCTGTAAACGGCCGAGCGAACCTTGGACCGGTCGAGCCACGGCACGACGAAAAGCACCACGATCGAGCCGAACATGGCGAGCACGCCACCAAGTTTGGAATCGATCGGCCCGACATTGAAGGTGATGGCGCGCAGGATCGCATAGAAGGGCAGGAAGTACCATTCCGGCACCATGTGCGCAGGCGTCTTGAGCGGATTTGCGACGGTGTTGTTGTCAGGATGGCCGAGATAGTTCGGCAGGTAGAAGACGAAATAGGCGAAGAAGAACAGGAACACGATGATGCCGAACGCGTCCTTGACGGTCGCATAGGGTGTGAAGTCCACGACATCGGTTTTTGATTTCACATCAATGCCGGCTGGATTGTTCTGCCCGACGACGTGAAGCGCCCAGACATGCAAGGTCACCACACCTGCAAGCACAAACGGCAACAGGTAATGCAACGCAAAGAAGCGATTCAGCGTCGGATTGCCGACCGCGAAACCGCCGAGCAGGAGCCGCTGGAACCAGTCGCCGGCCAGTGGGATGGCCGTGAAAAAGTTGGTAATGACGGTGGCTCCCCAGAACGACATCTGTCCCCAGGGCAGCACATAGCCCATGAAGGCGATCGCCATCATAAGCAAGAGGTTGGTGCATCCGAGCACCCACAGCAGCTCACGCGGCGCCTTGTAAGAGCCGTAGTAGAGCCCGCGGCAGATATGGATGTAGGCGGCAATGAAGAAGAAGGAGGCGCCGTTCGCGTGGAGAGAGCGCAGCAGCCATCCCGAATTCACGTCGCGCATGATCTTCTCGACTGAATTGAAGGCCAACCCGGTATCTGGATCGTAATGCATGGCAAGCACGATCCCGGTCAGGATCTGCGAAACCAGCATGACCGTGAGAATGCCGCCGAACGTATAGGCGTAGTTCAAGTTGCGCGGGACGGGATAGACGATGAAGCTATCGTGCACCAACCTCGGCAGCGGCAGGCGGGCGTCGAACCAGCGTTCGATACCGGTCTTGGGCGTATAGGTCGAATTTTTGTCGCTCATCGAAATTGCCCCATCTCAGCCGATACGGATTCTGGTGTCGGAAATGAATTGGAACACCGGCACCGCCATGTTCTCGGGCGCTGGGCCTTTGCGGATGCGGCCGGCAGTATCGTATTGCGAGCCGTGGCACGGGCAGAGCCAGCCTCCGAACTCGCCTTGCTGACCAACCGGGATGCAGCCGCTATGCGTGCAGACCTGGACCATCACGATCCAGGCTTCCTTGCCCGGCGCTGTGCGGTTGGCGTCGATTGCAGGCGCATCGGCCGGCAGATTGGCGTTACGGGCGACCGAATCCTTGAGCTCGGCCAAGCTGACAGCTCTGCCGTCCTTGATTTCCTTCTCCGTGCGGTTGCGCACGACGACGGGCTTGCCGCGCCATTGCACGACCAGCGACATTCCCGGCATCAGCGAGGAGACGTCGACTTCCACCGCGGCCACAGCCTCGGCGGGCAATGCGGCAGTGCCGGTTTCGGTCTGGGATAGCTCGGCCATGACGACGACTCCTCTGATTGGAAAGCTGCTTCAGTGCGTCGGCGTGCAGTCGGAAAACCCGGCCGCGGCCTTTCGCCGTTCGCGTTTGCTCATTTCGAGTTGAACTATGCCGGCCGCAGCGGGATGTGGGCCATCGTGCCAAGGGCCCATGTGTCCAATACTTTCGTTTATGAGCCCTGAGCGAAGGACTGCGGGACTTTCGAGGACGCCAGGCGTAGTGGATGCGAATCCTTGGTTGTTGCCGTTCCCCACTTGAGCGGGATTCCGGCATTGCACGGGCAATCGCAGAACGATTGCTTGGCTTGATCATACCTCGGCATAGGCACGCCTACCTGTCGGTGTCGTAGCCTTCCTCCCCGGCAAGTGAGATCTTCTGGAACCTGATGGACGCCGCTGGCAAGTGCCCAGCTAGGCGGGCGCCGCCGCCGGACAATTGCGAAGCTTCGTCAGGATTCAAAAAGGGAAAACCCGTGAAACTTTACTATAGCCCTCTCGCCTGCAGCCTGGCCGACCACATAGCACTGGAGGAGGCGGGTGCCGCCTTCGAGCGCGAAACGGTCAATCTCAAAACCAAACGAACGGGCTCCGGTGATGATTTCACCACGGTCACGCGCAAGGGGTATGTTCCTGCCCTCGTGCTGGATAGCGGGGAAACGCTGACAGAAAATATCGCCGTCCTCGATTGGATTGCGTCGCAGTACCCGGCACTGGGAGTGGAAGGGCCAATGGGCCGTACCCGCGTTCTCGAAGCGCTGACCTACGTCTCGACCGAAATACACCGAAGCTTCAAACCCATGTGGCACCAAGGCAGCGATGCTGAAAAGGCCAAGGCGCGGACCACGATTACATCGCAACTTGATCTCTTCGCGGACGGTCTCAAGACGGATTTTCTGTTCGGCGAGAAACCCAGCGTAGCGGACTTCTACCTTTTCGTGATGCTTCTTTGGGCAGTCCGCTTCCAAGTCCCTGTTCCAGCTCCTTTGGAAGCGTTGCGCGCCCGAATAGCGGCCCGTCCGGCCGTTCGCATCGCAATGAAGCGCGAGGGCCTTGTCTAAGTGCGAGACCGGCCGCGTGTCGTGTCAACCTTCAGCCACGACACATTACGAAGGAGTTTGTCCATGCTTCTGTTCCTGCAGAACCTCCACCTGATCGCTACCAAGCGCGGCGACGGGCTACGCCCCGAATTTCTAAGCATGGAAGGCGAGGCGGGACTCGGCATGACCTTCCCATGTGATCGCGTCATTCCAGCTCAATGTATGTCTGAACAGCGCTCGGCGGAGCCACCGACGCCTCGGCTGTCCAAGGGGGTTGCCAAGGCATGCCGGCCGGGAACGCCAAGCCGATGAATGAAGCTGATGCCGGTGCCGCGCCATAACAGGTGGCATCCGGACGGTGCCGTGAAAGAGGTTGCAAGAATGGAAAATACAAGACGGCCGGGACAAATTGATCCCTATCGCAGGGCGTTCGTCGGCGTTGCTGCAATGGGTCTGGCTGCTGCTCAGTTCGCGACAGTTCGCTCAGCCGAGGCGCAACGCGTTTCAGGGCTGGACGGAGCAACGGCAGGACCATTGCCGGCTGCCTCGTTCGCAGCGCTCAGGCAAATCGACGCCGGCCTGCTGAACGTCGGCTACGCTGAAGCTGGTCCGTCCAATGGTCCCGTTATTATCCTCCTTCATGGCTGGCCCTACGACATCCACAGCTTTGTCGATGTCGCTCCCCTGTTGGCGATGGCGGGATATCGCGTGATCGTTCCCTATTCGCGTGGCTGTGGCACCACGCGCTTTCTTTCAAGTCAGACTGTCCGCAACGGCCAGCAGTCTGTGCTGGCTGTCGATGTCATCGAATTGATGGACGCGCTGAACATCGGCGAGGCAATCGTCGCCGGCTATGATTGGGGCGCGCGCACAGCCTGCATCATAGCGGCGCTCTGGCCGGAGCGTTGCAAAGCTCTCGTTTCGGTCAGTGGCTATCTGATCGGCAGTCTCGCGGCAAACAGAATGCCGCTGCCGCCGAAGGCCGAGCTCCAATGGTGGTATCAGTACTATTTTGCGACGGAACGCGGCCGGGCCGGCTACGAACAATACCGGCGCGATTTTGCAAACCTTATCTGGCGGATCGCCTCGCCGAAATGGGATTTTGATGACGCCACCTTTGAGCGCAGCGCGGCGAGCCTCGGCAACCCGGATCACGTCAGCATCGTCATTCACAATTACCGCTGGCGGCTCGGGCTTGCCGAAGGCGAACCGGAATATGACGGCCTGGAAAAACGGCTGGCCGAGAGCCCGTTGATCACGGTGCCGACCATCACCCTTGAGGGGGATGCCAATGGCGCACCCCACCCCGACAGCAGTTCCTATGCCAAGAAATTTTCGGGCAGATACGCGCATCGGACCATCACGGGCGGAATTGGCCACAACTTGCCGCAGGAAGCCCCACAGGCTTTCGCCCAGGCAGTCATAGACGTCGGCGAATACTGATCGGGCGAACTCGTGACCAACTGATGCGGAGATGATCCGCGAATTGGGTAAATCCAACTCCGCCCCTCCGGCCCTATGCCGGTCGACCAGTGGCGTTTCGATCAAGATTGAAAGGGATCTGTTGTGGATTCGACATTGCCATCCGCTGTTGCTCAACCGGTCGTCGCGCAACTGACGCGGGCCGCGATATTTCTTGTTGTGACGGTCATTTCCGGACCAGAACACGAAGCGACCGTGCGCGCCTTATGTTGCGATCTTTCCACACTTCTGCGCGCGGTCGGCTCCCGTGACCTCGAGGGCCGGCTCTCGTGTGTCATGGCGTTTGGTTCCGATGTCTGGGACCGCTTGTTTGGAGCCCCCAGACCGAAGGACCTGCATGCATTTCGCGAAATCCAAGGTCAGCATCATGCCGTCTCGACGCCGGGCGACATCCTCTTTCACATTCGTGCATCGCGTATGGACCTTTGCTTCGAACTGGCGACACAGATCATGTCGCAGCTCGACGGCGCAGTCTCCACGGCGGATGAGGTGCACGGCTTCAACTATTTCGATGACCGCGACCTGATCGGCTTCGTCGATGGCACAGAGAACCCGGTGGATGAGCGCGCCGTCAAGGCCGCGATCATCAGCGAGGAGGACCCCTCATTTGCCGGAGGCAGCTATGTGATCGTGCAGAAGTACCTGCATGATCTGAAAGCATGGAACGCGCTTCCAATCGAGGATCAAGAGGGAATTGTTGGCAGAAAAAAGCTCTCAGATATCGAACTGGACGATGACGTGAAACCGACCTCGGCGCACAATGCGCTGACCACGATCGTCGAGGACGGAGAGCAGTTGGAAATCGTACGCGACAACATGCCGTTCGGCGACGTCGGCAAGGGTGAGTTCGGTACCTATTTCATCGGCTACGCCCGTTCTCCGCGCAGAATCGAGCAGATGCTGGAAAACATGTTCATCGGCCGGCCGCCAGGCAACTACGATCGGTTACTGGACTTCAGCCGCGCAGTCACTGGCACATTGTTCTTCGTCCCGTCGACGACATTCCTGGAGAACCTTGCAACGGGGGAAGTCATCTCGACCACTGGTCCGGGCCTGTCGGGTTGACCTGTTTGGAGTAACCGTCAACAGGTTCCCCACCGAATATGAAACGCACGAACGACACCCCCACTTTGGCTTTCCAACGCTACACTGGCCTTGGGCGATGAACGGAAACGGTCGATGTTTCCGGTCTGTGCTCGAAAGTCGCATAAAACGCAGTCTGGAACTTGGTCTGGTATTTTTCGCTGCTGACATTCGGTCAGCTCTATCCTTGAATTCCATCTGGTCCGGCGCCGCAGATGATGGCACAGACGCACTCGCCTGAGCTGAACCGCACCCGACCCTCCGCAATTGCGGCAACCGCGGCAGCACCGCTTAGATCAGCCGCAAGGCCCATCTCGAACCACAAGCTTTTGGCGGCGCACAGCATCTCGGAATCGTCGACAAGCACGATCTCATCGACGCTATCGCGCACAATGTCGAAGATGCGATCGTCGGTTTTGGCGCAGGCCATCGTCGCGACAGATGTCGTGATCTTGTCCAGGGCCACATTGTGTCCGGCTTCGAGGGCGCGCAGCAGCACCGGCGAGCCTGTGGCCTCAATTCCAATAACGCGCACATGCGGCGCCAGCGCCTTGATCGCTGTCGCCACGCCGCTGACCAGCCCACCGCCGCCCATGGCGACCAACACTGTCGTCACATCCGGCATCTGGTCGAGGATTTCGAGGCCGACCGTGCCTTGCCCGGCGACCACAGCCGGGTCGGCGAAGGGATGGAAATAGACGGCGCCGGTTTCGCGGACGAAGGCTTGCGCGGCCTCGTTGGATTCGTGCCAGGCCGAGCCGACAATGTGGGTGGCCGCTCCCCAGGCGCGCAGCTTCTCGATCTTGGCCGGCGAGGCGTTGGTCGGCAGGAAGATGGTGGCCGGCACACCGGCCATGAGGCCCGCGCGGGCGGTGGCTATGCCATGGTTGCCACCCGACGCGGTGACGATGCCATGCTCCAGCGCGGCGGGGTCGAGCGAGAGCAGCCTGTTGGTGGCGCCGCGTGCCTTGAACGATCCGGTGACCTGCAGCAGTTCCAGCTTCAGCAGCAGGTCGACGCCGCCGGCCAGCGGCGTCTTGAGGTTGCCGGCGGCAATCATCGGCGTACGCCTGACATTGCCTTCGATGCGCGCGGCGGCAGTACGGATGTCTTCCAGCGCGATCACGCCAGCTCTCCTTCATAGCGCGTAGCGACGGTGACGCAGCAATTGCCGACAACGACACGGCCGGGCTGGCGGCGGCCATAGACGATGCCGTCCGAGAGGTAGCGCACGGTCTCGGGCGCGCGGCCGGGGTCGGCCAGGTCGTGGATGCGGCCGGCGTCCTGGCCAGCATGGACCTCGGCGCCCAGCGCGTGGAACGGTTCGAACACGCCATTGGTGGTGGCCAGCACATAGCCGTCATGGCCGGGAATGCGCAGGATGTTTTCGGGCCTCGCGGCAGGCGGCCTGCCTGTCGGCGGCAGCACGCCGAGGTGGCTCAGCACATTGCGCACGCCCTTGCGGCAGATGCCGAGCGCGTCGAGCGAGACCGTGCCGGCGCCGGCCATCTCGGTGCCGACCGTGGTCAGCCCGGCCCTCACCGATGTGGCCGTGGAGGTGCGCGGCTCGCCGAGATTGTCGATGACGACGGTGAGCGGAGCATCGAAGGCGAGCACCGCCTCCGTGTTGCGCTTGCGGTGGGCGGCGTCGGGCGCCGGCTCGATGATGGCGCTGGGCAGGATGTTGAGCGAGGAACCGCCGGAGTGAAGATCCATATAGGCATGCCCAAGCGGCATGACGACGTCGCTGACATAGGCCGAGATCTGCTGGGTGATGGTGCCGGTTGGATCGCCTGGGAACGTGCGGTTGAGGTTCAGCCCGTCGACGGGCGAGGTGCGGCGGCCGGCCAGCACGGCCGGCAGGTTGATCGCCGGCAGGAAGATGATGCGGCCGCTGACCATGCCCGGGTCGAGATCGCGGATGAGTTCGCCGAGCGTGATCGGCCCCTCATACTCGTCGCCATGGTTACCGGCCTGCAGGATGACGGTCGGCCCGCTGCCGTTCCGGATCACCGCGAGCGGAATGCGGGTCGCGCCCCAGGCGTCGTCATGCGGCGAATGCGGAATGTCGACGAAGCCGATCTGCTTGCCGGAACGGTCGAAATCGATGGTGGTGCGGGCGGTGGACATGCGGGCCATGTTTCTCTTTGAAACTCTAGGGGATGGAGGTGGCGAGGGAGAGGCGGCGAGGGCGGAAAGGCCCCCGCCGCCGAAGAAGTCAGATCGGCGGCAGGGTCGGCAGCGTGGTGCCGATCCACTTCTGCGACAGCGCCGAGAGCGAGCCGTCGAGCATGCCGAGATGGATGTAGGTGTCGAGCCAGCGAAGCAGCTCCGGGCTGCCCTGCTGGATGCCGATGTAGCAGGGCGAGAATTGCAGGATGAATTTGGGTTTCAGCTGCACCTTGGCGTCCTTGTCCATCAAATCCTTGGCCACGACATCGGCGGTGGCCAGCAGTTGCGCCTGGCCGGAGGTGAAAGCGGCTGCGGCGGTGGCGTCGTCGTCGAAGCGCACGATCTTGGCGTTGGGCGCGGCCTTGGTCAGTTCGAGATCCTGCGTCGTGCCGCGCGCCACCGCGATGGTCTCGTCCTTGAGCTCGGCCGGGCTCTTCACCGTGATGCTGTCGGGGCCGAAGACGCCGATCGAAAGCGCCGCATAGGGCGAGGTGAAGGCGATCTGCAGCGCGCGTTCCGGCGTCGCGCCCATGGCGGCGATGACGATGTCGAGGCGGTCGGTGACCAGATAGGGCACGCGGTTGGCGCCGGTGATCTGCTGCAGTTCGAGCTTGACGCCCAGCGCCTCGGCGATCTTCCTGGCCATGTCGACATCGAGGCCGACCGGCTCGTTCTTGGCGTCGACCGAACCGAAGGGCGGCACGTCGATCGGCACGCCGATGCGCACCGTGCCAGCGGACAGGATTTTCTGCAGGTCGGCCGCTCGCGCCGGCATTGCCGAGACGGCGCCGGCCAGGAGCACGGCTGTGACGATCCTGGTGAGATGCTTGAACATGGAACTTCCCCTTTTTCTGGTTGGACTTTCTTTTCCTAGTGAAGGACGGCGCTCAGGAAGCTCCTGAGTTCGGCCGTACGAGGCTCGAGCAAGGTCTCACGCGCTGGCCCATCCTCGTGGATGCGGCCCTCATGCATGAAGATCACGCGGTCGGCGACGTTCTTGGCAAAGTTCATCTCATGGGTGACGAGCATCATGGTCATGCCTTCGCTGGCGACGCTTTCGAGCACGCGCAGCACTTCGCCGACCAGTTCGGGGTCGAGCGCCGAGGTGATCTCGTCGAACAGCATCAGGGTCGGCTGCATGGCCAGCGAGCGCGCGATGGCGACGCGCTGCTGCTGGCCGCCGGACAATTCGTCGGGATAGGCAAGCAGCTTGTCGGCGAGGCCGACCTTGGCGACCACGGCGCGGGCGACTTCGCGGGCGGCCGGCGTGTCGAGCTTGCGCACCAGCTTCAGCGCCAGCGTGACGTTGCGCTCGACATTGAGATGCGGGAACAGATTGTAGCTCTGGAATACCATGCCGGCGCGCTGGCGCAGAAGGTTGAGGTCGGCCCTGGGCGCGGTGACGTCGATGCCGTCGACGACGATGCGGCCGGCCTGCACCTTCTCCAGCCCGTTGATGCAGCGAAGCATGGTCGACTTGCCCGAGCCGGAGCGGCCGATGACGGCGACGATCTCGCCTTTTTCCACGTTGAGCGAGATGCCCTTCAGCACCTCGATGGCGCCGAAGCGCTTGCGGATATCGGCGATTTCAACGAGCGACATGAAGTCTCCTTTCCAGCATGCGGGCGAGCTGGGAGAGGGAAAAGCAGATGACGAAATAGATGGCGGCGGCGGTGAGGTAGACCGGCAGCGGGGCAAAGGTCGCGCCGCTGATGATCTGGCTGGCGCGGGTCAGTTCGACGAAGCCGATCAGCGCGGTGAGCGAGGTGTTCTTCACCAACTGGACGAGGAAGCCGACGGTCGGCGCGACGGAGATGCGGATCGCCTGCGGCAGCACGACATGGCCGAGGCGCTGCGCGTAGGTGAGGCCGAGCGCGGCACCCGCCTCCCATTGCCGCTGCGACACCGATTGCAGGCTGCCGCGCCAGATCTCGCCGAAGAAGGCCGAAGCGTAGATCGACAGGGAAAGTGCCGCCGCCGTCCAGGCGTCGACCGAGAGGCCGATCAGCGGCAGGCCGAAGAAGAAGACGAAGAGCTGGCCGAGTAGCGGCGTGCCCTGGATCAGGTTGATCCAGGCGATGGCCAGCCAGTTGAGCGGCTTGAATGGGATGACGCGCAGGACGGCGACGACGATGCCGAGCAGCCCGCCGCCCACCGTGGCGGTGAGCGCCAGCAGCATCGTCCAGCGCGCGGCCTCGATCAGGTAGACGATATCGGTGCCGCCAAATTCGCGGATCATCGGCGCGGCCTCCTGACGAAGACCATCCAGTAGACGCCGGCGAAGAAGGCCCGGAAGCCCAGGGTCAGCACGAGATAGGAAATGGTGATCAGCGTGTAGGTCTCGAAGGAGCGGTAGGTGCGCGAGTCGATGAAGGCGGCCTGGTGGAACAGCTCGGTGGCGCCGATGGAGGAGACGACGCTGGTGGTCAGCATGATCAGCACGAACTGGCTGGCCAGCGCCGGGTAGATGGTCTTGACCGCCTGGAACAGCACGACATGGCGGAAGGTCTGGCCGGCGGTGAGGCCGAGCGAGCGGCCAGCCTCGACCTGGCTCTGGCGCACCGACTGGAAACCGGCGCGCAGGATCTCCGCGCCATAGGCGCCCATGTTGATCGACAGCGCGATCAGCGCAGCGGTGTTGGCGCCAAGCTTGATGCCGATCGAAGGCAGGCCGAAGAAGACGATGAACAGCTGCACCAGCAGCGGCGTGTTGCGCAGCGCCTCGACATAGACGCGAGCGCAGGCGCGCAGCGGCATCAGCGGGCTGATCGAGGCCATGGCGACGATCAAGCCGATGGCAAGGCCGCAGAGCATGGTGACGACCGAGAACTGCAAGGTCAGCAGCACGCCTTGCACAATCTCGGGGATATAGCGCAGCAGGACATCAAATTTGAAATTATAGCTCATGGAAGTAGAGCGTCCCCCTATGCAACTCCAGGCAGATCGCTATTTTCCGCTCGGATTTGCTGGACACCACGCTATCGTCGCTTCATATGTGACGTCAAGCGTCATCTATGAAGCGGATGCAAATGACGGACGACAAGCTGAATTACAGCGCGCCGGCCCTGGAAAAGGGGTTGGATATCCTCGAATTGCTGGCCAATGCCGGCCAGCGCATGGGCACGCGCCAGATCGCCGAGGAACTGGGGCGATCGAAGAACGAGATCTTCCGCATGGTCCATGTGCTGCTTGCGCGCGGCTACCTCCAGCGCGATGAGGGCGGCGAGGGGCTGATGCTGTCGAACAAGCTGTTCGGGCTTGGCATGCAGACGGCGCGCGCCCGCGACCTGGTCAGCACGGCGGCCCCCATCGTCGAGCGCTTCGCCGAGGAGGTGCACCAGGCGGCGCATCTGGTCGTCGCGCATCGCGGTGAAACCGTCATCATCGCGGCGGCATCGGGCGGGGCGGACATGAACTTCTCGCTCAAGCTCGGCTATCGCCGGCCGCTGGCGGATGCCCATTCCGGCCTGGTGCTGATGGCGTTCCAGCCCAAGCCCGTGCGTGACCGGATGATCGCCGAATGCCTGATGCTGATGCGTGAGCCGCCGGACCCGACGACGCTCGCCGCCGAACTCGACGCGGTGCGCGAGCGCGGCGCCATCATCCACGAGAGCCGCGACATCATCGGCGTGACCGACGTCGTCTGTCCGATCATCGCCGGCGACGGGCGCGCCGTGGCCTGCGTGACGGTGGCGGCGGTCAGCCGACGCAGCGCCGCGCCCAATTTCGAGGCCATGCTGGCGCGGCTGAAGCTCGCTTGTGCCGAGATCGCGCATGAGCTTGGAGGGTAGGGAGGCTCAGCCCGCGACGATGATGTCGCGCGGCGTGCGGGACAGCACCTCCGCACCGGCCGTGGTGACAAGCACATTGTCGATGATGCGGGCGCCAAGGCCTTCGGCGCCGATATAGACCGGCGGCTCGATGGTGACCACCATGCCGGCCTTCAGCATGTGCGGGCTGTCGCCGATCATGTGCAGCGGCTCGGCCCAGCTCGGCGGAAAGCCTGGCCCCAGCGCATAGCCGGACGTGTGGACACGGCAGGCTTCGAGCCCGGCCTCGCCGATGACGGCGCGGGCCGCCTGGTGCGGCACGGTTGCCGGCACGCCGTCGCGAATCGCCGCGATCATGGCGTCGCCGGCGCGCAGCACGATGTCGTGCAGTTCGGCCATGCGCGGCGTCGGCTTGCCCAGCGCGAAATTGCGGCCGATGGTGGCTGTGTAGCGGTTGAAGGTGGCGCCGAATTCGAGATTGCCGAAATCGCCATGTTCAAGCCGGCGCGCGGTCGGCGCGCCGTGGCTGTAGGCGGAGCGCGGGCCGGAGACGAGGTTGATCGGGCTGGCGGCGATGCCGCTGCCGTTGCGCAGCAAGGTCTCGTGGATGGTGCCGGCCAGCGCCAGTTCCGACAGGCCCGCCGCGAACTCGCCGGCAAAACGCTCCATGCCAAGGTCGGCAAGGGCCGCCGCGCGCCTGATATAAGCGATCTCGGCCGGCGACTTCACCAGCTTCAGGCCGGCGATCAGTTCCGTCGCCTCGGCAAGCAAGGTATCGCCGATGACGGCGCGAAGGCCGAGACAATGATGTGGGTGAAGATAGTAGGCCGGCACTTCGAGGCCGACGCGCCTGCCTAGCACGTCGTGGCGCCGCGCCACGTCGGCGAAGGCCGCGACCGGATCCTCGTTCTCGCCGCCGCCGAAGCCATGCACCTCGTCGGCAGCTGAATCCGTTTCGAATTCGTGCACTTCGCCCTGGCGTGTCAGCACGACGAGCGGCTCGTTGCGCGCGCCGACCAGCAGGCATTGGAATTCCTGGTAGCTCTTGGCGTCGCTGCCGGTCAGCCAATGGATGGAGGCGGGGTGAACGGCAATCAGCCAGTCGAGGTCGCGTGCGGCCATGGCGGCGCGGACACGCGCCAGACGATCGGCGAATTCGGCGGCGGTGAAATCGTGTTTCGACATTAGCCTCGCGTCACCGCCATCGCCTCGATCTCGATCAGCAGGTTCTCGAAGGCAAAGCCGGCGACGCGGATCGCAGTCACCGCCGGACCGGGCTCGGGGAAGAATTCGCGCTGCACGCGGGCAATCACCGCGCGCGTCGCCTCGATCCCGGCCCAGCTGCCTTCGGCGTGATAGTAGATATAGAGCTTGGCGACGTCGCTTTCGTCGAGCCCGCCTTCGGCCAGCGTGCGGCGGATGAACTCGAAGACGTTGCGGGTCTGCGTCTCCATGTCGTCGCCGACGGCCTGCGCCTTGTTGTCGGCCGAGATCTGGCCGCCGATCAAGGCGAGCCCGCCAATCTTCCAACCTTGCGTGAACTGGGTGTTGGGAATGCTCCAGTCCCAATGGTTGGCCGGCTGCAGGCGCTGCTTGTCGTCGCCGAGCATGCCGATGCCCTCGACCTGGATCAGTTCGCCGGCATTGCCCATGCCCTGGATGCGCAGTCCGGCACCGGCCGCCGAAGGCACCGACATGTAGCGGCGGCGCACATTGGTCATCTTCTCCCAGTAGTCGGTGACCTCGCGGCCTTCGCCGAAAAAGCGGAAATAGGTGTTCTGGCGCATCAGGCTGTGGCGGTCGCCGCCGCCCGACCGCAGCATGGTGTCGAGGTTGCGGAAGGCCTCGTCGGTCTGCACCTCGATGTCGCCGAGCCCGAGCACATTGCCTTCGGCATCGAGCGAGCGCTGGCCGCCGACAAACAGCATGTCGCCGACCTTCCAGCCATGGACGAAGGGCAGCTCCCTGCGCCAGCGCCAGTGACCCGGGGGGTCGAGCAGTTCGCGCTTGCCGCCGATCACCACCCAGGCGTCGACCATCAGCAGCGCGCCCTCGCGGTCGAGGCCGCAGCGGATTTCGGTGGTGGTCGGGCCGGGAGCGGTGAAACAGCCGGCGCGCACGGCATCGAGTTCGTCGAGCAAGGCGCCCACGGCATCGGCCTTGCAACTGAAATAGATGTTGTGCTTGACCACATCGGTCATGCCGGCGCCGGCCTGGGCGAGAAGGGCCGCCAGCCGATCGAAAATGACGCGCGCCTGACCCGTTATGCCGGTTGCGACGATATTGCCGCTGACGTCCGTCGCCATCAGCCCGCCGATGAAGACCAGGTCACCGGCGCGGACGGCCTGCGGCGCCGATCCTTCGATATCGCTGAATGTCCGCATCCGCACCACGTATCCTCCCGCTGATTTTCTACTTACTTACCTGCAAGTCAGTGTTCCGTCAAATGCTGGGGATGCAGCAAAGCTTCGGCGTCCACGGCCAACGCATTTGGCTATGATGGAAGCATGGACGAGACCGACACCAGACAGGCGATCAAGGATACGGCGCTGGAGCTTCTGGTGCGCCACGGCTATCGCGGCACCAGCTTCGGGGATATTTCGGCGGCGCTCGGCACGACGCGCGCCAACATCCACTATCATTTCGGCAACAAACAGGCGCTCGTCGACGAGGTGCTTGACGACTACATGCAGGCGACGCTGAGCGGCTTGCGGGCTGTCTGGTCGCATGAGGGGTCAAGCCTCGAGGAGCAGGTCGAGGCGATGATCGCCTACAGCCGCGCCCGCTTCCGGCATTTCAACCCAGCCGGCACAGAAGGGCAAAACTGGAGCCTGATTTCGAGGCTGCGGCAGGATGCCGACCTCCTTGATGCCGACGGCCAGAAGATGCTCGGCCATTTCAGCGCGGAGCTCTCGGCGTTGTTTGCCGGCGCGCTGTCGGCGGCGGGCCGGCGCGGCGAGTTGTCGCCGAATGTCGTGCCCGGCGACGCCGCGCTGCTGTTCGCGGCGATCGCCGACAACGCCGCGCCAATTACACTGGGCGAAGGTGGCTTTGACGCGTTGGAGAAGACCTATCGCAGCCTGATACGGATGATCCAAATCTGACTCACCGAAACGACAATGTGAAACCCCATGTTATAGCAGTGAGCCTCGCTTCCTCTGACATTCTGTCTGAAGAATTGGTCGTCTGCTCGGCTTACCTTGAGACATTCTCGGTTGCTGGCTTAATCAGCCCCGCAAGTGTGATCTTGGTCATGAGCTTGTGCTTGGACTTGTCGTGGTGGCGATAGTCCTTCCAGCGGAAGCTGACCAGAACTCCATTATCCAGGCTCACGAGGCGGCTGTTGGCGATGGCGACGCGGTAGGTGTAGCGACCAAGGTAGGCGAGGACCTGTTTTGGACCGCCGAACGGGGGCTTGGCGTAAACGACCACTCGATCCGCTTCAGTCCAGCCAGTTGGGCGCAGAAAGTAGCAGGGTCGGCCAGGCTAGCGAGATCGCTGAAGAAGCGAAGCTGGCCGGCGTCGAAGGCGTCTCGGAGGCGCTCTAGGAATAGGCGGTGACAATCGGGCGGTTACTCTATGCTGATGGTTTCGTCAGGAGAGCTCCTTCTATAACGACTCCGGAATTCACGTATTTCCACAGCGCAACAAACAGTTTCCGAGCGAGGGCGACCATGCCGCCTTCTTGCACCGGCCACCATTCGGGATGACTCGCGCCCTGAACCACTGGCTCAGTGCGAATTGGGTTGATGGGGCACCCAGACCCACGCAACCTAGACAAGCGTCGGCCGGAGCCTAGGATTGCCGGACTTCGAGACTCCCTGCTCGCAATTAATTAATCTGCCCACTCTGCTCAACCGGCCACGGTCTTCCTCCTCCGGCGTTGGCACTCGCAACATTGCGCAAACCCGAGGCTCCCGCGGTTGTGGCCAACAACGAAGCTGACGGTCTGCTTTCAGCGCAGAAAGCAGTCATTCCACCGGTGGCCTCCACTGCCCAGATGTAGCAACAATCCTCGAATGGCAAGGGAAGCCTCGAGCCAGAAGCTGGCGGGCTCCTACAGGGACGTGAGGGCGCGGTCCCAATATGGATTCTGAAGGGTCGAGCGCAGGCGCATCTGCTTCCACACGCCGTATTTGTAGAAGTCGAAGTCGATGCTCGAGGTAATGTTCTGGACCATGCACCACAGCGACCATTTCAAGTCGCCCAGCATCTGGTAGACAAACATGCGCGCCTTGGTGCTGGCTTCGACGCGACCGAAATAACATTCGATCGCCTCATCCTGCATCACGTCGCTCAGGACCATTTCCCCACACCAGGTGGCGAGATCGCAGCAGCGGTCGTTGTTCGACGCGTATTCGAGGTCGACGATCAGGATCCTGTCTTCAGTCAGCAGGAAGTTAGCTGGTGCCGGATCGTTGCAGCAAGGAACGATGTCCAGTCCTGACGCTTCCAGCGCGGCGCGAGCGGTGCGGTACTTCATGTGAATGGTAGGAAAATCGTGCGGGAATGCCGCCCCGAGCTCACGCAATTGAACGATATGTTCATCGATCATGTCAAACAGGGTCTTGGTTAAGCGAAGCGGGGCAGAATTGTTGAAGGTGCGGAACAAGTTAATAGTGGGCGCCCTAATCTCGGCGGAGTGGAAGTCGCGGGTGGTGCAGGGACGAGACCGCTCTACAAAGTCGCTGATTTCCACGCCGCGGTCGCTGAGATCACTATAGATCCGAGGCCCGATGCCAAGTTCGTGCGCGCGCCTGCCGGCCTCGAGCGAAGCGCTCCGATCGATAAACTTCTCGGTCCCGGGGCCTGGCATCTTAAGGAAAAACGTCTGACGCTCACCTCCGATCCTGACGTGCCAGTTAGAATTGCTAAAGCCCCCGAAGATTGGCCGGTAAAAGATGTCTTTGCCCTGCCATGGGGGTACCAAGGAAAGCATTGTTTCCAATGCCAGTTCGGAGGCCGATTGGCCTTCTCCGCACTTCCGTTCCATGAAGGGTTCTCAGAGCATTCGGGCGTACGAGCCGAAATCGAGGCTTCCGAGCGCGGCGCGGCAGCGGATGAAGCGCCAGAACCCGTAGCGGTAAAACTCGACATCCTTGCGCTGCGAGGTGGCGTCCATCACGAGACCCCAGAGACCCCATGCGAGATCGTCGGCGATCGCGTAGAGACGCACGCGACGGAGACTTGCCGGCCTCGGCGTGCCTTCGAACATTTCGAGGGCCGGGAGGAAGTCCTTCTCGTCTTCGAAAACCTCGTTGATCAGGATCCCGATCTCATAATAGGGGTCGACGTTGCCGGCACCGTCGAAGTCCACGAGCTCGATGCGACCATCCGGCCCGATGAGGATGTTCGAGGCCAGGCCGTCGGCATGGGAGGGCACACTGTCGACCCCCGATGCGGCGATCATGCGCTCAAAGCGCAAAACCTGCTCGAACAGGACCGGAAGGTCGGGAGGAGCCTGGGCCACGAGCCGATCGCATTCCTGCTTCAGCGCGCGGATCCGGTCGAACGGCGACACCGGGATCGTGAAGCGCAGTCCGCCGTGGACCCTGCGCTTAACACCTATCACCTCATTGAGGACGTCCAGCTTTTTCAGGTCGCTGACACGGGCGGTCGCCCAGCCGTCGCGATATTCCATGATGCAGGTCGCGCGCCGCGCATCGATGGCAAGGATCTTGGGCGCGCAGCCGAGGCCGGCCGCTTTGCGCTGCGCATCGAAGGATGCGGCCGCATCGATGAAGCGGCGCTGGTCGGGCTGAATGGTTTTGAGCAGGAGCGACGGATGCTGGCCATCGACCGACAGAAGCAGGCGGGTGCTGTCCACGCCACGATGCGACGGGACGAGAATGCCCGGCTCCATCTCCTGTGCCGATCTGCACAGCTGCGGTCCGGCACCAGAGCAGGCGGGCTCGTCGGGCGTCACAAGACAGAGGTCGGCCGGCGCCGTGAGGTCATCCGCAAAAAGGGAACGGACTTCTTTTGTTGCGGACGGGAGACGATGAATGTCCATCGGGCCGATGCGGCGATCCATACCCTTTCGCGACAGACCAATTTCCATGAAGCCAGCGGAACCCTTGTAATCCAAGCAAGCACAACCGACCAGCGACGGCCCGTCCACGAAAGGGAGCGGGGGACAGGCGCGCCAGCAGGAAACGCAATGCTATATCTATGCGGGCGTGAGTAAAGTGCCGACGTGCCTATCGGCGCCGAGATGCACTTAAACGCGGATGAGGTCGACGCCCAGTTCGGCGAAGCGCTGGACGAATTCTTCGCCGACACCCTTAGTGGTGATGACATGTTGGGCGTCGGCAAGGCCGAATGCACGAACCGAGCCGAAGCGTCCGAACTTCGATCGATCGGCTACCATGACGGTGGTGCCGGCCTGACGCCTCGCCTCATCGTGCAGTGCAACCTCGTCCTCACCAAAGCCCATGAAGCCGTGATCGACATGGACGGCGCTGGCACCCATCAAAGCCAGGTCGAACCTGTGCCCTTTCAGCGCGGTAATGGTAGAATGCCCGAATGTGGCCTGATATTCCGGCACCATCGGACCGCCGAGCACGCGGACACTGGTGCCCCAGCCGTGGGAGAAAAAATGCGCCGCAATGGCGATGGAGTTCGTGAAGATCGTCAGGTCTGCATGCTTGTCAAGGTGCTTCACGCAGGCCAGCGTAGTGGTTCCCGAACTGACGAAGATCTTCATACCGTTCTGGATAAGGCTGGCAGCCCTTTCGGCGATCAAGTTTTTTTCCGGCGCATTGACCCGGCTGCGCTCGCCAAACGGCTTGTCCCCCTCTTTTGGCGTCAGTACCGCACCGCCGTAGACGCGCCGAGCCAAGCCATTTGTTTCGAGTAGACGCAGATCGCGCCGGATGGATTCCGGACTGACTTCGAGGCGATCGGCGAGCAGATTGACACTCGCGCGCTCATTCGCGCGCAGTATTTCCAGGATTTTTTCCTGGCGAAACTCAGAAAATCTCATGGACCGAATCTGCCTGTGACCATTTGGGTCTTTCCGGACTTAACATATCCCCGAGCACGTCGAACACTGCGAGATGCCGGAAGACCGAAAATCCCGGCGCCAAGCTAGTCGACATGCTCAAACCAGTCAAATCCGTCTTAGTCGCTCAACAGTCCTAGGGTCTAACAGCCTTGAGATTTAGACCTGTTCGGGACTGGGCACTCGCCGAGAGTAGGCCAAGCCGCGCTTGACCACAGGCAAATGTGTCGATATTGGTGTTTTTGACCGATTTGTGTGTTTTGAGAAATTGGATCGGTTTGAGGATGGATCTGGCGTCCAGTCAGGATTTGGAAGGCTCGTCTGGCAATGGCGAATAAGTGCCATGCTGCAGGTCGAAGGATGGAGTTCAACGGGCCGGCGCCGAGCGGGTCCTAGAAAACTAAACCGCACATCGGCAAAACAACCGCCGATACAAAAAGGGGAACAGGATCAATGATTACGCGTAGAGACATTATGGTTGGCGCGGGCGCGCTTGGCGTGGCCGGCGTGCTCGGCAAGCTCGCGGTGCCGGCCAATGCGCAGGGCAAGAAGTCACTCGTGCTCGCGTCGATGGGGCCCGTCACGGGTAATTGGGATCCGACTTCCCACACGACCCTTGGTCAGGGCAATTTCGAAAAGTTCGTCTTCAATGCGTTGACGCGTGCCCCGATGCGGGACGGCGAGGCGGACCTGCTCGAACCCGCGCTGGCGGAAAGCTGGAAGCTGATCGACACCAACACGTTCGAGTTCAAGCTGCGCGACGGCGTGAAATTTCACGACGGCAAGGAATTCAGCGCCGAGGACGTAAAGGCGACGCTCGAATACTCCTGCGACCCGGCCCGCCCGGCGGCTTCCTTTTGCCCCGGAAAGGTCGATGTCGAAATTGTCGATCGCCTTACGGTGCGACTGCACACCGAGAAGCACGGCTATCCGGCATCGGCTTGGTGGTTTATTTCAAGCGTGATCCCGATCCTCTCGGCGAAGGATGTTGCTGATCCGAAGATTCTCCAAAAGCGTCCGAACGGCACGAACGCCTTCAAGTATGTCGAGACCAACGGCGACAAAAATATTCTTCACGCCTATGACGACTTCTTCGGCGGGCGTCCGAAGATCGATGAGGTCGTCTATGCCTATGTTCCGGATGCCAACACGCGGGTTCTCGGCCTCTTGAACGGCCAGTACCACATCGCCGAACGTCTCGAGCCGGAACAGTACGCATCGCTCGCCGGAAATCCGAAGGTCACCACTCGCAAGGGTCTCACGACCGAGAACAAATATCTGCATTTTCGCTGCAACAAGGCGCCCTTCGACGATCCGCGCATCCGCCTGGCGGCATGCCATTCGATCGATCGCAAGCAGATCCTCGAACTGATGGGCGAAGCGGCGCTCGAGTCAAGCTGTTACGTCTCCCCGATGAAGTTCGGCTTCACCGACATCAAGGGATATCCAGACTACAATCCCGAGGAAGCGCAGCGTCTGCTGGCCGAAGCCGGCTTCCCGAACGGGGCGGGGCTGCCGCAGCTCGAATATATCACTTCGATCGGCTTCTATCCCAAGACCAAGGAGTATGGCGAACTGATCGCCGCGATGCTCCAGGAGCAGGGCTTCAACGTGCAGTTGACGGTGCTCGAGCCAGCGGCCTGGGAAGTGGCGATCTATCGCCGCGCCGACGGTCAGGGCCAGGGCCATATGTGCGACGTCGGCTGGATGACGCCGTCGCCTGAGCCGGACCTCGTCCTGCGGCCCAACTGGCACTCCAGCGCGGCGCTGATTTCGGGCATCAATGATCCCGAGATCGACGCGGTCCTGGACAAGGAGCGCAACGCGCCCAATCCGGAACAGCGGCTGAAGATCCTCACCGAGGAAACCTTCCCGACGATGGCCAAGAAAGTCCCAAGCTTCTCACTGTTCTCTGCGCTCACCTTCCACGGCGCCGCCAAGAACCTTGAAGGCGCGGTCTACCTGCCCTACGGACCTATCGACCTGTCGAAGGCGGATCTCGTCTAACCTTTGGCCCAGCAGCGTCGCCATCCGGCGGCGCTGCTCCTTCGTGAGCCTGCCGTTATGCTTTTTGCAATAGACTTCTTCGTTCGCCGTCTTGCCCAAGGCGTGATCATTGTGGCGGGCATCGCCCTGTTGATCTTCACCCTGCTGCGCGTGGTGCCCGGCGACCCCGTGCGGCTGATGCTCGGCCCGATGGTTTCGCAGTCCGTGGCGGAGCAGACGGCCAAGGAGCTCGGCCTCCGGGATCCGATAATCGTCCAGTTCGGGCGGTATATGACCCAGATCGTCCGCGGCGATTTCGGCCGATCCTTCGTGCGCAGCGCCCAGGGCGGCAGCACTGGAGGTTCGCGCGGCGAATCGACCTTCGATGCCAGCAACCGGGCGCCGGTCATTGATCTGATCGGCGCGACATTGCCCTACAGCCTGCTGCTGGCCGGCCTGGCCTTCCTGATCTCACTGTCGATCGCGGTTCCGCTCGGCATCTGGGCCGGCCTTAACGCGGGCAGGGCGCCCGACCGATTCGCGCTTTACCTGAGTTCGGTCCTCGTCTCGCTGCCCAATGTATGGCTCGGACTGGTGTTCATTTATTTGTTGTCGGCCAGGACTGGCTGGCTACCTGCAATCGGCTACGAGAACTGGACCTATGCGATCCTGCCGGCCTTGGTCCTGGCGGTGGAACTGATTCCGATCATCGTCCGGTCGCTCTCGGTTTCGGTCTCCTCCAACCTCCTCGAGCCCTATGTCTATGTTGGCCAAATCCGCGGGCTGACCCGACGGCGCATGATCTCGGCGCATGTTCTGCGTAACTCCGGGATACCCCTTCTGAACGTGTTGGGCATCCAGGCGGTCGGCCTGATCCTCGGCTCGCTGTTCGTCGTCGAATACCTCTTCAACTATCCGGGGATCGGCCTGCTCATGATCAATGCGGTGTTCCAGCGCGATTTCCCGATCATCCAGGCGATCGCGATCTTCGCCTGCGCCGGGCTCGTCGGTGTGAACATCCTCGTCGATTTCGCATCGACCACGATCGACAGAAGGCTCCAGTACTGATGTCCGAACACACCATCGTCGACGCGGAAGTCAGCGTTCCCCCAAAAGCCCGAAGCCTCGGCGCTAATATCTTCCTTCAAGCATTCAAGACGCCGGAGTTCCGGGTCGGGGCGGTCATTTTCATCGCCGTGATCCTGCTCTCGGTCGCCGCGCCGGGGCTGCTCGGCCTTTCCGCGACGAAATTCAACGTCGGCCTCAAGTTCTCGCCGCCCTGGCCTGCCGAAGGTTCGGTCTGGCCTCATTTCATAGGGACCGACCAGTTGGGCCGCGATCTTCTAGCCCGATCGCTGATCGGCCTGCGGAACGCCCTGATGATCGGCATTACGAGCGTCATCGGCATGTTCGTTCTAGGTTCGGCGGTCGGGATGGTGGCCGGCTATGTCGGCGGCTGGACCAACCTGATCCTGATGCGCATCACGGATGCGCAGATGTCGATCCCGGTGATCATCCTCGCCATCACCATCCTCGGCGTGACGCGGCCGACGCCGCTGACGGTCATCCTCGTCTTCATCCTCGCGGGCTGGCCAGGCTACGCACGCGTGGCGCGTAGCGTCACCATGTCCGAGCGGCGCAAGGAATATGTGCGCGCCGCCAAGATCCTCGGCGCATCGGACGTCCGGATACTGCTGGTGCATATCGCGCCGAACATCCTGCCCCCGATCGCATTCGTCGCCGTGCTCGACGTCGCGCGCATGATGATCTTCGAAGCCATCCTCGGGTTCATCGGCATCGGCATCCAGCCGCCCACGCCTACATTCGGGACGATCATCGCCGACGGCACCAAGTATCTCCTGAATGCGTGGTGGATCACCACCATTCCCGGCCTGCTGCTGGCGATATCGCTGTGCAGCATCAACCTCATGGGCGGTGCCCTTGAGCGCTCCCGCAACAAGCTACTCCAAGGTGTCCTATGAGCGGGGAGAGTGTAAGCATTCTCGAGATTTCGGGCCTGTCGGTCGATCTAGCGTTGCCAGGCGGCGCAAGGCGCGCTGTTCTTCAGGACGTCAATCTCTCGGTTTCCCAGGACGAGGTCCTCGGCATCATCGGTGAAAGCGGCTCGGGTAAGACCGTCCTGTCGCGCGCACTCGTCAACTGGATAAGCCCGCCGCTGGTCGTGACCGGCGGGACGATTGCCTACCATGGCCGCAACCTGTTCGATCTCGCGCCCGCCGAGATGCAGAGATTGCGAGGGCGCAAGGTGGCCTATATAGGCTCCGACCCTGGCAGCGCACTCGATCCGACCATCCCGGTCGGACAGCAGATCATCGAGAAGCTGCGCGCCGTCGAGCCGGGCATTTCGACTGCGGAAGCCAAGGCGCGCGTGCTTCGTGTCCTCGACGCGGTCCGCATTCCTTCCCCGGCGCAGCGCTTTCACGAATTTCCTTTCCAGTTCAGCGGCGGGATGATGCAGCGCGTGCTGATTGTCGATGCCCTGGTCACCAACCCTGACCTGCTCGTCGCTGACAACATCACGCAGCCGCTCGACGTGACGGTCGCCGCCCAGATTCTTCGCCTACTGAGGGATCTCCAGCGCGATTTTCGCACGGCGGTCATCTTCGTCTCCTCGGCGCTCGGTGTGGTTAACGAGATCGCAGACAACGTCCTCGTGCTCGCCGATGGCCGCGTGGTCGAGTGCCAGCAGACCCGTAAACTGATCGACGAACCCCAGCACAACTACACGCGCAACCTCATCAAGAGCGTGCCGCGCATCTGGGGCGCCGAGCAGGTCACCGCCGCGCCGGGCTTGGCCAAGGACGACACACGCGAAATCATCCTTTCGGTCCGCGACGTCTACCGTTCCTACGCAACCAAGGACCGTGAGAGGCTGTTTGCGTACCGGGTTGTCCAGGCCGTCCGGGGCGTCTCGTTCGACGTCTACAAAGGCGATAATCTTGGCATCGTAGGCGAATCCGGTTGCGGGAAGTCGACGCTTTCGCGTCTACTCAGCCGCCTCGAAGCACCCAATCGCGGCCAGATCCTGTTCAAGGGCCAGGACATCGCGCATCTCGGCCGAAAGAAGCTGCTTGATCTGCGCCGTCGGTTCCAGCTGCTGCTGCAGGATCCCTACAACGCCATCCCGCCACATTTGGCCATTGGCCGGACGATCGCCGAACCGCTGCGCATCCATGGCGGAATGAGCGCCAAGGAGATCGGCGAGAAGGTCGCCTACACGATGAACGAGGTGGGGTTGCGCCCCGAGCTGACGGACAAACTGCCGGTAGGGCTCAGTGCGGGCCAGCGGCAACGCGTCAACATCGCCCGCGCCATGGTGCTGGACCCGGAACTCCTGATCCTCGACGAGACGCTGTCGGCACTCGACCAAGTGGAACAGGGCAAGCTGCTCGATCTTTTCGAGCGTCTGCAGGCCCGCCACGGCATGACCTACATCTATATCTCGCACGATCTGAGCATGGTGCGCCGCGTCTGCAATCGCGTGGCCGTGATGTATCTCGGTCGCATCGCCGAACTCGCCGGCAACGAGGCGACGTTCTTCGATCCCGGCCATCCCTACACGCGAGCCCTGCTCAGTGCGGTTCCGGCGATCGAGCACAAGCCCTACGACACGGCGACCTATCTCCTTGAAGGCGAGCCGCCGGACCCCATCGACATTCCTTCCGGCTGCACCTTCCGCACACGCTGCCCGTTCGCTTTTGACCGCTGCGTCACGGAGGATCCGGCGCTGCTGAAACGAAGCGACGTGGATTACGCCGCGTGCCATCTCGTCGAGGCCGGCTTGTCGGCGCCAAGGCTGATGCCGGCGGTCGATCTGAGCGGCCCGTAACAGCGGCGCAGTCCCTGACCGTCCTGGGCGCCCCTGACCCCGGCGCGGTGCCCCGCAATCCCGATGAGGCAAGCGTATCATGGAATTCGACTATATCGTCGTAGGTTCGGGCAGTGCGGGTTCACCGCTCACCGCCAGGCTTGTCGAAAAGGGTGCGAGCGTCCTTCTCCTCGAAGCGGGCAAGCGCGAGAAGCTCCACCTGACGCGCGTACCGGCCGCGCTCATGTATACGATCGGTAACAACCGGTACGACTGGAACTACGTCACCGAGCCTGATCCGAGCCGTAACGGACTGCAGGAAGCCTGGCCGCGCGGGCGGGTTCCGGGTGGTTCGTCGGCCATCAACGGGATGATCTTCATTCGTGGCGCGGCCGGCGACTACGACGCTTGGGAGGCGCTGGGAAACAAGGGATGGGGCTGGGCCTCCGTGCTTCCCTATTTCCGCAAGATGGAGACGGCGGACGACGACAGGGACAATTCTCACCGCGGCGGGATGGGTCCGCTCCGGGTTTCATCGCTGCGCTGGAAACACCCACTATCGCAGAAATTCATTGACAGCTTCGTCAATGCCGGCGTGCCCCGCAACCCGGACCTGAACGGGAGCTCGCATGAAGGGGTCGCCTGGAATCAAGGGTCCACGACAGGGGGCTTGCGTCATTCGGCGTTCGACGCCTTCGTCCTCCCACGTCTCAAGGACAATAAGTTGACCTTCATGGACGACGCGCTGGTGGAGCGTATCGTCATGGAGGGTAAGCGGGCCTCGGGCGTGGACATCATGCGCGGGGACAAGACAATCCGGGCAACAGCACGCCGCGGTGTGGTCCTGTCTGCAGGCTCCATCAACTCGCCACAGCTCCTAATGCTTTCGGGCATCGGCGATCCGGCCGAACTGAGTCGCCATGGCATCGAAGTGCGCGTCGCCAGCCCCGACGTCGGGCGCAACCTGATGGAGCATCCGGGCCTCTATGTCCGCGCCGAAATGGACGTCAAGACGGGCAATGCCTATGCGTCGGCCCTGGGCCGGCTGCGCGCCGCCGGGCAGTGGGCGCTGTCGCGCAGTGGCGTGCTGAGCGTGCCGACCGCGCAGGTGCTCGCCTTCCTCAAATCCACACCCGAGCAGGAGGTGCCCGACCTCCAGTTCCACCTCTTCCCGTTCGGCTATTTCAGCGAAAGCGGACGCCTGCGCGTCCCCACGCGCAATCTCGTCACCATTCTGGCGAACGTGAATTACCCCAAGAGTACTGGCCGTCTGGAACTACGCAGCAGCGATCCGCGCACGCCGCTCGCGATTTATCCGCGGCTCCTCGACCACCCAGACGACCTGGACTGCGTTCTACGCGGACTGGCCTGGATTCGCCGCCTTGCTTCGACGCCGCCATTCGGAAACCACGTGCGCGAGCTGATCGACGTGCCGCCCGAGGGGGCCGGCCGCGATGCGGAGGAGCAGTATGTGCGCAAGGCAACGGTCCCCTTCCTTCACCCGGTCGGGACCTGCCGGATGGGGATCGACGATAAGGCGGTGGTGACGCCGGAACTGCGCGTGCGCGGCACCGAGAGGCTGTGGGTGGCGGATGCCTCGATCTTTCCGCGCCACATCGCGGGCAACACCAACGCGACTGCAATCATGATCGGCGAGCGGGCGGCGGATCTCATCCATCCCTGATCCCAGGCAAGCCGGAACAGGAGCCAGACGGGCAATGACCAGGAATTTCAAGCACAATTTCATCGGCGGCAGGCGCGTCGACCCGCTCGGCCCGGAGTCCATCGAAGTTCGTTCGCCCTACGACGGCAGCCTGGTCGGCACGGCTCCGCTCGCCGCACAGGCGGACATCGACCTTGCCGTCGACGTGGCGCGCAAAGCGTTCGACGAAGGGCCGTGGCCGCGCATGCCGGTAGCCGAGCGCATCGCGGTCATCCGTAAATTCACCGACCTCTACGAGGCGCGGTCCACGGAATTTGCCCGACTGGTCACGGCAGAAATGGGCGCTCCCGCGTGGTTCGCCGCGGCGATCCAGGCCCTGATCCGTGATCAGGGCCAGGCTTATCTGACCGCGGCCGAACACTATCCCTGGGAAGTGAAGCGCGAGGGCTTCCCGAAAGGGACGTCCATCTGGATCCGCGAACCAGTCGGCGTGGTTGCCGCCATCATCCCCTGGAATGCACCGCATCAGGTCGCGCTAGCGAAACTCTTTCCGGCTCTGCTTGCCGGATGCACGGTGATTCTGAAATTGGCGCCGGAGACGGCGATTGACGGCCAATATCTGGGCGAACTTTTCAGCGAAGCCGGACTGCCGGACGGCGTGCTGAGCATCCTGGTAGCGCACCGGGAAGTGAGCGAGTATCTCGTCACGCATCCGGGAGTGGACAAGATCGGCTTTACCGGGTCGACCGCCGCCGGAAGCCGCATCGCCAGCCTCGCCGGTGCGCAGCTGAAGCGAGTCAGCCTAGAACTGGGTGGCAAGTCCGCGGCGCTCGTCTTAGACGACGCGGATATCGGCGAAACGGTCGAGGCGCTGCGTTACCGCTCGTTTCCGAACAACGGCCAGGTCTGCGTTGCGCAGACTCGGATACTCATATCGCGCCGGCGCCACGATGCCTTCACCTCGGCGCTGGTGGACAATGTTACGGGTATGAAGATCGGGAATCCGGCCGACCCGCAAACTTTCCTCGGTCCGGTTGCTGCCGAGCGCCAGCGCCAGCGGGTCAGTGACTACATCCAGTCTGGGCTGGAAAGCGGCGCGGAACTTGCGACGGGCGGCCTTGGAATGCCGGAAGGCATCAATCACGGCGCCTTCGTGAAGCCGACGGTTTTTGCCAATGTCGACAACAACTCACGCATCGCCCAGGAGGAGATCTTCGGCCCAGTCGTCTGCGTCATCCCCTATGACGGGGTGGATGAGGCAGTGCGGCTCGCCAACGAGTCGGAGTACGGTCTCTCCGGTTCGGTTTGGACGAACGATACTGACCAGGGTCTGGCGATCGCCCGCCGCATCCGCAGCGGCGGGCTGACGATCAACAACGCGGCCTCGGACCTGCTCTCCCCCTTTGGCGGCTTCAAGCGAAGCGGCGTGGGACGCGAGTTCGGCCCGGAAGCCATCAATCACTACATCGAGCACAAGACTGTCGCAGTCTGAGGGAGTTCCGGAGCGATAATGAGCAACGGCCATGGAATATGGATGCATGTCGACGGTCAGGCCGGGCGCTTCATCGAACTGAGCGACAGGGTTTGGGAAACGCCCGAACTGAACTATCAGGAACATCGGTCGTCGGCCGAGCATCTGAAGGCGCTTAACGATCAGGGCTTCCGAGTTGCTACCGGCCTTGCCGGCATGCCGACGGCCATCATGGGCGAGGCAGGCGAAGGCGGCCCGGTCATCGCCTTCCTCGGCGAGTTCGATGCATTGCCGGAGTTAAGCCAGGAAGCCGGCGTAGCGGAACACCGGCGTCTTTCCGGCAATGGACCGGGACATGGCTGCGGACACAATCTGCTCGGGGCCGGCGCACTGCTCGCCGCTACGGCGACGAAGGATTGGCTGGCCGCCAACAGCCTGCCCGGGCGTGTACGCTATTATGGCTGCCCGGCCGAGGAGGGCGGATCGGGCAAGGCGTTTATGGTTCGCGACGGGGTTTTCGCTGACGTCGACGCGGCGCTTTCCTGGCACCCCTTCTCGTTCGCGGGCGTAATGGAGCCGGCCTCGCTCGCTTACGCGATCCTTGATTTTTCTTACACTGGACGGTCCGCCCATGCTGCGGGCTCGCCGCATCTCGGCCGCAGCGCGCTCGACGCCGTTGAGCTGATGAGCGTCGGCGTCAACTATCTGCGCGAACACATCCCCTCCGATTGCCGGGTTCATTACGCCTATCTCAATGCGGGCGGTCCGGCGCCGAACATCGTGCAGGCGGCCGCAATTGTGCGCTACATGGTTCGGTCGCCGCGAGCCTCCGAGGTGTTGATGCTAGTCGAGCGGGTCAAGCGCATCGCGGAGGGTGCAGCGCTGATGAGCGAGACACAAGTGGAGTCGCGCTTTGTCTGTGCGATGAACAGCCTGCTTGGCAATCGCGTTATGGAGGGAGCGATGGCGCAGAATTTCGAGATGCTGGGGCCGCCGGAATTCGATGCGGCTGACCAAGCGTTCGCGGGGCAGATCCAGGCCACGCTGACAAGGGAGCACATCCAATCAGCCTATGCGATGTTCCGGCTTCAGGAGAGTGACAGCGCTCTCAGCGACGGTATCGTCGGCGCCGCTTCCGGTGGCAAGCAGATGCTTGGATCGACTGATGTCGGCGATGTGAGCTGGGCCGTACCGACCGTGCAGGCATATGGCGCGACCTATGCCATCGGCACGCCTTTGCACACATGGCAAGTAACGGCGCAGGGCAAATCGCCACATGCACACAAGGGCATGATCCATGTTGCCAAAGCGCTGGCGGCGACGGCGGCGGACCTCTTTAGCCACCCCGATCTGCTAGCTTCAGCTAAGGAGGAACATGCAGCAAGGTTGGCGCGCGATCCCGCAGTACAGATCCTGCCGCCCCACCTCGCGCCCCCGTTGGACGGCTAGATGTATGATGCCGGGCATCGTGCTCATCTTTGTCGTCCTAATCAAAGGAACCGCTGGAGCGAAGCGACATACTTTGCCCGAAGATGGGATTTCTCCTGGAAGATGTGTGAACGATCCCGTGATAGTGACGGTTGATCGGCCCTCATCAAGCTGTTGCACTGCGATGGGCTTTGAATCACTTCTCCCGATCCTCGGGTTGCCCGGATCTCCATCACTGATGTCGTTCTCTCCTGCCGAAAGGGGACGTCTTTTCGTGCGACTGTCGGTCATCCTCAAGGGTGCGGCGCGCGGTAGCTTTCCTCACGCGCTATCGATCCGTCCTACCTTGTTGGCGAGAGCGACTGTGACCTGCCGTTCCGGTTTACGCTCAAGCAACTCGTCCGCCCAAGTGCTGACGGTCGTCACTTTTCGCCGGGTGTATCATTTCCGGCCGAGCTTGTCAGAGGGACGATCATGAGTTCGAGCGCGCCATACTCCGCAAACGAATTTCTGGCTGGGCTGAAAGGCCAGCGCGTTCTGGTGACAGCGGGTGCGGGGGGCATCGGTTTTGCCATAGCCGACACGCTGTCGCGGCTCGGCGCCCGCGTCGTTGTCTGCGACGTTTCCGACGAAGCGCTCGCCGCTGCGCCCGACAAGATCGACCTGATCGCGGCAGTGAAGGCCGACGTCTCGCGCGACGATAACGTCGACCGGCTGTTCGAGGCGGTCGAGAAAGAACTCGGCGGGCTCGATGCGCTGATCAACAATGCCGGCATTGCCGGGCCGACAGGCGGTGTCGACGAGATCGATCCGGACGACTGGCGGCGCTGCATCGACATCTGCCTGACCGGCCAGTTCCTGTGCGCCCGGCGCGCCGTGCCGCTGATCAAGGCGGCGGGCGGGGGCTCGATCGTGTCGATGTCGTCGGCGGCTGGCCGCCACGGCTATGCGTTCCGCACGCCCTATTCGGCGGCCAAGTGCGGTGTCATCGGTTTCACGCAAAGCCTCGCCAAGGAGCTTGGGCTGCACGGCATCAGGGTCAACGCCATCCTGCCCGGCATCATCGAGGGACCCCGCATCGAAGGTGTTATCTCGGCGCGCGCCAAGCAGGTCGGTATCAGCCACGAGGAGATGACCGATCGTTATCTCCAAAACATTTCGCTGCGTCGCATGACCAGCCCTTATGATGTCGCGTCGATGGTCGCCTTCCTGCTGTCGGACGCCGGCATCAACATTTCCGGGCAGTCGCTCGGCGTCGACGGCAACGTCGAAACGCTCTGAGGAGGGCCGATCCATGGCAAAGGTTGCGATTGTCGGCAGCGGTTTCATTGGGCGGGCCTGGGCGATCAGCTTCGCTCGCGCCGGCCATGACGTGCGGATGTGGGACCAGTCGCCCGCCGCGACGGGCGGCGCGCGCGACTACATAGAAGGCGTGCTTGGCGATCTTTCTTCGAACGACCTGCTGCGTGGGCAGTCCGTCGACACCGTGCTTGGCCGCATCGCCATCGCGGTCGAACTGGAGGAGGCGCTGGCTGGAGCAATCCATGTCCAGGAGAACACGCCTGAAAACCTCGATGTGAAGCGGGAAGTGTTCTCCCTGATCGACAGTCTGGCCGGCCCGCAAACGGTGATCGCCAGTTCCACCTCGGCGCTGTTGCCGTCGAAGTTCACCGACCATCTGCAGGGGCGGCACCGCTGCCTGGTCGTGCATCCGATCAATCCGCCCTACCTCATTCCGGCGGCCGAGGTGGTGCCAGCGCCATGGACGTCCGCTGAGACGCTGGAAAGAACCCGCGCCTTCCTTATCGATGCCGGTCATGCGCCGCTGGTGATGAAGCGCGAGCTCGACGGTTTCATCATGAACCGGTTGCAGGGCGCCTTGCTTGAGGAAGCCTTCCGGCTCGTCGACGGCTATGCCAGCGTCGAGGATGTCGACATCGGCATCCGCGACGGGTTGGCTTTGCGCTGGTCATTCATGGGGCCGTTCGAGACCATCGACCTCAATGCGCCCGGCGGCGTGCGCGATTATGTCGATCGCTACCAGGGCATCTACTCCAACATCTTCCCGCAGATGCTGCGCCGGGTCGACTGGGCGGGCGAGGTCATGGCAACCGTCGAGGCCGAGCGCAGCAAGCGCCTGCCAAGGAAAAAACTGGGTGACCGGCAGGTCTGGCGGGATCGCCGGCTGATGGCGCTGGCGGCACACAAGAAAAAATCGGATCAGGAGTTCGGACAATGAAAGAAACCAGCCGCAAGCCCGGCGCGACGGCGACCAGGTCATCATCACCTGTGCGGTGACCGGGGCGATCCACACCCCGACCATGTCGCCCTACCTGCCGATCACACCGGACCAGATCGCGTCGGAGGCGATCGCCGCGGCCGAGGCCGGTGCCGCGATCCTGCATTTGCACGCGCGAGACCCGGAAACCGGCAAGCCCGACCAGACACCCGAGGACTCGGAAAGACTGTAGCGCTCAACTGGATAGCCGCCCAAAGCGGAGCTGCCTATTGTGAGGTTGCGCAGCATACCAAGGCTATCAGGCCGATGTTCCTGATGCTGCACGACGCCTACGGCGTCCAAAGGGACAGCAAGCACACATACGATCTTGCGAAGGATTGCATGAATTTTTTGGGCGCCCGATACGGCCCGACGCGCCCGTTGCTGGTGGACGAATATCAGAACTTCACACCCACTGTTTTGCGGGAGCTGCTGCATCTTCAGGAGCGATGCGGCTTCGCTTTACTGCTCGCCGGCAACACTCATCGGTTAGCGGGCACGAGGCGTGATACCCATGCTATGGATCAGATCGAAAGCCGTATCGGCATGCGTTTCGAGATCGGGCAGCCGACGCGGGAGGACTGCTTGAGGATTGACGCCGAACACAACGTTGAAGGAGCCGACGCCTACGTGGCAATCGCCACCTACGGGCAAAACACCTCCCTTCGCGCGCTGTGCCATCTCCTCCAGAATTGCGCTGCGGGTACCAGCGGCTTCGGCAGCATTCGTCTTCCCCGGATAGAGACCACGCTTCGCGGCATGTCGTGCGGCAGCGATGTGCTCAAGGTTCTATACGAGTGCCGAAACGACTTCGCACACGACGTGGGCAGCCCCACTTAAATTCGGACGACGACAGATAATTCCGAACATCACACCGGAATTGGTGCAATCGCGAAGTTAGCCCGCTTGCTGATCAGCCGTATTTGCCTCGCTCCTCAATTTTTCAAGCCGTGATCGGCAGATCATTTCGATACGATCGATCAACTCGGAGACCCGCTTGGCAAGCCACTGGAGCGCTTCGCGAGTGATCTCGAAGTGCCTCGAATAGCGCGCTTTCACATAAGCCTCGTTGATGACGTTGAACCAAGCTACGAAACGCTGCTGGTCGCGGGGCCAAACTTCGGCAAGTTCCTGTGCTTGATCTTCAGCGAGGCTGCGAAGGAATTTGACGTTGTGAGAGGCAGGGCTGTAATTTGTTAGAACCAACAACAACACCGCGTAGGCCTGCTCGATTGATTGGTGAAGGAGAAAGGCCGCTTCCTTGAAATTGGATTCGCTGAGAAGAAATCCAGCTGTCTTTGCAAATACTCGGGCGTGCGGCAGCCTGTCTTCGAGGTGTTCGGCTGCTAATTGGAATGCATCGGCCGGCTTCGTAGGTGCCGGATGCGCCAGCGATTCTTCGTCGAGCTCGTAGAGGACAATTCCCTCGCGACGGATGTCGACAAAGAAGTACTGACCCTCCCTGAGGGCAGTGTTCACCTCCCGGCGGGAATGTACAATGAAGCTGACTGGCGTGCTGATTTCGCGCATCAACCGGTCTGCTGCCGTCTGCCAATAGCCGGCAAAATCGGTCAGTTTGCGATTGTTCACCACCACAAGCAGGTCGAAATCCGAACGGTAGCCCTTCCTGGTATGCGGCTCGTCGACCCAGCCACCACGTGCATAGGACCCGAAAAGTATGATCTTGAGAATGCGCCCGCGCTTTTTGAAGTCGGTCATCCCTCCCTTGAGGGCATCCTCAAACTCCTCGAGGAGCAGCTCAACCGTCTTTCTCAGCTCGCGCTGCTTTGGTGGCGGGAGGTGGTCGATGCTGGATTTCATAAACAAGGATCTGTCGTCCATCGTGTGTGCATAGCCGAGACGAGGCCCCGAATCCACACACTGCCTCGTTCGGCCGAATTGAGCAACGCACACCGTGCGACATCAAATGGAAGAGTTGTTAAGTCAGCATCCTAAACATTGCAGAGGGATTTAAGCTCATCACGTATCACTGCAATGTTGGGGGTATCGTCAATACATTGCCCCACCATTTCCCAGCGCTTTTATCTGTGGAGGGTCTGTCCCGCAGCGTCGCGCTCGGTCCTCGAATAAGCGAACAGACTTCTAGCTCGGAAGATGTCGGCGAACTCATGCGGAAGGGGGGCGGCGGTATCGGCCGCCGGATTTTCTTAAGATTTTCCCTGTCGAGCCGCGGTCGAACACCGGTATGTTCAAACCGGAGATTTCCAATGCCATTTCGATTCGTCGACACCGCCGACATCCACCTCGACTCGCCGCTGCGTTCGCTGGCGATGCGAAACCCCGACCTTGCCGAACTCGTCGGAGACGCCAGCCGTCAGGCGTTTGTCTCGATCGCTGACCTCTGCCTCACGGAACGTGTCGATGCCCTGGTCATTGGCGGCGATCTCTATGATGGCGATCAGACTTCGATGAAAACGGCCCGCTTCCTGGCGTCACAGATGACACGGCTTCATCAGGCCGGCATCAGGGTTTTCAAGATCCGTGGCAATCATGACGCCCTGTCGCGGATATCGAAACAGCTGGTGTTCCCTGACACGGTCACGATCTTCGGCGGCCGTCCCCAGACCGTGCTGCAGACAGCCGGCGGGCTTGACGTCATGTTCCACGGCTTGAGCTTTGCCAGCCCCAAGGCGCCGGACAGTCTACTCCCGAAGTACTCAGCGCCGCGCGAGGGCGCGGTCAATGTCGGTATCATGCATACCAGCCTGGCCGGATCGCCGGGCCACGACGTCTATGCCCCCTGCAATGTCGCTGACCTGCACGGCCACGGTTTCGACTACTGGGCGCTTGGGCACATCCATGTCCGCCAAGTCCATCCCGGGGCAAGCACCGTGGTGATGCCAGGAATTCCACAGGGCAGGGACATCAACGAGGCCGGCGAGAAATCCGTCACCCTGGTGACGATACAAGACGACCGCACCATCGAGATCGAGGAAAGGCTCACCAGTATCGCGCAATTCGAGCGGGTGAACGTCGACGTGACCGAAACGGTGGAATGGTCCGAGATCGTCGAGCGTGTCCGATCCGCGCTCGAAGATGTGCGCGCCTCCGTTAGATCCCGTCATGCTGTGGTTCGCCTCGGCCTGACCGGGGCGTCACCTCTATCGTGGGCACTGATCCGCGACCGGGATCTGCTGCTCGCGGAAGCTGAGCAGGTCGCGGACCAGGTAGGCGAAACCTGGGTGGAGAAGCTCGAACTTAACGTCTCGCCACCCGCAGCCGAAACATCCGAGGGCGTCGCCGATCCGATTTTCGAGCTCGCAGAGTCCATGCGCGCCGATGCCGGCTCGGAAGCCTTCCGTGCCGAGGCGAGGGCGTTGGTCCAAAAGATGATCGCGGATTTTCCGCCTGACGGGCGCGATTTCGCCGGCAAGGACGAGACTGAGCAGGAGTTGTTCCTGGAGAGGGTGGTTGCCAGCGGCGCCGACCTTGTTACCGCCCGCCTCAAGGCCGGTGGGTCACAATGAGGCTGCGGCGACTTGATCTCATCCGTTATGGCAAGTTCACCGACAGGACGATCGACTTCGGGCCGAAACCGGAATCCGGTCCCGACCTGCATGTCGTCTTCGGCCTGAATGAGGCCGGCAAGTCGACGGTGCTTTCCGGCTATCTCGAGATCTGCTGTTCGGCATCGAGGAGCGCAGCCGCTACAATTTCGTGCACGAGTACAGCGCAATGCGCATCGGCGGGGTGCTCGAACTTGGCGGCGCGGAGCAGATTTTCACACGCACCAAACAGCGCACCAACTCGTTGCTGAACGCGACTGGCCAACCAGTCAGCGAAATGGCGATATCATCCCATCTCGCCGGCCTGTCGCGCGACGCCTACGAGACCATGTTCTCGTTGGACGACGAAACGCTGGAAGCAGGTGGAAAATCAATCCTGGAATCGCGCGGTGACCTCGGCAAGCTGCTGTTCACGGCCAGCGCCGGCCTCGGGCATGCAAGCGATACATTGAGCCTGCTCGAGGCCGAGGCGGACAGGCTCTATCGCAAGCAGGCACACGGAACCGAGCTTGCTCTGTTCAAGAAGCGGCTTGCGGAACTGAAGTCGAGGAGGGAGGCGATCGACACCTTGGCGTCGACCTTCGAAACCCTTGAGACAGAGCGCCTGGACGCGACAGAAAACTACGACCGCAGCATCGCCGAGCGGTCGGTGCTGTCGGCCAGGCTCGATACGATCGCGAATTATCTTCGCGCGATCCCGATCCTTGCCGATATCCGACGCAAGCAAGCCCAGCTGGCCGAGTTGCCAGAGATCGCTTCACCGTCACGGACCTGGACGGGCAGCGTCGCCGACATGATCGAGATCGACGCCAGCCTGAGAACGCGTCTGCCGTCCTGATGCAGCATCATGACCCGACGAGTCGAATTCTTGCCCAGACGCCGATCGAGCAAGCCAGCTTCCCCAGCCTTTTCGTACCGATCGCGGTAGCGTCGGAATTGCCGCTCCGACATGCCAAGCAACTCGCCTGCCTCCATCATCGAAAGATCGCCGCCATTCCAGCGGCTCAAAACGTCCCGAAACTTTTGCATTCTCCGGTCCTGTAGCCATGCCGTCCGCTTCATCCCCAGCCTCCATCCGCTGGCGATAAAACCGGACAACTCACGTGCTACCTAATCCGGACAACTCATCTGCTTACGACATTGCAACCGGATGGGGTTGCGTTATTCCTTGCGGCGTGTAGGATAAAAAAGATGCTGGGAGGTCGATCGCGACGATCGTCCAACGCAGATGGCGCCCTCTGCTTCTTTAGCCTTAGTCAGCCTCACCGCGTTGATGGAACGCGGCAGCGGTAGCCCGGAAGTGAAGATCGGGCTCATCGATGGACCTGTCGTTACCCAACATCCCGATCTGACAGGCGAACACCTCCACGAGATCCTCGGAAGCAGCGGTGGCACATGCACCCAAGCTAACAGCGCGGCGTGCCTACATGGAACGTTTGTGGCCGGCATCTTATCGGCCCGGCGGAGTTCCGCTGCGCCCGCCATTTGCCCCGATTGTACCCTACTCATACGCCCTATTTTCACCGAGACGACCGCCGGGCGCGAACATATGCCCAGTGCAACACCCCGGGAGCTTGCCACGGCGATTGTCGAATGCATTGGCTCAGGCGCGCGAGTAATCAATTTAAGCCTCGCCCTTGCGCAACCTTCGGTTAAAGACGAGCAGGCGTTGGAAGAGGCGCTCAATCTCGCCGTCAGCCGCGGCGTCATAATCGTTGCAGCTGCGGGCAACCAAGGCACGCTTGGAAGTTCCGCCATCACCCGCCACCCGTGGGTCATCCCGGTGGTGGCCTGTGATTTTCGAGGTAGGCCGATCGACGAATCGAACCTGGGTAGTTCCATCGGCAGGCGGGGTTTTCGCGCGCCCGGCGACAGCATTACCAGTCTCGGCAGCGAGGGCCAGTCGCTTGCGCTCGGTGGAACAAGTGTTGCGGTGCCCTTTGTGACCGGTGCGATTGCACTTCTATGGTCGGAATTTCCTTCTGCGACCGCGGTACAAATCAAGCTCGCCCTGACCCAAGCCTCCACCTCGCGACGTGCTTCCGTCGTTCCACCTTTACTGGATGCCGCGGCGGCCTACCAAGTACTATTGGTGACAAATGGGAGGAGGCGAACAGCGTGACAAAGGCAAATGAAGGCAACGACTCGCCAAACCAGAGCGAACATCCGCCTTACCGGGTACGCCTGCCTGGATTTATCACCGACGAGGAAATCGGGTTAGGCGATGCGGTTGGACGAGCTACCTCCTATCTGGGGATACAATCCTGCGGAGGCTGTGAACGCCGGGCGGCCGCGCTAAACCGCCGGTTTGTCTTCACCGGCCGTGCCCATTAACCCAGATCCATTGATCTGTGATGTGATGAATGAGGATTACTATGGAACAAGAATCGACAGAACGGTCGACAGGTCATGATGAGGCAAGATGCGATGCCGCTGTGTTCACGGCCGCCTACGGTCCCGCTGGGGAGGAAAACCTCCGATCGTCGTCGACCTCTCCACTCTCGAGGGAGACGCCCTGCCCAACCTGCGCAGGAGGCGCGAACTCCATGTCCCTCTCTTATGTTTACGCCATTGGTCGGGTCGAAGCGCGTTTCCCGAACCTCGCCGCGGAAAAGGAATTTGCCCAGGCGACAGGACGCACGGAGACCGCCGGGAAGACCGATCAACAGACCTTCTACGCCGTGCTATCCAAGCGCGAGCACCGCTACCTAGTGCGCCAACTATGCTGGGTCCTGACCATCCAGGGGCTGGAAACTTACCTACTGCAGCCACGCGATCCGGCGGACATTGATCTGCTGGTGGAAGCCACTCGTCCCGCCCCTAGCCCTAATGACATCGATGTTGTCATCGGTATGCGCGGTCCCATCGCGCCGCCGCAAATGTGTAATGGCCTGATGGTACCCATCGTCGCATTCGATCAAATCTACTCCTTCGACCGCGACGCCCTTATCAAAGCCATCCCGAAGCCGGAGAAAACCACTGCCCAGCAGTTCGGACCGGCGGCCGAGGAACTGTTCGGCAGGATCATGCAGCTGACGGACAATGCCGGCGCGACCGACGAGCACCGCGCCTTGAACTACCTGGCCATGCGCTATCCCGCTATCTATGGCAAGGCCGCTGAGGAATTTGGGCGGGACTTTTCGTTGACCGGGGTGGAAGTGCGCCCCTCGCCCTTGAGCGCCACCCGCAACATCGTTGACGTGATCTTCTCTTATACCAACCGCAACAGCGATTTTACAGAGAAGTTCTCTACGCGCTGCGACGTAACCGAAGAATTTCCGTTCCTCGTCGCGAAGATGTCGCCGTACTATGACCGTTAAATCTAGCTAAGTGTAAGGAGATACAAAATGAATATGCCTGGATTTACTGCAGAAACATCGCTATGCAAGACGAGAGGTCACTACCAATCTGCAATAAACCAACCCTACAACAATATTGGAGAAGGAGTGATGGCTCAATTGCGCGGCGGCGGCGGAGGCATGATTGGGGGAGGTGGTGTGCTCTTTGGGTTTTGGTCATGCCTTGCATGTACTACTGCTTGTTCAATACTTACTGCTGGCGATATACCGGCATGTTTGACCGCATGTTATGCGTCTGGCTTCTGCTAAGCGCAATTCAGAAGGTTCGTTCGCAAGATCCGGATCGCCCGTTCATGCGGGCGCTCCTTGGTTAAAGCGTTCCTGCATGTTGGCGGACTGAAGTTTGTGTCGACAAATCGGGAGTTAGTCTGGTCAAATGCTATGATCGATAAAACCAACAAAGGAGGCGATCAAAATGAATATTCCTGGATTTGCTGCAGAAGCCGCTCTCTTACAAGAAAGAACCGGGCGCTACCGACTCATGCGATTTCCGATTCAAGCAGGGCCAATTACGCCGAGTCATGAAGGACGTTTGCGCAAACCGGTGAATCCCCAAGCGCTGAATTGGGGAGGAAGTCGACCGGGGAGCTGTGTGGACCGTTGTTTGGCGTCGTGCCCAAGGGACTCCGTCGGTGGAATCGAGGTCGCGTGTGCCCTCAACTGCCTTTGGATCTGCTCCGGATCTCGAGTTCTTGGGTATGCTTCCTTTGCCGCCACCTGAGTGCCGGTGCCCGTGGGCAAAGTTGGCGTCCGCGGACCCCACCCTAGTGGCAATCCGCATCGACATTTTCTTTTGAGATATTTTGATAGTCACTTCCTCCTCTCGGCCAGCCAAACCGGTTGAGAACCGCTTCTCCATGCCGATCTCGATGTCGACCATGTTGAGCCAACTGGCGTGCTTGGGCGCATAGTGGAATTCGATGCGCCTGAGCAGGCGGCGCGCTTCCGATGACGGGAAGGCCGCATAGAGGACGGCGGGCGTGTGTCGACAGATTGACCAGCACGATCTGATGTAATCGGCCTTTGGGAAGTGGAGATCGACGAGTGCATGCAGAGCGCGAAGTCATCGGAGGTTCGCCGCTCGGTCACCTTGACGTTCCCCCATGACCGATGGGCATCGAGGCAAACGAAGAGATTGGCGGTGCCGTTGCGGCGATACTTCGTAATCGATACGCTGCGGCTTTCGCGATGCGGCGCCGTTCGGCTGGCGAAGTTCGCCGATGAGCTGGATCGGGCTCTTGTCGAACAAACGACCGGTCGTCGGGGGATCGGGAGCTGAGACGCTCGAGGCGCAGCGCCAGATGACGCATGATCCCGTCCGGTTGCAGATTTCCGACGCCGAATTCCACCACGCCATCTGTCGGGCCGGCGGCAATCCGCTTCTGGCCGATTTTCTGCACAAGATGTATTCGTTCGGCCTGGAATTCCGCCGCCGGGGCTTTTGGCGAAGGGCGCCGTGTCACTGAGCGTCCGCGATCACACCCGAATACTCGACGGCCTTGAAAAGCGCGATGCCGCCGCAGCCGTTGGAGCAATGGAGAAACACCCTTATCAGAATCCGCCGCAAGACGCTGGATGGGATGAACTCCTGATCGGATTACGGCCATTTTCCTGGCGCGATGGATCGGCACCAAGTTCAAGGCCAGGATACTGCGCGTCGACGCGCTTCATATCGGTGGTGAATTCGGTATCTATCCAATCGCAGATCTCGGAAACTACAGGAGTCTCCTGCTTGCGGGCGATGACCAGTTCGCAGGTCCGGCCGGTCTTCATGACCGGGCCTACCGGCACCAGGACACCGCGCGCCAGGTGATGCGACACGACGTTGAGCCAGCCGAGAGCGACGCCCTGCCCGAGCAGGGCGGCCTGGACCACGACTGTATAGTCCGAAAACTGCAGCCCGCCCGCCGTGCCATTTGCCGTGTTCTCCGAAAACAGGCCCGACCAGTCCGGTTCTGCCGTGCTGAGATTGATGATCCTGTCGAGCGCCGGCATGAACGTGCCGGTGGGCGCCTGTTTTTCCGGCAGGTGAGGAGCGCGGATCGGCACCAGCAATTCCGGCATCAGCTTGCGCGCGACGTGCCGGGCGTTGCTGCCATGATCGAAGCGCATCGCAATATCGACACCGTCCACGGCTCCGCCAAGCGGTCCGCTGATCAGCTGAAAGCGGATATCGACTTTCGGGAATCTCGACTGGAACAGCGCTAGCCTGGGCATGAACCAGTGCGTGGCGAAGGCAGACGACACCGAAAGAACCACTGTCCGCATTCCCGACTGCCTTGACTGCTGCACCCGCAGGACTGTTCGCTCGATTTCGTCGAAGCTGCCCGAAATTCCCGAAAAAAGCACGCTGCCCTGCTCCGTCAGGACGGCGCCGGAAGCGGTCCGGTGGAAAAGCGCGACGCCCAGATGGGCCTCCAGCCGCCCGATCGTGCGACTGACAGCCGGGCCGGTGACGCAAAGTTCCTGTGCGGCACGAGCAAAGGTCCCGCAGCGTACGGCCGCCTCGAAGGTCACGAGCGCATTGAGCGAAGGAAGCAGGTGTCGAAGGCGGGACATTACAAAATGTAAGCTCCCCGATCAGCATTTGTGGAATTGCGGCGACGCATCCTCTTCTGTTCATTGAACGCAAGCTTCCGCCGGTCGGAAGCCGGTTTCAGCGAGGAAGAGAGGCAGGTCTGATGTCCTTCAAGCAATTCAAAATTTTGACATTCGACGTCGTGGGGACGCTCATCGATTTCGAGAAAGGCATTCTCGACGCGTTCCGCTCGATCGGGGGAAAGGCTGCCGAGGGGCTGAGCGACGACGATCTCTTCGCCCCCTATCTTGAAGGGCGCGTCGATCATCCCGGCCGCTCCAGCCAGGTGATGGCGGACGTCTACCTCCATGTGGCCCATAAGCTCGGCCTGCCTGCGGACCAGCGCTCGGCCGACGCTTTCCAGATTGCCGTGCTGCGCTGGCCGGCATTCGAGGATTCCGCCGAGGCACTCAAGCGGCTGCGCCGGCATTTCCGCCTGGTCGCCATGACGAACGCCGACCGCGTTGCCTTCAGCGCCTACTCGCACACGCTGGGGACCCCTTTCCACGACGCCGTCACGATGGACGACGCCAGATGCGCCAAGCCTGACCCACGCTTCTTCTCGCATAATCTCGGGCGGCAATCCGCCTTCGGCTATCGCCAGGAGGACATGCTGCACGTTGCACAGAGCCAGTATCATGATATCGGCGTTGCCCGCTCGCTCGGTTACAAGGTCTGCTGGATCGAGCGGCGGATGCACCTGGAAGGCTATGGCGGCACACCGCATCCGGGCGAAGTGACGAAGCCGGATTTCCATTTCGCCACACTGCGCGACCTCGCCGACGCCGTCGAGCGGGAATAGCTCCGCCGGCGCCCAAGGGAGGACGATGCCGATGCAGGACCTGGCACATCCACGATCGCTGTGGCTGGAAACGGCCTCGCCGGCGCCGCCGCCGGTCGCGCTTGGAAACGCGGTCCAGGCCGATATCGCCATCATCGGCGGCGGATATACCGGCCTCAATGCCGCCTTGCGCGCCATCGAGCGCGGCCTGCATCCCGTCGTTCTGGAAGCGGTCGAAATCGGCTGGGGCGCTTCCGGCCGCAATGGCGGGGTCGTTTCCACCAAGTTTCGCGCCTCGCTAAGCGACATCGCGGCGCACCATGGGCTTGAAGCGGCGCGGCGCATGCACCGCATCGGCCATGATGCGATGGATCGCGTCGAACGGAATATCCAAGAACTGGGTATTGCCGACGCCGGCTTCATCCAGACCGGCAATTTGCGTTGCGCCCACAACGAACTTGCCCAGAAAAGGCTCGTGGCCGAAGCGGAGACGGCGCGGGGTATGTTCGGCGATGCCAGCCTGACCATACTCAACGCCAGCGCGGTGCGCGAGGAAACCGGTTCGGCCGATTTCGTCGGCGGCGTGCTTTCCACCCATGCCGGCATCGTTCATCCGCTGAACTATGCGCGGGGGCTTGCCGGCGCAGTGCGCAGCGGGGGCGGCGAGATCTTCGAGAATTCGGTCGTGGTGGCACGCCGGAAGGACGGCGACCGCACCGTTTTGACGACGGCGCGGGGCCAGGTCGCAGCCAGGCATGTCTTGATCGCCACCAACGGCTATTCCGACATTACCGCCGCCACTGCGCCGGTGCGCGGAACGGTGATCCCCTTCCGCAGCGCCATGATCGCGACCGAGCCGCTTGGCGCCGACCTCAGGGCCACGCTGATGCGGCACTGCCGCAGCTACAGCGAGACGCGGCGCATGATGCGCTGGTTTCGACCCGCCGGCGACCGGATGCTGTTCGGCGGGCGCGGGGCCTTCGGGCGCGAAGATTCCGCCTCCGCCTTCCAGGCGCTCGAAAGGGCGCTGAAGGAGATGCTCCCCCAGCTTGCCGGCACCGCGATCACCCACCGATGGTCGGGGCTCGTGGCCATGACCATGGATAGCCTGCCGCAGATCGGCATGCTCGACGAGCGGACCGGTTTCGCGCTCGGCTACAACGGGGCCGGCATCGCCATGTCGGGCCTCATGGGCCGCCGCGCCGTCGACCTGATGCTGGGAGACAGGCCGGAACTCAGCCTGATGCAACGCAACGAGCCGCAATCCATCCCCTTCTATTTCCTGCGCGAGCCGGCGGTGCGCACAGTGGCGGGCTGGTATCAGTTTCTCGACCGCATCGGCCGCTGACACCGCCGGCGCGCGCACCGTCACAGCGCGCTGCATATGCGCAAGGCGTCCAGCACCGCGGCATGGATGTTGCGGCTCGAAACCGCGTCGCCGATACGGTGCAGTTCGAAGCCGCTTTCCCGCAGGCGCGGTTGCGGCGCCGCCTTAACCATGGCGTCGAGATCGGTGACGCCATCATTCGCCGAGTGGCTGCGCAGCGCAAAATAGGTTTCGTCCATGGGAATGCTGCCCTGCTCGACGATGACCTGGTCGACAAGGATACTCGTCACCTCCCGCGAGATTTCATTGACAAAGCTGGCTTCCAGCCGGTTGTCCTTGCGCTGAACCGCGAAGAGTCGGCTCTCGAAGACTGGCCTCACGCCAAGCTGCAGGAAGCGCTTCTTCCAGCGCAGCCGCTCGGCATAGGTCAGTTCCTCCGAAAGCTGCGCGTCGATCGAGACATAGGCGACCTCCGCACCTGCATCTCTGGCTTGTTCGGCGGAAAGCGGGCCTGGATGCCGTCCGGTTCCGTCGTAAATCAGCACTTCGCCATGCAGCGGCACCTGTCCGGTCAGGACGTCCCATGTGTTGAGACAGAGTTCCGCGCCCTCCTGCAGGTCGATCTGCGGCAGGCCGCCCGTGGCGAGGATGACGACATCCGGTTCAAGCGCGGCGATATCGGCGCTTTCCATATAGGCGTTGGTATGGACGGCAACGCCGAGACGCTGCAGTTCGGCTTCGCGCCACTCCACAATGCCCATGAGGTCGCGACGCCAGGAGCCGGTCGCGCCGATCCGGATCTGCCCGCCGAGATCGCCAGCCGCCTCGTAGAGCGAAACGGCATGGCCGCGCTCGGCGCTGATACGCGCCGCCTCCAGGCCGGCCGGTCCGCCGCCGACGACGACTACCTTGCGGGCAGGTCCGTCAGTCTTCTGGATGATGTGGCGCAGCGTCAGTTCGCGGCCCGTCGCGGCATTGTGCAGGCAGGAGGGGCGATACGGCGACTGGCAATGCGTGGCGCCAACGCAAGGGCGTATCTCGGCCTCGCGGCCGCCGGCGAGCTTCTCCACCAGATGGGGGTCGGCGATCTGGGCGCGCGTCATGCCCGCCATGTCCAGCCTGCCTTCCGCCACCGCGAAGCGAGCCGAAGCGACATCGGCAATGCGCGCGGCGTGAAAGACGGGCAACCCGACCTCGTGGCGGAAGGCGCCGACCGGTTCGATCCATGGAGCCAGCGGCGAGCCCATGCCGGGCATGTTCTCCTCCGCAAGCGCGCGTGTCGTATCCATCGTGCCGTAAATGGCATTGAAGAAGTCAACGCCTCCCCCCGCCTTGAGCATCAGGGCCGCCTTGACGCATTCCTCGAAGTTCAGGCCGCCATCGGGGCCTTCGTCGACGACAGAACGTATGCCGACGAGGAAATCATCCCCCACGGCCTTGCGGATCGCTTCGTGGACCATCAGGCCGAAACGCAGGCGGTTCTCAAGCGCGCCGCCGAAACGATCCGTGCGGCGATTGGTCAACGGCGACAGGAATTGGCCGATCAGGTGCCCGGCCGCCAGGGTCTCGATCCCGTCCAGACCGCCTTCCTTGCAGCGCAGGGCAGCCTGGGCGTAAGCCTTCACGACACGGTCTATGTCGTGCTCGTCCATCTCCTTGGGGATGCTGCGGTGGAGCGTCTCGCGCACTGGCGAGGGTCCGATCGTAGAAAGCCGGTCGCCGGCATAAGGATCGCCGCGGCGGCCCAGATGGGTGATTTGGCACATCAGCGCCGCACCGAGATCATGCATGCGCGCGCTGAAGCGCTGGAAGTGCGGGATGATCGCGTCGGTGCCGACATTGAGCTGCCGGAAGATGTTGGGGGAATCCAGGTCGACGTTGGACGAGCCGCCGAACATCGATAGCGCCAATCCGCCGCGCGCCTTCTCCTCGTGATAGCGCTGATAAGCTTCCTCGGGCATGCCGCCGACTTCCAGGCCACAGGCATGACTGGTGCTTATGATACGGTTGCGCAATGTCAGCTTCTTGATGGTCAGCGGCTGCAGCAGCGGATCCCTGGTAATGGTCTTGACCGGCCCGTTCATTTCATTCTCCTGCCGAATTCCGGCCGAGCACGATCGCTCGCGCAGACGGATCGGTCCGCGCGTCGCCGTTGCCGGCCTGTTGGTTCAATTTCCGAGGCCCAAGGGTCTTGGGCCTAAACTCCTAGTCCGAGGGCCTGCGGCCCTAAAGAACCTGACTCAGGAACTGCCTCGTCCTGGGATCCTTCGCCTTGGTGAAAAACTCGTCCGGTGGGCCGTGCTCCACGATCACGCCCCGGTCGGTGAAATAGATGTGGTCCGCCACCTCGCGGGCGAATCCCATCTCATGGGTGACGAGGATGCAGGTCATGCCCTCTGCCGCCAGTTCCCTGATCGTGAGCAGCACCTCCTTCACCGTCTCGGGATCTAGCGCCGCCGTGACTTCGTCGAACAGCATGATGTCGGGGCGCATGGCCAGGCTGCGCGCAATGGCGACGCGCTGCTGCTGGCCACCCGACAGTTCTCCCGGATAGGCGTTTTCCTTGCCCTGCAGGCGGACTTTGGCGATCAGCGCGCGGGCGCGCTCCTCGACTTCCCTCTTCGGCTCCTTCAGCACCAGGACCGGCGCCATCATGACGTTCTGCAGGGCCGTCTTGTGCGGGAAGAGATTATATTGCTGGAACACGATGCCGACTTTCTTGCGCAGCGCGAGAAGATCGAGCTTGGTGTCGTTCACCTCCTGCCCTTCGACCTTGATCGAGCCCTTCTGGACAGGACTGAGCCCGTTGATGCAGCGGATCAGCGTCGATTTACCCGAGCCGGACGGGCCGATGACGCAGATCACCTCGCCTTTGCGGACATCGAAGCTGATCCCCTTCAGCACCTCCAGGGCGCCGAAGGACTTGTGCACGTCGCGCAGCGATATGATCGGCATGTCCGGCGACCAGCCTGATTTCAGCTTTGCTTCGTCGGTATTCGATTTAACTTGCAACGACATATTTTCGCTCGAGCTTCCGCGTCCAGATTGCGATCGGATAGATGTAGGCGAAGAACAGGCACAAAAGAAAAAGATAGAACGGAATGAGGAATTCCGGCCGCGCGCCCGCCGCTTCCATGGCGGCCTGGGCATTGCCGACCGCCTCGTGCACACCGAGGATCGAGGCCATCGGCGTCGCCAGCGCCAGCAATGCGTACCAGTTCATCCATGGCGGAATGGCGCGCCTGACGCATTGCGGCAGGATGATCCAGCGCAAGGTCTGGCCACGCGTGAAGGCAAGGCTCTCCGCCGATTCCCACTGACCCTTCGGGATGGAGTTGATGGCGCCGCGCAGCACCTCGCTGATATTGGCCATCACCGGTAGCGAAAAGGCGAAGGTGGCCTTGATCCAGTCCGGTATCGCCACCGTTCCGGCGCCGGGCAGGCGCATCTCGAACGGCACCAGCAGCATGACCGTGAACAGGATCACCAGCCACGGCGAATTGCGGAACAGATGCGTCACGAACCATGCGGGCGTTCGCAACAGCTTCGAGCGGCTGACCCGCAGCAATCCCAGCCCGATCCCCAGAAGGGTTGCGACCGCCATGGCGATGAAGCTCATCAGGAGATTGAGAGCGAAACCCTTGAGAATGAAAGGCAGCCACAGGATCAGCGTGGCGATGGCCGACGGGGCCTGCTGCTGGGGGTCCGATTGGGCATAGGCGAAGGCAAGCGAGCCGAAGAAGGCGAGCACCAGCCACAGCCCGTGCCGCCAATGGATGCGCGAGCAGAAGCTTTCTTCTGCGAAGCGGCCCCTTTCGATACGGAAAGCCGCGCCGCTCATTGGCCGTATCCCGGCAGGGTCAGCCTGTGCTCGATGAAATGGAGCCCGGCGGCCAGGAGCGAGACGACGAGCACATAGAACAGGAACAGGAGCAACATCATCTCCGGCACGTTCACATTGTCCGACCACACCTGGTTCAGCGTATAGGTCATCTCCGGGACGGAAATGACGTAGGCGAGCGATGTCGTCTTGGCGAGACTGACGAGATTGTTGGTGAGGGCCGGCAGGCTGATGCGGAAGGCCAGCGGTAGGGTGACATACAGGTATATCTGCCACTTGCTCATGCACAGGCTCTCGGCTGCTTCCTTCGTCGATCCCGGCACCGCCTCCAAGCCGGCGCGGAAGATCTCGACATTGAAGGCGCCGCCGAAAATGCCGAGCGAGATGATCGCCCAGGCGAAGGACGAGATCAGCGGCTGGTAATAGCCGCCAACATCGACCTGCGGCGTGAAGGCGCCGAGAGCGAAATAGAAGAACAGGAGCTGGATCATCGGCGGCGTGTTGCGGAATGCCTGGATATAGGCATCCATCAGCACCCGCAGGACGGGAGACCGGGCGCTTTGCGCCCAGGCCCCCAAGACGCCGATCACCAGCGACACGACGATCGACCAGAAGATCAGCTGTAGCGATATGCTGATGCCGGACAGGAAGCGCCCATATTCATAGCTGTCGTAGAAGACGATGAAATTGAGGCCCGTGCGGTCGTAGAGATCCTGGAAGAAGGGCGCGATCAACTGGAACATTTTAGCTCCGGCAGCCGGTCATCGATCAGCGTTTCGCAGAGCATCGGCTCAGTTGCCGCCCTTCAGGTAGCTCGTGTCCCACTCAGCCTTCTTGTGCTGCTCGGCGATCCACTGCGACGGCTTCACCTTCCATTTCTTTTCAAGCTCGACCAGCTTTCCGGACGCTTGCCAGCGATAGGCCATGCCTGCCATGAACACGCCCAAGGCCTTGTCCACTTCCGCCACGGGCACCGCGGCCGCCCAGGGATTGTCGAAGAGAACGGAAACAGGCATCTCATAACCCTTCCACTCGCCCGAAGCGAGGTCGGCCATAATGCTCGCATCGTCATAGACCCAGGCGATGCACTTGCCGGAGCGCAAGGCTTCCTTACCCTCCGTGTTTCCGGTGAAGGCGACGACCTTGGCGTGATATTCCGTCTCCACCAGCTTGTTGTAGTAGACGCCCTGCTTGGCGCAGACCGGCTTGTCGGCGATGTCCTTCCAGTCCTTGATGACACCCTCCTTGGCCAGCAGGGTCGGACCGGACGTCCAATAGGCCGGCTCGATGATGCCGACCGCCTTGCGCCGCTCAGTGGTGTCGTACATGCCGCCGATGATGACGTCGATCTTGCCCTGCTGCAGGAACTGCATGCGGTTGGCGGACGTGACCACGACCGGCTCAAGCTTGACGCCGAGCGCATCGGCTACCGACTGGGCGAGGTCCACCTCGATGCCTTGCATCGAACCATCCGGCGATGGGAAGGACCAGGGCTTGAACGCGCCGAGAACGCCGACACGCACGGCGCCTCGTTCCAGAATCTGCTGCAGATGCGATTCGGCCGCCTGCGCGCTGCTGGCGGGAAGGATCGCACTTGCGGCCAGCGTGACTGCAAGGGCGGCGATGGTTTTCAGTGCTGATCCGATTTTCATGCTTCTACATCTCCCATTTTGTGTGTTGTCGGCTGAATTGGAAGGTCCGATGCGGCGCGGAACGCCGTCTTCTGGTATCGGATGAACCCGTCGATTTCACTGACGGTCCGCTCCGGCGCCCAGCCGACCAGATCGGCAATGGCATCGGCAGCCTCCTCAACCTCGGCGCGGTCGAGATGGCGGCGCCAGGCGAGGCCTGTCCTCGTATAGAGAATACCTTTCAGGTCGCGGGCATGCTCGACCGAAACCGCTGTGCGGAAAGCGGCGCGCCTGCCTTGCGAAAGCGGCCTCGAAATTGCGAACTCCGCACCGCTGTCGCCTGTCTCCGGGATCCGCCTCGCCACGGACTTGCGCGTCGGCTTCAGTTGCTTCTCGACGATCCGCAGCATCTCGCGCCCTGCGCTCAGATGGCTCATGACCGGCCCTGCCGTCATCGCGAAGATACCCGGCCTGCCGGCAGATGCGAGATCGTGGATCTGACGCGTGCGCCGCCCCATCGGCTCGGCTGCATCGAAGGTGAGCGGCCGCACGCCGGCCCAGGTGAATTCGACGTGGCGGCGGCCGAGCCGCAGGCCGGGAAGCATGTGACTGGCTTCCGCAAGCAGGAAATCGATGTCTTCGTTGGTGGCTGCGGCACCGGCGGCGTCGCCGTCGAAAGGCGTCTCCGTCGGCCCGAAATAAAAGCAGTCGTCATGCGAAGGCAGACAATAGAACGGCATACCGCTGCGGTTGATCGTGGCGATGCCGTAGCCGCGATAGGAATCCGGCAGCCTGACCGCGATATGAGCGCCCTTGGTGCCGCGAACAAGGCAGGGCGCTGGCTTGCCGGCGACGGGATTGGCGTTCACCGCGTCCACCCAGGTGCCGGCCATGTTCAGCACGACGGACGCGCGAACCTCGGCCGCTTCCCCCTTACCGTCGCGCAGTTCGACGAGCCAGCCTTCCGGCTTCCTACGTATAACGGAAGCTTCGCAGAACAGGCGTATTTCGGCGCCGTTTCGCTCGGCGTCGAGGGCGGCATCCACGCACAGCCTGTCCGGCCAGTCCATGATGTATTCACGGTAGGTGGCAATCGACCGCAGACTTTCGGGGTCCCGCAGGTCGTTTGCGAATGGCAGGTGGGTTTCGAAATCACTCTTCAGCCGACGATAGGCGAGCGCCGGTTCCGGTGGCCCGAGACGGCGCAGGATGCGGAAACCGAGATCCAAATGCCAGCCGCGGACGGGGCTCTCCGGATAAATCGGAAAGCACATGGTGAAGGGCTTGCACCGTTGCGGGCTCCGCCCGACAAGTTCGGTTCGCGCTTCCATCCCCGCCCGCGCCATGCGCAAGGCCGCGGCGAAGCGCTGCGGATGAAACGCAAAGGTGCGGATCGGGTTGGGCGTTTCGAAATATCGAAGGCCGCAATGCAGGATGCGCGAGGATCGGCTGGAGGCGCCGGCGGCGAAATCGCTCCTGTCGACCAGGAGGACGCTGTAACCCGCTGCGGCCAGTTCTCGCGCCGCGCTCGAACCGTTGATGCCGGCGCCGACCACGACGACATCGTAGTCCCGGCCCTGCATCTCGATAATTCTAGGCGACATTGGCGGCCTGTTTTCCTGGACGGTCGATCACGCCAATAAAGCGCTGATACCGAAATGTTCAAAATAGAATTATCGGCGATTGATATGCGTAGTGTGCATATCGTCCTGGTCCGGCAATTGTCTCAGGATCCGATCGCGCTTTTGCGCCATCAGCTCCAGCAGGGCATCGGCGGCGGGGTTGGGCCCGCGCGACTCCGGGCGCAGCAGGGCAACGTTAAACGGGATCTTCGGCGCGAAGGGGATCAGCCTGACCCGGTCGTCCAACTGCTCGACCGCGGTGTAGGGATCGATGATCGCAATACCGATCCCGTGCTTGACCATTTCATAGGCCGACACCGAAAAGGTCGTCTCATAGGCGGCATCCACCTTGACGCTACTGGACAGCAGCGCCTGATCGAGGAGATGCCGTGCCGAGACGAAGGAAGTCCAGGAAATGAATGGCCCCTGGCGCAGGTCGGCCGGGCCGAGCCGGCTGCGCCCGGCGAGCGGATGATCGCGCGGAACAGCCGCGATATAGGGCGCGTCACTGAAGACTTCGGTCCGGAACCCGGAGCGCTTGAACGGTGTTTCCGCCAGTCCGAAATCAATCTGCTGCGCGGCCGCCCATTCCTCGATCTTGACGGACATGCGCACGTTCAGCGTGACCTTGGTCTTCGGCCAGTTCTTCCTGAAATCGGCCAGCAGATGCGGCACGAAATTGATGCCCAGCGCCGGCATGACCGCAAGGCTGATCTCGCCGCCTTCCCCGCTTGCCAACCGTGCTGCGAAGCTGCTCAACGCGTCCAGCGAGACATAGGCTCGCTCGATCTCGTCGAGTAACAGGTGTGCCACGGTGGTCGGCGTGATCAGGCCCCTGCGGCGCTCGAAAAGCGAAACGCCAAGCTCGTATTCCAGCTTGTCGAGAAGCCGGCTGACGGCCGGCTGGCTGCGCCCCAGCAATTCGGCCGCGCCGCTGACGGTGCCGGTGAGCATGACGGCGCGAAATGCCGAGTAGTGCAGAAGGTTCAACGTACTTGTCATGGCGCACCGGTCTTCCCCGGACTCCCTGCAAAGCCATTCGTCCCGTAATCGCGATTCCCGCGATCGCGTACCGGCTGTGTAGCATCTATCCATCAGCAGGCTGTCATTATCTTTGACGGCTTCAAGGCGCGGACTGTCCTGCAAAGAGGGCATGAAACACTGCCTCTGGTGGCAGGTGGGCCCGATATTGGGTCAAGCGGGCGGATCAATGTGCAGCCGATGGGCGATAGCCTCCCGGGCGGAAGCAGCCTCCTGCCGCTTCCTCTGCGCCGACCATGAGCGCGCCTTGGCAAGCACCTCGGCTGCCAGGTCCACGTCTTCGCCAAGCGGGTCGTCGTTCCAGACGAGGCCGCTGCGGCGTACCAGCAGATCGTCGATGGTCTCGGCATGCTCGCTCTCCACGCCCCGTTGCATGATCGAAAGCTTGTCCTCGCGTGAGCTGTTCCCGGTTTCGCGCGGAACGCTCCTGGAAGCGAAATCCGGCTGCTGGCTCGGCCGTGACGGTGCCAGTCCCTTGCCCAGTGCCGTCAATGCGAGCTGCCCTGCCGAGCGATGGCTCATGATCGGCCCTGCCGTCATGGCGAACAGGTTGGGCGCTCCTTCAGGACCGAAGTCATGCAGTTGCCGCGAACGTGCGCCCATGGGCTGCGCCGGATCGTAAGTGAGCGGCCGCACGCCCGCCCAGCCATAGAGAATGTCGGACCGCCTGATATCGAGCGTCGGCAGGAGATGATTGGCTTCGCCGAGCAGGAACTCGAAATCCTCCTCGGTCGGATGGATGTCGTCGGGATCGCCGTCATACAACGTTTCGGTCGGTCCGAAATAATGCAGGCCACGCCACGGGATACAGTACAGCCCCTCATTCAGCCGGTTGAGCGTTGCGATGCCGAAACGGCTGCATTCGGGCGGCAGGCGGACCACGATATGCACGCCCTTGGTGCCGGTGATGCGACGACCGATCCGCCCAGCCTCGACGCGCGCATTAATGCGGTCGATCCATATCCCGCCCATGTTGAAAACACTGCGCGCGACGACGTGAACGGGCCGGGCGGCAGCATCCAGCGTATCGCCGAGCTCCAGCTGCCACAGATCGCCCTGCTGCGCCGCATGGGTGACTTCGGTATAGTTGCGTACCGACGCACCCAGACGCTGCGCTTCCAGCACCGCATCCACCACCACCCGTTCGGGCCAGTCGAACTGGTATTCGTCGAACATGGCGACCGACTGGAGCGCCTGCTTGTCGCGCAGATGCTGGAGAAGCGGCATCTGCGCGACTTCTGCGCCCGATAACCGGCGGTAATTCAGCGGCACCTCGCGGCCGCCCAGGGATTTCAGGATGCGGAACGCCGCATCGATCTGCCACCCGCTATAAGGGCCTCCACGGTAGACGGGAAAGCAGAACCTCATGGAGCGTATACGGTCGGGCGTGTCGCGGACGAATTGCGCCCGTGACTGCATCGCCGCCCGGGCCATCCGGCACGCGGTCAGGAAGCGCTGCGGCTGGCGCACGAATTCCCAGACGGATTTTCCGGGCGCGAGATAACGCAGACCACAATGAAGGAGCCGCGAAGACCGTCCGCTGGCGCCGGCGGCGAAATCACTCTTGTCGACGAGCAGCACCGAATAGCCGGCAGCACTGAGGCAACGCGCTGTTTCGGCGCCGTTGATGCCGGCACCAACGATGGCGACGTCGAAGACTGATCCGGAAAGTTCATCGAGTGAAAGGCGCATGATATCCCTGCTTGTTTGCAACTATGGATCCGCTTGGCGCAGGCGCCCGCGCCGGGCCGATCGAACCAAGAGTTGAAAAAAATCGACCGGAGGACCGCGTCCACCGGTCTCAAAATGGAGCTTTTCCGTCTCCGGCCGGCGGCTCGACAAAGGCTGTCTGTCGACCGCCAACCGGCCTGGCGGCGCGCCTGTCGCGTTGAGACTACTGGCTGTCCATTTTCGTGTTGTCAGCCTCAAGCAGCTTTTCGTGTTCGGCTTCGAACCACGGATCCGCGACCACTTTCCATTTCTCGGCAAGTTCGATGAGCTTGCCGGAGGCATGCCAGCCATGGCTCATGCCGGTCATGAATTTTCCCCAGATGCCGTCGCGCTCCTCCAGTGGAACGCCTGCCGCCCAATAGCTGTGATAACGGGATTTCAGGGGCATTTCGTAACCATCCCAGCCTTCGGTTCTCAACGACTGCTGGATCGCCGTATCGTCCGACAGCCACGCTGCGCATTTGCCGCTGCGCAGGGCCTGTTTGGTTTCCGTATTGCCGGAAAAGGAAATGATCTTGGCGTCATAGGCCTGAGCGATCACGGTATTGTAGAAAAGGCCTTGCTTGGCGCAAAGCGGCTTGCCGCTGAGATCCTCCCAACTCTTGATCAGTCCGGCCTTGGCCATGACATTGGCGCCCGATACCCAATAGGCTGGCTGCACCATCCCGACGACCTTGCGTCGCTCCGGCAGGTCGGACATCGCCCCGAGGATGAGGTCGATCCTTCCCTGCTGCAGGAGTTGCATGCGGTTGGCGGATTCGATCTGAACCAGTTCCAGCTTGACGCCCAGCTTTTCGGCGACATCCGCAGCGAGATCAGGCTCGATCCCGACGAGCCTGCCATCGGGGTCACGATAGGACCAGGGCGGATAGGCACCCTGCACTCCGACCCGCAGCGTGCCGCGTTCAAGGACTTCCTTGAAGCGATCATTGGCCGCGTCCGCCTTTGCGGCAACTCCCGCAAGGACCGCGCCAGCCACGACGGCGATCGACGTGAACTTCACCCATAAATCCATTGCCCAATCCTCCCATTGCAATTATTGGCGACAAATGTCGCGGTCCGGCGATTGGTCACCGCCTCATCAATCGGACTTCGCGCCGATCCCATTGTCAAATAAGGGGAATTATGGACGCTATGCAGTTCCGTTATAGGCTGCAAAGGAGAGGCGGCTTGAACATCAGGCAACTCGAAGCCTTCAAGGCAACGATGACTGCAAAGACCACCATCGGGGCCGCGGAGCTTCTCGGCGTTTCCCAGCCGGCCGTAAGCCGGCTTCTGGGTCAATTGGAAACATCTTTGTCAGTGACCCTGTTCGACCGGTCCGGCGGGCACCTCAATCCCACGCCGGAAGCCCTCCTGCTGCATGAGGAGGTTCTTCGTGCCTTCGTGTCGATCGACAAAATCCGCGAGATCGCCCGCGAAATGCAGGTCGCCAATTCCGGGATGGTCTCGGCGGCGTCGCTGCCGATGCTGGCAATGGACTTCATGCCTTCGGCGATCGCCCGCTTCACGGCAAGCCGGCCGGAGAGCCGCATTTCGCTGCGTATCCAGATGTCGCCGCGCATAGAAGAACTCGTCGCCAGCCAGCTTGTGGATGTCGGCATCGCCGAATATCCCTTCGACCGCTCCGGCATCGAAATCGAGGAATTCTGCTCCGCGCATTATCTGATGGCGGTTCCAAGCCATCATCGGCTGGCGCAGAAGGCACGGCTGACGCCGGAAGATTTACGCGACGAACGCTATATCTCCATCACCCACAATCATCTGGGGAGGCAACTCGCCGACCAGATTTTCGACCGCTACGGCGTTAAGCGCCGCATTGTCCTTGAAGCCCAGCTTTTTAGCACCATCGCCAACATGGTGGCCAAGGGGCTGGGAATCGGATTGATCGACCCCTTCACGGCGTTCGATTTTCGCGAGCATCCGGGAGTGCGCTCCATTCCCTTCGAGCCCGCGGTCAGCCTGCGTCTCGGCATGCTTTATCCGACACACCGTTCCCCCTCGCGCGTCGCGCGCGAATTCATTTCCAGCCTCAAGGCATCGCGCCGCGATGTCCTGCGTCAGATCGACGATATCTTCCACCGCAATTGAAGCCGGGCGCGCATCTATGCCGATCCGGCATAGCCCTATGCCACGCGCGGCTGCCTTCTCCTGTTATTGTCGCGGCGAAGGATCGGGCAAGGAACATAGATGGGCACCTTTCAAACGGACGTGGCCATTGTCGGTGGAGGAATTGTCGGCTGCTCGACCGCTCTTTCCCTAGCCCGCAAAGGGAGGTCGGTAACAATCTTCGAGCGCGGCAAGATCGCTTCCGAACAATCCAGCCGTGCCTGGGGTTTCATCCGCCGGCAAGGACGGCATGAAGCCGAGCTGCCGCTCGCGGTCGAAGCCTTGGAACTGTGGGCGGACTTGACCTCGAGATACGGCACACAGGCGACGCAGTTCACCCGCAGCGGAATCCTGGTCCCCGCGGAAACCGCTGCCGATGAGGATCGGATCCGCAGCGGCCACGATATTGCGCGCAGCTTCGGCCTTTCGACGCGCCTGCTGGATGCCGCGGACGTTCGTCAGACAATCCCCGAATTGGCTGGGCAATGGCGCGGCGGACTTTTCACCGCCGACGACGCCCATGCCGATCCGGCTCTTTCGACCCGGACCATCGCGGCTGCGGCACGCGAAGCCGGAGTCACTATCCTGGAAGATACACCGGTTTTCCGGCTCGACCTCGACAGGCAGGACAGACCGAGGCTCCTGGCGTCTAACGGGATCTTCGAAGCAAAAACCGTCGTTTTGGCAAACGGCATCGGCGCACCGGTGCTGGCCGCTTCGGCCGGCCTGCACCTGCCTATCCAGATCGTCAAATCCTCCGTCGGCCGCACCCGGAAGGCAGCACCCTTCACCCGCATCGCGATGTGGGGTCCCCGCGTTGCATTCCGCCCCTCTATGGGCGGCGATTTCATTATCGGTAACGGCTATCGCGGCATGGGAGTCGATTACGAAATCACCGTCGACTCATTTCGCTGCATGCGCCATTTCATACCCGCCTATCGCAACAACTGGCGTCAACTGCACCTCAGCATCGGAGCCGATTTCCGTCATCAATTAGCCGCGCGCTTCAGCCGCCGCAATGCCGTGCAGGCGCTGCCGGAGCCGAAGCCCAATATGCGCAAGGTGATGGCCAACCTTGCTGGCTTCCGGCAGATCTTTCCGCATCTGAATACGATCGAACTGCAGAACGCCTGGGCCGGCAGGCTGGATATCACGCCCGACGTCATTCCAATCATCGATCGGCCCAAGCCAGAGCTCGAACTCTTCGTGGCGGCCGGCTTCAGCGGCCACGGCTTTGCGCTTGGACCTTCCATCGGCAAACAACTCGGCGAATGGGTCACACAGGGCAGCCCCTCGATCAATCTTTCCGCCTTTGCTCTTTCCCGGTTCGAAAAGGGCATCGTTCACAAAGCGCAACAGGCGCTTTGAGATCGTGTTCGTTCACGCGGCCTCGCCTTAGACTTAACGGCGGAGCCGGGCTTGACGGACTTGTCAGACAGGCCGGAGCCGAGCTCACCGCGATAGGAAGCGCGGCCGGCAGCATGCGGCTCGCCGGCCGCGCCGAGGACGCCCTGCGCGACCCCTGGTACCTGCGCCCGGCCGGCGCCGATCCCGGCCCCGCCGGCGCGGTTCTTGGCGCCTGGCGGCAGCTGTCCGTGCAGCCGCCCGCTGGCAGCGCCGACCGACTCGAAAAGATCGTCGACCAGCTCGGGCTCCATTGCCACCGCGCGGCGCTCGCCGACCTTTGCACGGAGATCGAAAAACTGGCGGGATCGCAGCGGCCGGTGCCGTTCGCTGCAACGGCAATCGCCGCCCGCGTCGCCGCGATTCGGCCCGACCCCGAGCTTTTGGCCTGGTGGCTTGCCGACCTGGTGCTGGCAGCACCAGCCCACCCTGGAGGCTGTCGTTTCCTGTGACAACTCAAATCGCTTGCAGTATCGTTCCCGGCGTCGGCTGAAGCCGATCCGGACCCGCAAGAGTAAATACCTGAGTAACCGGATCGAACAGGACCATCGGCGCATCAAGCGCCGCATCGGGTCAATGCTCGGCTTCAAATCACCGGGATCAGCCGCGATCATCCTAAACGGCATCAAAATGGTTCACATGATCAGCGGCGGTCACGCGGTGCCTGATTGATCGGCGCGGCTCCAGCATCGTTGGCGGTAGCATTGGCCAAAGCCGGGCGCATCGATCGCCATGTGTGGCATGACGGGTCTGCGTGAACCCTGGATGATGCGGCGGCGTTATAAGATTTCTGCAACTGTCTTATAACCACCGCTTGCGTCGCTTGAGTTCATCCTGTTATAAGAGAAACTCATTTTTCTTATAACGGAGCCGGCGCATGAAGACGGTCGATCTCGTTTATCGCACGATGTATGCGGAACTCGTTCAGCGCTGCCTTGGTGCATCGTTCGAAACCGACTTCTCAACGGCGGGAAATTTCGTTCGGGTTCCGGTGAAGGGGCGGGATTATTGGTATTTTGAGGAGACCCAACCCAAGAAGACGCGGAAGTATGTCGGCCCGTCCGATGATCCCGAGATCGCGAAACGCGTTGCAGCCTTCCAAGAGATCAAGGAAGACCTCCGCGGGCGACGGAAACTCGTCTCCACGCTGACTCGCCAAGCAGGGCTGACTGCACCGGACCGGTTCACTGGCGATGTCGTTGGAGCAATGGGAGCAGCAGGAATCTTCCGCCTGAGAGGCGTGCTCGTCGGTACGGTTGCCTTCCAGACGTATGCGGGACATCTCGGCGTGAGATTGCCCGGTGCCTCATTGCAAACCGGCGATGCCGATTTCGCGCAGCACTACTCGATCTCCTCGTCAGTCGACGACAGCCGGCCGCCGATCTTGGAAATCTTGAGAGAGATTGACCCGACCTTCAGGGAGATCCCGCACAGATCGGATCCCGCACACGCGACGCAATTCGAGAATGCAACGAGATACAAGGTCGAATTCCTCACGCCGAACCGGGGATCCGATCACTACACCGACCATGCCACTCCGATGCCAGCACTGGGCAGAGCTTCGGCGCAGCCCTTGCGTTTCCTTGATTTCCTCATCCACGAGCCCATCCGGACCGTGATGCTGCATCGGTCAGGGGTGCCTGTAACCGTGCCGTCGCCGGAACGCTATGCAGTTCACAAGCTCATCGTCGCCTCTCGCAGGCAATCAGATGCAAACGGCGTCGCCAAGCGCGAAAAGGACGTCTATCAGGCCAGCCTCCTTATCGAGGCACTGGAGGCCACCCGTCGCCAGGACGACCTTGCAACAGCGCTCGCGGAAGCGTGGGGCAGGGGGCAGCACTGGCGCGAGGCGATGCTGAAGGGGCTGAGCCTGATGCCGCCGAAGAAACGACAGGAAGTTGAGGAGACAGTCAGAAAGGCCCTTGTCGAGATCGGCGAGGAGTTGGACGGCTTCAACTCGGCCGTGAAGTCGTCGCCAGAAAAAAGTGCGACCCGAAAGCCGCCCTGTCGCTTGGACTGAGGAATATCCTCGTTGATCAGGATCGCGTACGAGGGAATATACCGTAGCTGAGGTCTGTTCGCCGTGTTCGTCTAAAACAAGGCACTAAGGAACTATAAGCTGGATTGCCTCGGGCGATCGCTTGCCTACCTGGCCAATACGGTAAAGAACCCTGCCTGACCAGCCGGAAAAGTGCGTAGATCGCACCACGACCGCAGCGGCCGTATGGTGGTTTTGCGTCTTCACCACGCTGGCGAGTTGGAGCGCGACCTGACCCGTGAATGCGCCAGCTGGTCTTCCTACCGCCAGAGCACGCGGCCGCAAAGGCGGACGGAAATTCGCGCTCACCAAAGCGCGGATACGCCTCGCCCAAGCTGCCACGGGCCCGCCAGTTCCGCAATAGCATTCCGAACAGCCCGATCGACGAGAATGCTGCGCTTCGGTGGAGACGAGCGTTTGCTTTTTTCAACCCATAGCCGTGCCAGACAGCTCTACCGACCCTGCGGGGAGCCGCGCAAAAGTGTACCAATTATAGATCTGCTCGCCCGTCCAGAATGCCACGTCGCGATGAGAGGAGATATAATCCAGCAATTCCTCCAGATAGCCAATCCGATGCGGAACACCGCTAAGATAAGGATGGACGCTGATGGACATGATCCGGGGCGAGGTCGCGCTCTCCCGATACAGCCGGTCGAACTGGCGCTTGCCGCGCTCGAGCAGTTCCGCCGACGAGTGCTGCGCCACAGCCATTATTGCGACATCGTTAATCTCCACCGTATAGGGGAGTGTCACCAGCCGGCCGGCCGTCGTCTTCAGTTCGCAAGGCAGGTCGTCCATTACCCAATCGGCGACGTACCGAATTCCTTCTTCAGCGAGGATGTCGGCCGTGTCCGAGGTCTCCGTAAGCCCTGGGCTTTCCCATCCCACCGGCGGCTTACCGGAAATCTTGGACAGCGCGCCGATTGTGCGCCGAATTGCAACGCGCTGGTCTTCGAGGTTGTGCATCGGCCCTTGGAGCCAACCGTGACCCATCAGTTCCCATCCGGCGTCGTGCGCGGCATGCGCGATCCTGGGATAGACCTCGCACACTGATCCATTGATGGCCAACGTCGGAACAATTGTTCGGGATGTCAGGCTCTCGTGGATGCGCCAGAAGCCGACCCGCATGCCGTATTCGTGCCACGACCAATTCGGAATATCGGGTAGCATCGGCATGCCCATCGGCGGCGGCAAGACGGTGCGCGGCATCGGCCGCCTCGCGTCCCAATGTTCGACATTGACGATCAGCCACACCGGCATCCTGACGCCGTCAGGCAATTTCAGCGGCTGTCTATCGACGATGGCCTGGTAGTCTATTCGTTCGCGAGGGCTCAGCGGCATGCGACGGTCCTAAGGGCTTGGAACGCACTTGGATTGATCAGCTTCATAGGGTGACTCGCCGTCAACCCAGTCGCACCACCAGTGGGCCGATACGTATAGACCTCCACCACGCCGCCGCCAAGCGGATGCAACGTGGGGCGCCTTGGCTTGGCACAAAGGACGACCAGTTGCACAAGCAAGCAGACGCATGATGATGTTTAGCCTTGTTTGATCGTCAGCCCGCCGTCTACCAGCAAAGTCTGGCCCGTCACGTATCGCGCTGCGTCGGAAGCCAGAAACAGGATTACATCCGCCACCTCGTCGGGTTCGCCGATGCGACGCAATGGAATGGAAGGAGCCTGAGCCACCAGCCGCGCTTCACCCATCGAGTGCTCCTCGGAGAGGGATTGTGCCGTGCGGATGAAACCGGGCGCGACGCCGTTGACCCGGATCCCGTCGCCGCCCAACTCGGCGGCCAAGCCTCGCACCAAACCCAGAACGCCGGCTTTGGCGGCGGAATAATGGACATGCTCGGCCCAGCCATAGCTCATGCCTGAAATCGACGATACCGCCACGATGGCGCCTTTGCGACGCTCTCGCATGCGCGGCGTGGCAGCGCGTGCCATCCGGAACACGCCTTTTAGGTCAATGTCGACTGTGATGTCCCACTTGGCATCGCTCATCTGCGCCAGCGGCACCTTGTGGGCGATACCCGCATTGGCCACCACGACGTCCACGCCGCCATACTGCTTGTCGATTTCCCCCACGACGTCGTCGACCTGATCCGATCTGGTCACATCGAGTTTGCGGAAATAAGCATCCCCGCCGCCCGCCTTGATCTCTTCGGCCACCTGCTTGCCTTCGGTCTCGAGAATGTCGGTCACGCAGATTCTGTAGCCAACCCTGGCGAAAGCGAGGGCCGTGGCGCGGCCAATGCCGATGCCGGCGCCGCTGATGATTACGGTAGGCTTGGTCATGACGATCTCCCGGACACTGCGTGGTTCGATGCGATTGTGGACATGAGGCGCATCACTCGATGACGCCGATCTTGCCGTGTTCCAGCGAAAGAAACACCGCAAGGATGAGAATTAGGCCGGTGATGATCTTCTGCTTCTCGCACGAGATGCCGAGAATGATCAGGCCATTGCTCCGCATGGCCATTATGAGGGCCGATATCACACTGAGTTCGAAGGAGGTTGCGGTTGTCGGCGTCGCCGCACCCAATCTTGCGGCGACGACGCGCGAAGTCACCGAAGCAGTCTGCAACGCCATAGGCGGGTGCAACGTCCTGACAGGCTGAAAACTGTCGTTCGGCACGGCCGGCGTCTCGCTCACGGCTGGTGCAATTGTCGGAACAGCTTGAACAGTTCGGCTTTCTTCTCGAAGCCGACACCGGGAACATCGGGTAGCCCGACATAGCCATCTTCGACCGCGATGTCGTCGGCGAAGCCGCCAAAGGGCTGGAAAACGTCGGGATAGGATTCGTTGCCGCCCAGATGCAGCCCTGCGGCAATGTTGAGCGACATCTGGTGTCCACCATGCGGCACCACGCGTCGTGACGACCAGCCAAGCGCCTTCATCACCTCCAGCGTGCGCAGGTATTCCACCAGGCCATAGGAGAGGGCACAGTCGAACTGAAGATAGTCGCGGTCGGGCCGCATGCCGCCGTAGCGCAAGAGGTTGCGCGCATCCTGGTGCGAGAACAGGTTCTCGCCTGTCGCCATCGGCCCACCGTAGTGGTTCGCCAGTTCCGTCTGCAACGCATAGTCCAGCGGATCGCCGGCCTCCTCGTACCAGAACAGGCCGTATGGCTGCATCGCCTTGGCATAGGCGACGGCGGTCTTCAGGTCGAAGCGTCCGTTGGCATCGACAGCCAGATACTGGCCCCCACCGACCACCTCCAGCACGGCCTCGATGCGGCGCAGATCCTCATCCAGGGGCGCCGCGCCGATCTTCATCTTCACGACCTTGTAGCCGCGGTCGAGATAGCCCCGCATCTCCGCCTGAAGCTTCGAGTGATCCTTGCCGGGATAATAGTAGCCGCCTGCCGCGTAGACCCAAACTTTCTCGTCCGCCACGCCCGCCCGGTAACGGTCCGCCAGCAGGCGCCACAGCGGGACGCCGGCGACCTTGGCGACGGCATCCCAGACGGCCATGTCGATGGTGCCCACCGCCACGGACCGTTCGCCGTGGCCTCCGGGCTTCTCGTTGGTCATCAGCGTCTTCCAGATGGCGAACGGGTCAAGGTTGTCGTTCTCATGGTCGATCAGTGTTTCGGGATCGGCCTCGAGGACGCGCGCGAGGAAACGGTCGCGCATCAGCGCGCCCTGCCCGTAGCGGCCATTCGAGTTGAAGCCGTAGCCAACCACCGGCTTGCCATCACGCACCACGTCGGTGATCACGGCGACGGCCGAGCAAGTCATCTTCGAAAAGTCGATATAGGCGTTGGCGATGGGGGAGGCGATCGAGACGGTCTTTTCCCTGATGTCGACGATGCGCATGCTTGGTCCTATCCTTCGAGTGCCTCCGCCACCGCCTTGCCGCAGGTGACGGTATCGGCCTTGCCCCCGAGATCACCGGTGCGGGTGGCTTCGCTCTTCAGCGTGGCTTCGATGGCTTCCACGATCGCGCGGCCAGCCTCCTCGTGACCAAGATGGTCGAGCATCATGGCGGCCGTCCAGATCTGTCCGATCGGATTGGCGATGCCTTTCCCGGCGATGTCCGGAGCCGAGCCGTGTACCGGCTCGAATAGCGACGGAAAGCGGCGTTCCGGGTTGATGTTGGCCGACGGGGCGATGCCGATCGTGCCGGTGCAGGCGGGTCCGAGATCCGAGAGAATGTCGCCGAACAGGTTCGATGCCACCACAACGTCGAAACGGTTCGGATTGAGCACGAAATGGGCTGCCAGAATATCGATGTGGTACTTGTCCCAAGAGACATCCGGGTATTGGGCGGCCATCGCCTCGACGCGCTCGTCCCAATACGGCATGGTGATCGAGATGCCGTTGGATTTGGTGGCCGATGTGAGGTGCTTGCGCGGACGCTTCTGCGCCAGATCGAACGCATAACGCAGGATGCGATCGACGCCGACGCGCGACATCACGGTTTCCTGGATGACGATCTCGCGCTCCGTGCCCGGATACATCCGGCCGCCGATAGATGAATATTCGCCCTCGGTGTTCTCGCGCACGACGTAGAAATCAATATCGCCGGGCTTGCGGTTGGCGAGCGGCGAGGGCACGCCCGGCATCAACCGGACGGGGCGCAGGTTGACGTATTGGTCGAACTCGCGGCGAAACTGCAGCAGCGATCCCCAAAGCGAGATATGGTCGGGAACCATGGCCGGCCAGCCCACCGCGCCGAAGAAGATGGCATCATGGTTTCCGATCCGGGACTTCCAGTCCTCCGGCATCATGCGGCCATGCCTGGCATGGTAATCGCACGACGCAAAGTCGAAATGGTCGAGCTGTAGGTCGATGCCGAAGCGCCTTGCCGCCACTTCCAGTACACGAAGTCCCTCGGGGACGACCTCCTTGCCGATCCCGTCACCGGGAATGACCGCGATCCTGTGCTTCTTTGCTGACATCATGGTTCCTCGGCTGCAGGAATGGGACGGCGGCGATGGACGGCCGCCTTACGGAAATCAGGCGGTGGAAGAGCGGGCATCAGCCGCCGAAATATTCGATCTCCTGGCGCAGGCGTTCGCCCTCGATGCCCATGCCGAGCAGGACGGCCACGAGCACTCGTGCTTTCTGGCCGCTCAAGTCGCCGGCAAAGATCACGCCCCCGTCGGAGAGTGTCTTGCCGCCGCCATTGCCATAAATCGGCTTGACCCGGCCGCGCTGGCAACGACTGGTCATGATGACGGGAGTACCATTGGCGACAAGCGACGTCGCGGCGGCAGTGACGGCGGGCGTCGCGTTACCCCGCCCGAAACCCTCCAGAATGATGGCCTTGGCACCATCCTGGGCGGCGAAGCGGATGTAGCGGTCACCGATCCCCATGACCAGCTTGATAAGATCGACATCAGCGACAATGCCTTTTGCGTCGTAGGTGCGGCGCAGGACCGGCTTGCGGTGCAATACGATGCGGTCGCCGTCCACTTCCCCGAGCTTGCCGTGCTCGTAGGAGATGAAGGTATCGGTGCGTGAACTGTGCGACTTGCTCACGTCACGCGCAGCATGGAATTCCTGCTCGAAGCAGATCATCGCGCCCAGGCCCCGCGCAGTTTCGGACGCGGCTAGCCGGATGGCATCCGTGAGGTTGCGTGGGCCGTCGGGGTTCGCCTCATCGGCCGCGTGCTGTGCGCCGGTGAACACTATCGGCTTGTTAGTCGCGACAAGGAGATCAGCCAAAAAGGCGCTTTCCTCCATCGTATCGGTCCCGTGGGTCACCACGACCCCATCGAAGTCACCTTGAAGGTGGTGTGAAATCCGCTGGGCCAGTGCAAAGCCGAGCGGGAGGTCGATGGCATAGCTGCCGACGTTGCAGAACTCGTCGATGGCGATGTCAATGCCATCGAGCGGATCGTGCAGCATGGCGCGCAACTCCGATCCTGTGACGCTTGCGGTGACATGTCCGCTCTCGGCTTCCAGCTTGGATGCGATCGTCCCTCCTGTTGTCATCAGACAGATTTTTCGCATTTCGGTTCCTCGCTGCCGTACCCGACGTTGAATAATTTGGTCAGACCAAGAAATCAAGAAGCTATTTTTTTGTGCATGAAATGCACGAATTTTTCGCATTTTTTGTGATTGACGGTCAGGCCAATTTGTCCATTAATGTCAGTTACGCTCTTTGGTCTGTCCAAAAGCGGAAAGATAACGAAGCGTATTCGCGCAACCAATGGGGAACGAGAGATGGTTGATGATTTTACCAGAATTCGGTTGGCGCCCACGCGCCGTCAGTTCCTGAAAACGACTGCCGCCTTCGGCGGTGCCGCACTTGCTGCATCGACCGGCCGCTTGGGGGAAGCCTTCGCGCAGGACGCAAACAGTACGCTGGTGATCGCGGCGCCCGCGACGCCCCAGGGCCTCGACATCGAGTTCGACGTCAGCCTGGGCTCCATCGATTCCCTCGGTGCGCTCTACGAGTACATGCTTGGCTATGAGAAGATGGATGATCCCAATGCACCCGGCGTGCTGCGGGAGGATACCGGCGTCCATACCGACAAGCCGAACAACCTCGCCTTGCGCGGCCGGTTGGCGGAAAGCTGGGAAGTGGCCCCCGATGGCCGCAAGGCGACCTTCAAGCTACGCGAGGGTGTCGTCTCCAACTGGGGCAACAAGTTCACGTCCAAGGACGTAAAATGGACTTGGGACCGCAAGTTCAACCTCAAGGGGCAAGGCCTGTTCCAGACCGCGGTGCTCGGTCTCAAGACGCCTGACCAGATCAAGGTGGAAGGCGACTATGCGGTCTCCTTCAATCTCGAACAGCCAAATCCATTGCTTCTCAAGCAGCAGTGTAACCTCGCCAACCCGATCTACGACGCCACCAAATGCGCCGAAGCCGGTGGCTCCGACGACCCGTGGGCGGTCAATTTCCTCAAGAACGATAGTGCTGGCTTTGGCCCATATCGCCTTGCCCAGCTCGTGCGCGGTCAACAAGCCGTGTTCGAGGCGCGCGAAGACTACTGGGATGAAAAGCCCTTCATGAAGCGCGTCATCATGCGCGAAGTGCCGCAGTCGGCCAGTCGTTTCTCGCTGCTGCAGGGCGGCGCGGTCGACATCGCACAGTTCCTGCAGCCGCGCGAACTGGAGGCGCTGAAGAAGCAGCAGAACGTGGCGGTGGATGCCGTCAATTCGTCCTACATGATCTGGCTGGAGCTCAACTCCAAGATCGCTCCATTCGATAATGTCGACGTGCGCCGTGCCATCAACCTCGCTATCCCGCGCGACGAGATCATCCGCACCATCTACTACGGCTATGCCGACGAGCAGAAGGCGCCGATGCCCTATATCTACCCGATGGCGGATGAAAGCTTCTTCGCGTACGGCTATGATCTTGCCAAGGCCAAGGAGCTTCTTGACAAGGCAGGCGCCAAGAACCTGGCGACCACCTTGTCCTACAACGCCGGCGACCCGACGCAGGAGCCGATCGCATTGCTGATCCAGACCGCGCTAAAGCAGATCGGCGTGGAGCTGACGTTGGAGAAGCTGCCGGCCGGCGTGTTTTACGAGAACGTCACCAAGCGCGCCAAGCCGATGATCTTCTATCTGGATTCGCCGTGGACGCCGGATCCGGGCTACTCGACCTACCTCTACTTCAACTCCGAAAGCTACGTGAACTATTCCAATTATGACAACAAGAGCGTCGATCAGATGATCAAGGACGGTCTTGCCACGCTTGATGACAATGTGCGTAAGCAGAAATACTCGGAGGTGCAGAAGACGTTGATGGACGAAGCGCCCTGGGGCTTCATTGCTTATCCGAAATACACGCTGGCGCGTAAGGCGAACCTCAAGGGTTACACTTACTACACGTCCAATAATCTTCGGTTCCAGGATTTCAGCCGCGGCTGATGAGGTCTTGTCCCTGGAGGCTGCCGCCTCCGGGGACAAGTTAGTGTATCGGAAAGATCTTAGATGTCTTCGAAGCTTAGCCTTCTCCTGAGGCTGGCGGTCATCCGGCCGAGATTTGCGATCGGCTATCTGATCGTCATCGCGATCACCCTGCTGGCGATCTTCGCGCCGGCCATTGCACCCTATTCGCCGACCGAGGCGGATTCGGCCAGCTTCCTGCAGCCGCCGGATGCCACCCATCTCTTTGGCACCGACAATGTCGGCATGGATATTTTCAGTCGTTCCATCTACGCGCCCCGCATCGACCTGACGATCGCGATACTGGGCACGCTCCTGTCGGCGCTGATTGGCGGCTCGATCGGTGCTGTTGTTGGTTTCTACAGCAGCGGGCGCGGCATTCGCGTGTGGCTATCCTTCGCCGTCATGCGCGCGGCCGACGTGCTGCAGGCATTTCCCATTTTCGTCTTCGCCATCGCCCTGGTTGCCAGCCTCGGTCAGAGCATCCAGACGGTGGTTCTGGCCATAGCCTTCGTCAATGCGCCGATCTACTTGCGTCTCATGCGCTCGCAGGTGCTCAGCATCCGCTCCATGCGCTATGTCGAGGCTTCGCAGGTCAATGGCCTGTCGGACATGCAGACCATTCGGCGCCACATCATTCCCAATGCGATGGCGCCGGTGCTGGCGCAGCTATCGGTCAATGTCGGCTGGGGCATCCTGCTGACCTCGGCGCTGTCCTTCGTTGGTGCCGGCGTGCGCGCGCCGACACCTGAATGGGGCAGCATGATCGCCATGGGCTTTCAAAACGTGGTGACCGGCCAGTGGTGGCCGTCCATGTTCCCCGGCGCGATGCTCGCGATCACCGTATTCGGCTTCTCGTTGGTCGGCGCGTCCATCGAGGTCCTGGCCGATCCGTCCAAGCGCCGGCAGCTGCTGAGCGATGCACGCGAGCATCGCCGCCGGGTCGACCGGCCGGCGGAGGGCGCCTGATGCGCATCCTGGCCTATCTCGCCAAGCGCCTGATTTTCGTGATCCCGCAGTTGCTGGGCATTGTGCTCGTGAGCTTCCTGCTGGTGAAGAGCATTCCGGGTGACCCCGCTGTGCTGATGCTCGGGCCCACGGCGACGCCTTCGGCCATCGCCTCACTGCGCCAGCAGCTCGGGCTCGACCAGCCTCTCTACATGCAGTTCCTGATCTATGTGCGCAATCTCTTGCATGGCGACCTGGGAACCTCCTGGCAGACAACGCGGCCGGTGCTCGAGGATCTGCTTCAGCGCTTCCCGGCGACCCTCGAACTCGTCACGCTTTCGCTGCTCCTGGCTATCATCGTTGGGGTAACGCTGGGCGTCTATGCGGCGCGCAAGCCAAACGGCTGGATCGCGCGCCTGTCCGATCTCTATGGCTTGAGTGCCGGTGCGCTACCGGACTTCTGGTTCGCCCTCGTGCTGATCTTCATCTTCTATACCGTGCTCGGCTGGGCGCCTGCGCCTCTCGGCCGTATCGACATGATCGTCATACCGCCGGCGCCGGTCACCGGAGCCCTCACCATCGACGCGCTTCTCGCCGGCGACCTGCAGGCCTTCTGGTCTGCCTGCGCGCATCTGGTCCTGCCGGTGATGACGCTCGGGCTCCTGAATGCCGGTCCCATCCTCAAGATGACGCAGGCGACGATGGAGAAGATGCTGGACTCCGATTTCAGCCGCTTTGAAGTTTTGTGCGGGGTGCCGCAGAACCTTGTCGTGCGCCATGCGCTGCGCAATGCGTTGCCATCGATCGTCACCATTATCAGCGTGCTCTACGGCTTCCTGATCGGCGGTGCGGTGCTCGTCGAGATCGTGTTCTCGTGGGGAGGGGCGGGGCAATACGCGGTGCAAGGTGTGCTGAATTCGGACATCTATCCGGTTCTGGGCTTTGTGCTCTTCTCCGCCATCTTCTCCCTCATCGTCTACATCGCGGTCGACCTCATCTATTTCCTGCTCGACCCGCGGATCAGCAATTAATGTGAGAATGTCATTGGGCGCAGCAGAAATCATAAGCAAAACGCGCAACGCGTCCGGCGGCGACAAGCCGCCGTTGATCGACATCAGGAACTTGCGCGTGACGTTCCCGTCCGGAAGCGCCGAACCGAAGGCGGTGCTGAAGGGCATCGACCTTGCAGTACAGCCTGGCGAGATCGTTGGCCTGGTCGGTGAGAGTGGCGCGGGCAAGACGACGCTCGCCCGCTCCATCCTCGGGCTGCCGCCATCGCCGGGCCGCATCGCCGGCGGCGAAGTCCACTTCGAGGGCCGCCAGATCCTCAGCCTGTCCGAATCCGAACTCCGCCGTCTTCGCGGCCGCCGTCTCTCGGTCGTGGTGCCGAATCCCCGCGCTGAGCTCAATCCGCTGCTCAAGGTCGGCGACCAGATCGCCGCGATGGCGAGGATCCATCTCGGCGTCGGCGGCAAGGAGGCGCGGCGCATGGCGTTGAAGATCCTGCACGACGTGCAGATACCGGACCCGGAACGGCGCATGGATGCCTATCCTCACGAACTGTCCGGCGGCATGGCGCAGCGCGTCGTCATCGCCATGGCGCTGATCTGCAGCCCGGCCTTTATCATCTCGGATGACGCCACCAGCGGACTCGACGTCACGGTGCAGGCGCAGATCCTGGCCCTGCTGACCAAGCTTGCCTCGGAGCATGGCAGCGCCATGCTGTTCATCACCCGCGACGTCGGCATCACCGCGCATTTCTGCAATCGCATCGCTGTGCTGTTCTCGGGCGAAATCGTCGAAATCGCGCCGCGCGAGGCTCTCTTCCTCGCGCCCGCGCATCCCTACACATTGATGCTGCTTGCAGCCTTCTCCCATAGCCCCAGGCTGCGCGACAGCTGGAGCGTGCCGGACACTGGCCGGCGGCGCGAACCGCCCACCGGCTGCCAGTATGCCAACCGCTGTCCCATCTCTCAGCCGGTTTGCCGCGCACAGCGGCCACCTTTCGCCGAGATCGGTCCGGGCCACTTCGTCCGCTGCCATTTCCCCGTGAGGCACGCATGAACGCCGTCCTGACCATCGACAACCTCTACAAGCGCTTCCCCATTGCCGGCTCCAAGCAGGTGGTACAGGCGATCAACGGCGTCAGCCTGACCATCGAGCCGGGTGAGACACTGGGGCTCGTGGGCGAGAGTGGCTCAGGCAAGACCACGGTCGGCCGCTGCATCGTCGGCCTGATCGAGCCGACCGCCGGAAACATTCGCTTCCGCGGCACCGACCTGGCGCAGCGCCATCAACACAAGAGCAAGCTGGCTGGCAAGATTCAGCTTGTATTCCAGGAACCGAACGAGTCGCTCGACCCGCGCATGAAGATCGGCGACACGATCTGCGAGCCGCTCCTGCCGCTAAAGCTCGACCGCGAAACGAGGCGCCGCCGCACGGCCGACGCCTTGCGCCTGGTGCGGCTGGATACCGACTTGCTCGACGCCTATCCTTCCGAGCTGCCTTCCGGGCAACAGCAGCGTGTCGGCATAGCGCGCGCCATGGTCACGGAGCCCGAACTCGTCGTCCTCGACGAACCGACCTCGGCGCTCGACCCGACCGCCCGCGCCGAGATCATCGATTTGCTGCGGCGCATCCAGAGCGAACGCAACACCGCCTATCTGTTCATCTCCCACGACCTCTCCACGGTGCGCTTCATCAGCCACCGCGTCGCGGTGATGTATCTCGGCATGATCGTTGAGCAGGGCAGCGCCGAAACGGTCTTCAATCGCCCGCAACATCCCTATTCCAGTGGTTTGCTGTCGTCGGTCATGCTGCCGCATCCGCATCTCAAGATCGAAAGCAGCGTCAGCCTCAAAGGCGAGATCCCGAGCCCGATCAATCTGCCCCAGGGCTGCTTCCTGGCATCGCGCTGCCCGTTCGTCATCGATCGCTGCCGCCGTGAGATGCCGCCGGCTGAGACGGTCGGCGAACGGCACACGGTCCATTGCTTTCGCCACAAGGACGTCGCCGCTTCGGTGCCGGCCTCCGACACCTTCAACGTGTTCATGAAGGAAGCCGAACGCATCCTCGGCCGGCCGGCGCCCGGTGGTCTCGCGTCTTCGCTACGATAGTCAATCAACCAGGAAATGGGAAACCAAGCATGTCAGGACGTCTCGCTGGAAAGAAAGCACTGGTCACGGGAGGCGCACGCGGCATCGGTGGCGCGATTGCCACGGCCTTCGCGCGCGAGGGCGCCGACGTGGCCGTTCTCGACCTGAAACTCGAGGCCGCCGAGGCGCGCATCTCCGCCCTTGCTGATTTCGGTGCAAGGACCTTCGCCGTCGCGGCCGACGTCAGCGACGAGGCGCAGGTCGAGGCAGCCGTCAAGAAGGTGGAGGCGGCGCTCGGCCATATCGACATACTGGTCAACAATGCCGGCATCGACACGACGTCCGTCGTCGCCGAAATGAGCACCGGCATGTGGGACCAGATGATGGCCGTCAACCTGCGCAGCGTCTTTCTTTGCACGCGCGCGGTGCTGAAGCCGATGATTTCCCGCAAGTTCGGCCGCATCATCAATATCGCCTCGCAGCTCGGTCACAAGGGCGCGCCGGAAATGGCGCACTATGCGGCCGCCAAGGCCGGTGTCATCGGCTTCACCCGCTCGCTCGCCTATGAGGTGGCGCGCGACGGCATCACCGTGAATGCCATCTGTCCCGGCCCGATCGAAACGGAGCTATTCAAGGCGCTGCCGGAGGAATGGAAGAAGCGCAAGCTCGGCGAACTGCCGATCGGCCGCGCCGGCCATGTCGACGAAATCGCTCCCACCGCCGTGCTGCTGGCGTCGGAGGAGGGCGCTTACTACATCGGCGCGACCATGAATCCGAACGGCGGCGATGTCATGCTCTGATCAACCGCGGGCTGAATGGTTCCATCCAAATGTATCTTGTTCTAGCTATGTGGCGACAATTCCTGCTGACGCTGGGGCCTAGCCATGATGAAACGCAATCTTAGTGATGATGGAAAGACGGCGGCCTTACAGCCGCCCGACCTGCGGCGCGAGCGCCGGGAAGCCAGCGGCGGTGTGGCCCAGGCAACGGTGGCCGCCTTGCAGTCGATGATCCGCGACGGCAGGTTGCGACCAGGCGATACATTGCCGCCGCAGCGCGACCTGGCCCGCGACCTCAATGTGAGCCGCGCCACGCTGCGCGAGGCTCTGTCGATCCTCGCCACCATCGGCGAGATCGTTGCGCGCGAGGGAGGGCGGGGCTTCGTTTGTGCCGACCCTTCCGGCGCACCGGCAACTCCGTCCTGGCGCTTCGCGGCGCGTTATTCGCTGAGCGAGGTCTATCAGTTCCGCTACATCGTCGAATCCTACGCCGCCGAGCTCGCGGCGCTGACCCATACCGATCAGGAGATCGCCGACCTGAAGGAATGCACGATCGCCTTTCGCAACGCGGCGCGCGAAAAGGACCTCAATTCCTACGCGCAGACGGACTTCGATTTCCACAACCTCATCATGCGCATCTCGCGCAACAAGCTGCTGGTGGACATGCACCAGACATTCGCGAGCGTGCTGCTGGAGAGCCAGCGCCTGCCCACCGAGCGGCGGGGCAATCTGCTGTTCGCGGTGCAGGAGCATGATCGCATCCTGGAGGCGATTGCCATGGGCGATCCCGATGGCGCCAACTACTACATGCGCAAACATATCAGCATGGCGGGAAGCCGGGCCGGTCTTCCACCCTCGCAACTACCCTAGACGCCCTTCGGCCGGGGACATGAACAACGAAAGGAAGAGAGATGCCGAAAGAAATGTTTGTATCCTACGGAGTGGACGTTGACGCTGTCGCCGGCTGGTTGGGTTCCTACGGCGGTGAGGACAGCCCTTGCGACATCTCTCGCGGCGCCTTCGCAGGCAAGGTCGGCAGCCTCCGGCTGCTTCGGATGTTCGAAAAGTGGGGGATCAAGACGACATGGTTCATCCCCGGTCATTCCATCGAGAGCTTTTGGGACGAAATGAAGGAAGTGGCGGACGCTGGCCACGAGATCGGCATGCATGGCTACAGCCACGAGAACCCGATCGCCATGTCGCCCGAGCAGGAAGAGGCCATCTTCAACAAGTGCGTCGACCTGATCACCAAGCTTTGCGGCAAGGCGCCTCGCGGCTATGTCGCTCCCTGGTGGGAGTTCGGCTCGAAAACAAATGAGCTTTTGAAGCAGAAGGGGCTGCTCTACGACCACTCGCTGATGCATAACGACCATCACCCCTACTATGTGACGGTCGGCGACCAGTGGACGAAGATCGATTATTCCAAGCATCCATCCAGCTGGATGAAGCCGTATTCGCAAGGCGAGGAGACCGATCTCATCGAGATACCGGCATCCTGGTATCTCGATGACCTGCCGCCGATGATGTTCATCAAGGCCTCGCCCAACAGTCACGGCTTCGTCAACCCGCGCGATATCGAGCAGATGTGGCGCGACCAGTTCGACTGGGTCTACGAGAACTACGACTATGCCGTGTTCCCGCTGACGATCCATCCCGACGTGTCGGGCAAGCCGCATGTGCTGAAGATGCACGAACGGCTCCATGACTATATGAAGGGCTTCGAGGGCGTGAAGTTCGTCAAGATGGAAGAGATCGCGGCCGATTTCGGCAAGCGCTTCCCGCGCAGCGGCAAGGCACGTCCCAAATCCTGAGCGGCTTCGGCGTACTATGCCGGGATCGCCGCGCGGTCTCCGGCCCGGTTCGCTTGAGTGGTCAGACCCGATAGATCGGATTGATTATACTTTCTGTGTCATCTCGCCGATGGCAGCTCCCGTCAATTCTGCTGGAAACAGCAGAATTGATGGTGGATTTGGTGCCCTTCGCATTGCTTTTCGACCACCCATTTCCGGTCAGACCAAATGTGCTGAAAATTCAAGCTTTCTTGCAAGTTTTCTTAATTGTCATGGCGGGTAAGGCGTGCTAGCTCCAATCTTGGTCTGACCAAATAGGGAAGACTGGGAAGAGGTGGAATGAAGGATAGAACGCACAACGTCCTTGATTTCCGATCCGTGTCCAAGCGCTACGGTGCCACGATTGCGCTTGAGGATATTTCGTTTGAAATGCGCTCCGGCGAAGTGTGCGGTCTGCTCGGCGAAAATGGCGCCGGCAAGTCGACACTCGTGAAGATACTGAGTGGCGTCGTCACACCTGATACCGGCTCCATCGAATTGCGCGGCGCTCCTTTCAAGCCGCAGGGCATTGTGGACGCCCGCTTGGCCGGCATAGCAACCGCCTTCCAGGAACTCAGCCTGATTCCGACATTGTCAGTGGCCGCGAACCTGTTCCTGCCGCGCCCGGCACTCAACCGCCTTGGTCTGGTGTCGGCGCGCAACATCGAGCGTGAGGCGGCTGAGATTCTTCAAGCCCATGACGTGGCGGATATCGCGCCCCGGCGGCTGGTCGAGGATCTGCCGCTCGGCATGCGCCAGAAGGTCGAGATCGTGCGTGCGCTGCGGCACCGCCCGGCCGTGCTGGTGCTCGACGAAGCGACCGCCGCGCTCTCCGACCGTGAATGGCTTTTCAAGCTGGTCGATGCCGCTGTTCGTGGCGGCACGTCAGTGCTCTACATAAGCCACAAGCTCGACGAGATCCGCCGCTTGTGCCAGCGCTGCGTTATCCTGCGTAACGGCCGCAAGGTGCTGGAAAGCGATGTTGAATCCATGAGCGACGAAGCGATATTCAGCAGTATGGCCGGTCGCTCCGTGGTTGAATCCGCGGAGAAGGCGCCGTCGGCGGTTCGCGTCGGCGCCACGCCGGCGCTGGAGGTCGGTCACCTGATCGGCCCTGGCGTCAATGATATCAGCTTCTCGCTGGCTCCCGGCGAGATTCTTGGTGTGGCGGGTCTGGAGGGTCACGGGCAGTCCAGTCTCTTCAAGTCGCTGGTGGGCTTGTCGACGCTGCGAGAGGGCACGATCTCGATCGCAGGCAAGGCGACTTCGGTCGGCTCGCCTCGCGCGGCGCGTAGGCTCGGCATGGTGCTGGTGCCGGAGGAACGAAAGTCCGAAGGACTGTTTCACGATCTCACCACGCAGGCGAATATCTCGCTGCCGGTGATAGGCAAGGTGAGCCCATTCAAGCTCGTAAACAGATCTTCCGAGCTGCGGCTGGTGGAGCAGGTAACCCCGGCAGTGAACCTTTCGAAGCAGCTCCTGCCCCTCAACGTCGGCGCGCTTTCGGGCGGCAACCAGCAGAAGGCGGTGCTGGCGCGGGCGCTGATAACGGGCGCGCGGTGCCTGCTGTTGTTCGATCCCACGCGCGGTGTCGATGTCGGCGCCAAGCGCAACATATACGCCATGATGCGCGCGTTCGTGCGCGATGGCGGCTCGATCCTGTTCTATTCGACTGAACTGGACGAACTCGTTCAGCTCTGTGATCGCTGCCTCGTTCTCTACCGCAATTCGATTGCCGGCGAGCTGGGCCGCGACCATCTCTCACAGGACCGTATGCTGTCGCTGGCATCCGGTTATCGCGACGGGTCGCGGCGGCCTGCCGCCCAAGGGGCGTAACGATGGCATCCGATACGCCTCGCGGCCGCTTGACAATTCTAGGCAACGGAGCGGTCGCCGCCATCGGCCTGCTTATCGTCATGTTCGCCGTCTATGCCGCCCACGAGCCTTCGGCACTCTCGCTGTTCGGCATCGGTAACCTCCTCAACAACGCCATCGTACTCGCCCTCGCCGCAACGGGACTGACGCTCGTCGTGGTATGCGGCGAGCTGGACCTTTCGGGCCCCGGTGTGATCGCCATCGCGAATGTGGTGGTGGCGACGGTGAGTGGCGGCGATGCGGGCGCCCTTGGCAGCTTCGGCCTGGTTCTGTTGGTCGGCCTCGTGGTCGGTGGTCTCAACGGCATACTGGTCGCCTATTTTGGACTGCAGTCGCTCGCCGTGACGCTCGGTTCTCTGATCGCATGCCAAGGCATCGCGCTCCTCATCCTTCCGGCACCTGGCGGCGAGGTGGTGGAATCCATCGCTTATGGCATCACCGGCGACATTCTACGCATTCCCGTGCCGGCGATCCTGTTGGTGCTGGTGCTCGTCTTCTGGTTTCTGCTCAAGCATTCGCGCATGGGCATAGCAATGTACGCGGTCGGCACGGATCAGACGGCCGCGCGGCTCTCGGGGCTCAATATCCGCGCCACCAGGCTATTCGCTTTCGTGGCCGCCGGCCTGTTCTATGCCATGGCCGGCTTCGTTTTCAGCGCCGAGATCGGTTCGGGCGATCCACGCATCAGCGATTCCTTCTTGCTGTTCATGTTCGCGGCGGTCGCGATCGGCGGCACGTCCCTGTTCGGCGGTCGCGGCGGGGTGGTCGGCACGCTGGCCGGTGCAGGTATTTTGACGGTGTTGCAAAAGATGCTGTTCGCGCTCGGCGTGGCTGACTTTTACACCAACATCTTCAACGGACTTATCATGATCTTGGCAATCCTTTTCGGCCAAGCCTCCGTCTATTTGGCGCGCCGTTCCGCGAGAAGGGAAGCCTGATGACCGACAAGGACATTACGACCCCGGCACAGACGTCCGAGCACGGCGCGCAGAGCGCGCGCCGCGCACTTGTCTCATCGGACCTTGTGCCGCCGATCACCGTGTTCGCCGCCACGGCGCTGCTGGTCATCGGCACGAAGATCGCCAGTCCCAATTTCGGTTCGTTCGACCAGCTCACCGCCATACTGGTTACCGCCATCTTCCTGGTGGTCGCTTCGTTCGGGCAGGGGCTGGTGATCCTTCTGGGCGGCATCGACTTGTCACTGGGCGTGGTCATCGGTGTCGGCGGCATGATGATCGCGGAACTTACGCGCGGCAGCAACGACGCGCTGCTGTACGCCATTCCGCTTACCCTCTTGTGCTGTCTTGGCATCGGTCTCATCAACGGCATCGGTGTGGCGATTGCCAAGATCCCGCCCTTCATCGTGACGCTGGCGTCCGGCATCACATTCTTCGGGGTGGCGCTGGGTTTCACCGCGGGCAATTCGCAACAATCGGTCGCTCCTGCGATCCAGCAGTTCATGAGCTCCCGCTGGCTGGGGGTACCCTACCCCGTCTATTTCATAATCGTCTTTGCGGTGTTCGCCTGGCTGTTCCAGAACAAGAGCGCGGAAGGCCGCAAGCTCTACGCCATTGGCAGCAGCCCTGGCGCGGCCAACGTGCTGGGCCTGCCGATCGCCGCGCTCACCATCGCAGTCTATGCCATCAGCGGCCTTTGTGCCGGAATGACCGGCATCCTCTTGGCCGGCTATTCCTCGAGCGCGACGCTTGACATGGGCGATGCGCTGCTGATGCCCTCCATCGCCGCCGTCGTCATCGGCGGCGCACGGGTCACCGGTGGCTCCGGCATCTATCTCGGAACTCTTGCCGGCGCGCTCTTCCTCAGCACGTTGTCCACCGTCATCACCACGCTCAGCCTCTCGCAGGGATTCCGCGACCTGGTGCAGGGCGGGATCATCATCATCGCTTTGCTGCTCCAGCGTGGGCGGCTCAATCTGCGAAGCCGTTAGTCGGCGGTCGCTTCAAATGGGAGAAAGAACATGAAGAACGCTTCGCGTAGACTGACTTACGGCCGGGCGGCCATCGCCGCCACGTTGCTTGGTCTGGGGACATCCAGCGCGAATGCCCAGGATACCTACAAGGTGTTCCTGAACATGAGCTACAGCGGCAACACCTGGCAGGCGAGCGCCGCCAACGGCATCAAGGCACTGGCTTCGACCCCGCCTTACGACAACCAGGTAGAGTTCAAGACCATTATCTCCGGCACCGACGTGCAGAAGCAGATATCTGACCTCCAGAGCATGATCGCGGCAGGCGCCAACGCCATTCTTCTGTATCCGCTCTCGCCGACTGCGCTCAACCGCACCATCAAGCAAGCCTGCGATCAAGGCGTCGTGGTGTTCACATACGACAGTACGGTTACGGAGTCCTGCGCGCACAACGTCTCCAACATCACCGCCCGTTACGGCGCCAATACGGCGCAGTGGATGGTGAACCAGATGGGCGGCAAGGGAGAGCTGATCTTCAACCACGGCGTCGCCGGCACGACCGTGACCAAGACCTATGACGAACAGGCCTATGGCGTGTTCAAGAAATATCCCGACATCAAGATCGTCGGCGATTTCTATGGCAACTGGAACGACGCGACCTCGCAGGAGGAGGTTGCCAAGATCCTAGCCGCGCACCCCAACGTCGACGGTATCTGGACGGTTGACGGCACCTTTGGCTCTTTGCAAGCCGTCATCAACAGTCGTCCCGACAAGCTGGTCGTGATTGCCGGCCAGTCCAACAACGGCTATCGTCTCGCGATGGCGGATCCGGCAATGCAGGCCAAGGGCCTGAAAGGCGTCTCCTCGAGCGCGGGTCCGGCCGTTGGCGGCTACGCCTTCAAGCTCATGATGGAAGTCGTGACCGGCAAGAAGAAGCTAACCGCTAACAACATCGAATATCCGCTGCCATGGGTTGAGCCGCAGGATGTGAAGCTCTGCCAGGGTGAGACCTTCGTTGACGGCTGCAACACTTTCCCTGCCGACAAGGTGCCACCGCTCTTCATCGACACCTCGCTGAACGGCGATCTGCTGCCCGAACTCAGCTTGAAGTCGGTGCAAGATGGTACGCCCACGCCGGGCGCAACCATCAAGGATCTGCCCGACGTGACCTACGCCGACAATTTGCCCGGCATCAACTGCGGAAAATGTGAGCCGACCAAGGGCTGGCTGGAGCCAAACAAGGTTAAGCCGATCCCGGCCCCTTGAGTTCCTCGACAGAAGAACGCGGCCTCGGCATTTCCGAGACCGCGTTCTTCTTCTGGTCGAAGCCTGCGGTAGACCAGGCAGGGGGGACTTGGCATCGCCAGGCAGGGCAACCACCTACAGAGGAACTGTAAGGCCCTGTCGGGGTCAAACGGTCTCCGAAGACGGTCATCCAAGGAGCAGATCATGTGCTCGCTATGCGGCGTTCTAGGCAGCAACGAACATTGGACCGATGCCGTGGCCCGGCCCGGCGTTTACACGCGCAACGTCGAAAACGTTGACCGGCGCCGTGAGCGCGCCAATCGCGTCAGGATAGCTAATCTCATCCTGGCCTCCTTCGGCATGCGGCTGGCGGACTGGCAGGGGACGGCCTTTGTCATTTCAACGCGAACGGGCAAGACAGAGATCATCAACGATCTCGGACACCTATGGCAGGCTGCGGAGCGTCTTTCGGGCAGGACTTGCGATCCGTTGGAGGCCGATGTCATCGCAAGCTTCGAAGCCGGTCGCGATGGCTGAACTACCGCCTTTCACCCCGGTCCACCTGCTGACAGGTTTTCTCGGCTCGGGCAAAACGACGCTTCTGAAACGGTTGCTTGATGACCCTGATCTATCGGACGCGGCCGTGCTCATCAATGAATTCGGCCAGGTTGGGCTCGACCACCACTTGGTGGAACGAATTGACGAAACCATGGTACTGCTTCAGTCCGGCTGCGTGTGCTGCACCGTGCGCGGTGAACTGGCCGACGCGATCCGCGATCTATATTCGAAGCGGGAGCGAGGCCAGATATCCCCGTTCCGGCAGGTAGTGGTCGAAAGTACGGGGCTGGCTGACCCATTTCCGATTCTTTCGACGCTAAAATCCGATCCGATGCTGAAGCACCATTTCATCGTGGGAAATGTGGTGACCACCGTCGACGTCATGAACGGGATTGCCAACCTCGACCGATATATCGAATCCAATCGTCAGGTGGCCATTGCCGACAGGCTGGTCATGACCAAGACCGATCTCGCTGACGACGCCAAAATCGGGCGACTTGCAGATCGGCTGGAGCGCATCAATCCGGATGCCCCGATACTGAATGTCCGCTCCGGGTTCTGCGCACGAGATCTGTTCGAGCAGGAGACTGTAGCCCGTGCAAGCCAGCTGCAATCGCAGTCAGGCTTCTTCTGCGAGGAGGCTGCCGTGTTGGCGACTGCCGACGGACAGGCGCATCAAGCGGCGATCGCATCCTGCGTCCTGGTCTGGGACGAGCAAGTCGATTGGACCGCGTTCGGCTTATGGCTCACCATGCTGCTCAACAGACATGGAGAGCGTGTCCTTCGGGTGAAGGGCATCCTGAACATCGCAGGTGAAGACCGCCCGGTCGCGGTCCACGGTGTGCAGCATCTCGTTCATCCTCCTGTACATATGGAGGCGTGGCCGAGCCAAGACCGCACATCGCGGCTGGTCATCATTGCCGACGGCCTCGATTTAGAACGGGTGCAGCGCTCATTCGCTGCATTCGCATTGGCCAGCCAGCCCAAAGTCATGGTGATCGGCGGCGCGTAGCCGAGCGCCAATGTACCCCACACGGACCAACCGACCGCGGCGATGGTCATTGGCATGCCGATCATGATGATCATCGTGGCGATGCTGGTGCTGCTGATGATCATGCGTCATCGGCGACCGAAGCGCGGCGGCGATGATCAGCATCACGCTGCCTTCGTCCCAAGCGAAAGCCGCTCCCCGCTCAGAAGACACAAACCGCCAAGCGCGGCGCGGCCGACGCGATGTTGAGCGCCTCTCATACACGCTGCGGCTCGGTGCGGCATCCCAGAACCACGATCACGCCCAACTGCGTCGGCATCTTGCCGATTTGGTCGCGGCCTACAATTTCGGTCGCAGACTCGAAACCCTCAAAGTCTCACCCCCTACGAGTTCATCTGCAAGGCATGAGCTTCCCAGCCCGAGCGCTTCACTCTCAATCCGCTCCAGCAAATGCCGGGACTTCTCTATTCGGTGTGTTGAAGTCAATCGCTTTCAAGCTTCCTCTACCATGGGCATTTGATGTCTTTCGCGAGGCCCTGCTTCTCTTCGGGATCGGCGCTTTGGCCCTCCCAGCATGGGATCAGTTGGAATGAAGGGGACAATCTAAACAGCGTTCTCACCACGTTGCCGCGGTGGAAACGAGTCCCGGCACGTCCTCTCTTCATCCTCCGTCCCGCGAAGGACATGTATCCGCCCTTGGCGGATCCCGTTATCGGATCTTCTCCCTTTCGTTTGGTGGACCCGGCTATATCACCCCCGTCGCTTCCTCTCGCGCCCAGCGGAACTCACCGCCGTCGGACCATATTCTGTGCATGATGACAGCCATTCTGCGAGCAAGGGCAACGGTCGCCCTTTGCCGGCCTCGACGTTTGGCGATGTTCATCCCCAAGTTTTCAGCCATGACCACTTTTTCACCACCGTCAGCAAGACTTGCGCGGCTTCATAAAGCAGCGTCCGCATCATGGCGTCACCGCACAGGGAAACACGTCCGACGCGATTGTCCTCGCCTGATTGATGCAACCGCGGCGTCAACCCGAGAGCCGGACCTACGGCTTTCGAGTTCTTGAAGCGTGCAGGAACGTCGACCGTGGCATTGAAAGCCAGCGCAACGACAGGGCCGATACCAGGCACGGTCATCAACCGCCTGCAGAACCGTGTCATCCTTCACGATCGACAACAACCTTTCATGCAGCACCGTGAACTGCTCGCGAAGTTTCTGTCGGGCGGCAAGCAACGCCTCCATAATGTCACATAGCTCCGGAATGTCGTTGGAAAGGTCCTGGATGCGATCTGCAAATTTGGCAGCGCCGACAGACTGGTGCAGCCATGGGTATCTCCCCTCGACAACCCCCTTCAGAAAAAACGCATCCAGCGGCCATTTCTCCTGAATTCCCGCACTTTGGCTTTCCAGCGATAAACTGGCCTTGGGCGATGAATGGAAACGGTCAGGTGTCTGTGCTCGAGAAGGTCCACATAATTGGCACTGTTGAATTTCGATTTCGGTCTCGAATTAAGAAAGCTGGTGCAAATCCAGCTTGATCGGCCTCTCGGGCTTCCGGACGAAAAGCGCAGATCCTGTTGCATTGCGCGCTGGATCGCCGATCGCGCTATCGCCCAGGCCCTAGCGAAGTAAGCAAAGGTACGTTCGCCTCCTGCAATCTGGGAGTTCTTGCCGACATCGGCGCGAAGGGCACTTGCGCCTTCGTAAAGCGTTCTCCTGTCAGAGATGCGGTGAAGGCTCCATGATCATGAAGAGAACGGATGGATCAGGTTCGAATGACAATGTCTCAACGGGCGTGCCGGCGTCCTTCCCCTTTGATCGGACCACCGTCGAACGCTTCCGGAAGAGTTTTCCCCGGGCCCGCTGGAGCGATCAACTCAAGGCCTGGTTTGTCCCGGGAAAGACCGCAGCTCGGCGCGTCAATCGTTGGATGGAGCAAGAACTCGCCGGATCGAGCGTGCATGCTGACAGCAGAGGACGCGACGCCTACGCCTTCGATCCTATCGTTTCCAAGTACCTGTTCGTGCACCAGGATCGGCTGGAGGTGCAAACACCATATTCTCGCTCGGTGGTGAAGGTGATGCGCGACGTGCCGTTTGCGTCCTGGGATCCCGACAGGCACGCTTGGAAAGTGCCATATCGCTCCTATGAACAACTGCATCGACGCTGGGCGGAAATTGAGGCTGCCGCTCTTCGCAACGAGCCCGAAGCGCGAAAACAGCGCGCGGCGCAGAGGCAGGGGTCTCCGCAAGAACTGGCGTCTCGCGCCCATGCCACGGAACGCCGCCGCAGGCGCTATCCGCTGGATCCAAACGATCTTCCGCCGCTTGGCCGGCCGGTAATGACACGGGGCTACGGTGTCATCGTCTTCATCGGGTGCGATGGCGAGCCCGTCGATGGCGACATTCTTGGTACCCAGTACGCCGACTTTCCAGACCACCATGACTATGTCTGGGGTCGGTGGCGTCCCGCCGCCTTCGATGAGCTCATCAAGACCTGGCCCTCGCGAACCAAGACGGAGATTGGTGACGCGCTTTGGTGGCAGCCAACTCTCGATGACCTCAGGGTCGCACGAAAGGCGGCGCGTGGGTTGGAAAGACGGCGAGGTCGAGTGTGACCCTGTTTGCCACCGTTGAGGCTCTTCTCGATGCCTCCACCGAAGTCTGCAAAGTCGGCGGGTCCATACCTCGTCGGGTTTGGACTCGATCCGTGCAAGCACGCGCGTACGGAAATTGCTGTCAGGCTCAACCAAGGACATGTCCGAAATATGCGACAAGTTTCGGACAAAGGCGTGAACCTGCTGACATCTGAACTTGGCCCCGTCAAAATCGACTAGTCGAGCTCTATCCAAGCCGGCGCATGATCGCTGGGCTTTTCCCACCCTCGCGTCCCAACATCCACGCCGGCATCGCGAAGCCTGGGCGACAACGATGGACTGACGAGCAGATGGTCCATTCGCAGGCCAGAACTCTTGTCGTAGCCGCCGCCATAGGAGTGATTCCAATAAGTATAGACCCCCTTCTCCGGGCGGATGCGCCGGACCGCATCGATCCAGCCATCCTCAAGCATCTCGGCATAGGCTTGCCGGCTCTCGGGGAAGAAAACCGCATCGCCGAGCCATCGTCGCGGCACCACGGCGTCAATCGGAGTTGGAACGACGTTGTAGTCTCCACACAGCACTGTCGGCGCTCCCGCTTTGAGCAAGTCCTGGCCGTGGCTGATCAAGCGGTCGAACCAGCGCAGCTTGTAGTCGAACTTGGGACCAGGCGCTGGATTCCCATTGGGCACGTAGAGACAGCCGACAACGAGCCGGTCCACCTGGGCTTCGATGTAGCGGCTGTGAGTGTCATCAGGATCGCCAGGCAAGCCGCGCCGGCGTTCAACCGGGTCCATCCCTCGAGTTACAATGGCCACTCCGTTGTAGGATTTCTGGCCATGCCAGATGGCGCCGTACCCCGCCTCGCGGATGGCCTCGATCGGAAATTTCTCGTCGGACGTTTTTAGTTCCTGGAGGCAGACGATGTCGTAGTTGGTGGCCGAGAGCCACTTGAGGAGCACGGGCAGCCGTCCATTGACACCGTTCACATTGAAGGTGGCAATCCGAACCATTTGTCGTGGCTCATTTCTTTCCGAGTTTGTCCTTGACCTTCTTGCGACTGTTGCCGACCGATTTCACGGCCGATTTGACGTCGGCTTTGCTTGCCCCACTCTTGCCCGCCTCGTATTTCACCTCATGATTCTGCCCGCCAGCGACCTTTGCGCGGTCCTGGCTGCGCCCGCGAGTTGTTTGAGTAGCGGCCATTTCTTCCTCCAAGGATTACGTTTCGATTTCCCAACAACGCGGCCGGACTCTTCCGGTTCAATTCATCGGCGCGTAGTGTGGAACTGAAAGTCAGGGCCGGCTATTGGATCGAACTATGTGTTCGGGTTCCGCATGCCGGCCGTAGAGGCCGCCCTCTACCCGGACATTACCCCCTGCCTCAGTTTCGTCCGTTCCAGCGCTGCGCGCTGATCGACGACATACCGGTCCATACGGGAATGACGAAGTGCAGGTGAAATGAATAGGAGATCGCGGCGATCTCTCCTCGATATACACATGGCGAGGCGAGCGACCGCGAGAAGCACGAATGTCCTCTTTGGAAATCCGGTACCCATCCGGTGAAGCAGCCTTGCTGACATAGGCTGAAGGGCTGCAAGTTCTAGTGCCAGCACTAGGAGTAGCCCTATGACGAAGCATCAGATTGAAGTGATCACCTCGGTCGAGCGGCGCCGGCGCTGGGCCGGAGGAGAAGGAGCGGGTGGTCGGCGCGACATTTGAACCGGACGCCAATGTTTGGAGCTTGCGCGATCGGCCGGCATTCAAGGATCGATGACGGACGCTTTGATCGCATTGGTAGCCGCGGCCACAGAGCGCACGGGACTGCCGCTCCCGGGTCCAGCGGCTTCACTTCGTCCAAGTTTTCAGGCTCTCTCACATTCTCCCGAGCAGCCAGATCAGCCCAGCGTCCGGCTCGGCCTCAGTGCTGCTGGTACCTGACGCCCTTTCGAGGGCGCAATGGATGTTTCGCAAAGTCGAGGTGCATGACTATCATAGTTAATTGTAACTGCTGGTAACCTTGCGTAACCGGTAGCCATCAGTAGCTTTTGAGCAGAGAACGGTATGTTGTATCCTGGTCGTTTTTTGGGGCCGAGCGATATTGTTATGCTTGCCCACGTTTGTCACTCCGTCTGCAAAGAGCGCGGCGTAGCCCCTGCTTCGAACGAAGCAGCGCGCATTGCTGCGCACGTCCTCAGGCTCTTTATGAACGGCCTGACTGAGGAGGATGAACTGCTCGATGCTGAGAGGAACTGGGCTCGACGGCTCGACCCGTCATACCTGCAGAATCCCGTCAATTACGCTGAGACGGAAGAGGCCGCGTAATCCCCAGGCGCTTGTCAAAGGTGAAATTATGTCGGTCGTGCAGACCGATTAGATCAATCACCAGCCGCGAGCTCCGGATCGGCCGGCTCAAATCATTGGACGAAGATGCGTTGCCGCTAACGGGCAAAGAACTCTGCTAGCGGTCAATTGGGTGGGCGAAATTCTGTGGGCCCACAACGCCAGCAGGATCGCCTCGTACGCACTGCCGATCTCCCAGTCGAGGTAATTTCGGCTGTCATAGCCGATGATTTGCTCCATTGCTTCCTTATCTCGGGCATTGAGAGCTCTTGGGTTCGCGGTCAATCGGACCTCCTGCGCAACCAGCCGCCCAGCCATTCGCCATCCCGTGGAGAAAATTCGCCATCCCGTGGAGAAAAGATGACATGGCGGCCCTCCTCGGGCTCTCTCGATCGGACCAAGGAGCCTTATCAGGCCGAGGCGGTTCGGACGTTTCACGCGCCTCGGAGAAGTCGAATGACCAAAGACCGTCCCCGTTCATTGTCCCGACGTGAAGTCATGGCGGCAGCAGGAGTCGGAATAGCGGCCGGCGTCTCGGGTACGGCCAGCGCCCAGCAAACAACGACCAAAATCTCAGAGAACGGACCCGCGATGCAAGATCCCCGCTCCAAGTACCCGAAGCCGCCATTCGAAGCACAGACGCAGCCCTGGCCCGGCCTGGCACGCGACATGAAGCCGAAACCCGACCACGGAGAGACCAGCTACAAGGGTTCAGACCGGCTTGCGGGTCGCAAAGCTCTGATCACGGGAGGCGATTCCGGTATGGGCCGGGCCGCCGCTATTGCTTATGCGCGCGAAGGAGCGGATGTCGCGATCAACTTCTATCCGTCGGAAGAGCCCGACGCGAGTGAGGTGATCCAACTTATACGAGATGCCGGCAGGACCGGAGTCGCGCTTCCCGGCGATTTGCGGGAGGAGGCTTTCTGCCAGAAATTGGTTGCCGACGCCCTGCAGCAGCTCGGCGGGCTCGATATCGTCGTCTGCAATGCCGGCCGGCAGCAGGCGAAACCCTCCATCCTCGACATAACGAGCGAGGACTTCGACGCTACAATGAAGACCAACATCTACGCGCCGTTCTGGATCATCAAGGCGGTGCTGCCGCATCTGAAGCCAGGATCCTGCATAATCGGAACGACCTCGGAACAGGCCTACGATCCTTCGCCCGAGCTCTACGACTACGCTCAGACCAAGGCCGCGACTATGAACTACGTGAAGTCGTTGGCGAAGCAGCTCGGACCTAAGGGTATTCGCGTAAACGGCGTGGCCCCGGGACCGATCTGGACGCCCCTGCAGATAAGCGGCGGCGCGTCGGAGGAAAAATACAAGAAATTCGGCAGCACAACTGCGTTGGAACGGCCGGGTCAGCCGGCGGAACTGGCCTCCATCTATGTGCAGTTGGCAGCCAACGATGCAAGCTTCGCAACCGGAAATATCTACGGGTCCGGCGGCGGCCAGGGGCAGCCATAAGCAAACAAAGGGGCAAAGGTGATGCTCCCAAGCGGATCCTTCATCACCTCGTCGCCCGCAAGATCCGCTGAGCGGCTGAGCGATGCCATCAGCTCCGCCTGCGGGGATATTCGCCGTGCAGGAGGAACATTTCGCGAGGGGGGCAGTTTGCGATCTGTGTCTTCCACTTCCACGAAACAGGTGCGAAATGACCGTTCGCGAGCTTTTAGAGCAGATCAAGGATTTACCGCCGGACGCTGGTCTGCAGCGCCGAAGTGGACGAAGCCTTTGGCATGAATCCTACTGCGGTAGAAATCGTTGACGACGCTCAAATTGGTAGCCGCAAGTCCGATGGCACCGAGGCGATCCAACTGGGCGGCGGGAGAGATAAGGTGATCGTCATTCGCTGGTGAGGCGCCGAGGGCAGCTTCCGTTCTTCAATAGAATTCACGTCAGCCATCGACGGCAAAGGCAAAACCGAGTTTGGAAGGAGCTTTGTCATGGCCATGCAGTCGAAAGCGCCGGCCTCGTGAAGCGCAGAAGGAGACCGTTCAGCGGGTGACGCACGAGTACAACCACGGCCCGCTATCGCGCCTGGAACTGGAAAGCCCGAAGGGAAGGGGGCCCGGTCTCATCGATGCTCTCAGCACGAAGGGGAATGTCGGCGGCATGATATGTGTTTCGCAGGACAGACCACGTTCCGTGATCCGGCCCCGAGGGCTATCGAGCTTCACACAAACCTTTGAACCCGGTCGGGCAAGCGCGGGATCGCCTGGCGAGGGATGCCGAGTTCGGGACAACTTGCAAAGATCGCAGCTTTCTCTTCACCGAACTGGTCTCATCTCTGCTTCGAATGATGCGAACCCGACCGGGCGCGAGCCAGTGCATGCTTCGTGTGTGGCACGCTCGACTTGAGCGCCGGTTGATGCTTTCCTATCTGGCTGGAGAGGCAAGGAATTGCATGGCAAGACTCGTTCGTCTCATAATCTGGCTGTTGATCGCGCCCGGTGACATTATCTCGATCTCGGATCGGCTTGGCGTTACCAAGGACCAAAACCGCGACCTTGTTCGCATGCTCTTCAATTCGCTCTTTTGGATATTAATCGTCATCATCGGCTTGGCGATCTGGACGTCACGAATGCCGGCGTTTGGCTCGCGCTAAGATATGGTAGTGTCTCGGCCGTCTAATCGCGGACCGAAATGCAAATTTGTATTGGGATGTCGTTTGCCGGGAGCACGGTCGAAATAAGCCTGCTGCTGCCAAGCCGTGCACGACGCGGACAAGACCGACGTAACTAGCCGCACGGGCAGTGGCCCTCCGGGAAGCGTATCCGTACGTTTCGCCTCCCTGCGATCGTTTGGCAGAGCAAGTAGCCAAGCTCGCAGCTATGGAAATCGATCAAGGATGACTGGTGAGTGGACAGTTCGCCCCCCGAAACTGATCTTTGACATCGCCACAAGGCGACTAAGCCATCGAGGCCGAGCCCTTGCAAATACGCATGAAGGCTTCGCCCGGAACACCGGCACCGTATCGGGATGAGGTCACGATTTGGTTGATCATAGGAATCGGACTTGCTGTCGATACAGGGGACAGCAATGATCATCGTCTACTCCGCTGGGCCATCGAAGGCTTAAAAGGCCGGTTGTCCAAGCCGTCGGCAGGAGATTGTCATGAAGAAGCATACTTCTCGTGAGGACACATCCGCCGTCCTGTCGAACATGGGCAGGCTGCTGCCCGATCTTGAGGCGCTCTACAAAGACATTCACGCCCATCCGGAACTGTCGATGCAGGAGACGCGAACAGCGGGCATTGCCGCTGAAAGGCTCAAGAACGCCGGTTACGAGGTAACAGCCGGGGTGGGCAAGACGGGTGTGGTGGGATTGCTCCGCAACGGCAAGGGGCCGACGGTGATGCTGCGGGCCGACATGGACGCGCTCCCGATCGCCGAGAATACGGGCCTCGCCTTGGCCAGCAAGGTCACGGCGACGGACGCCGAAGGGAACACGGTGCCGGTAGGGCATATGTGCGGCCACGACATGCACGTCGCCTGGCTTGTCGGTGCGGCCACGCTGTTGGCGCAGACGCGCAAAGACTGGAAGGGTACATTGATGGCCGTCTTCCAGCCTGGTGAAGAAACCGCCCAAGGCACCCAGGCCATGATCGATGACGGTCTGCTTAAACGCTTCCCCACGCCTGATGTCGTGCTTGGCCAGCATGTCATGGTCGGTCCCGCCGGCACCGTCGCCGGCAGCGCCGGGCCAATCACCTCCGCGGCGGACAGCCTTCAAATCCGGCTGTTCGGACGAGGGGCCCATGGGTCGATGCCGCAAGCGAGTATAGATCCCGCCGTTATGGCGGCATCCGTCGTCCTGCGACTTCAGACCATCGTGTCCCGCGAGGTTGCCGCCACCGATGCGGCAGTGGTCACGGTCGGTGTGTTGCAGGCCGGCACCAGTTCACGCCGGGCCTGATCACGGACGGCGGCGAAGTCACAGTCGAATCCACGCAGGAGTTCTTGCGCAACTACATGGCCGAGTTCCATATGTTCATCGCACGGGTCCTTCAGGTGCTTCCAAAGGATGCCTGATGTTGTCACGGAGCCCCTAGACGGCTGCGATCCGGAGGCTGAGGGAAGGGCGGCCTGCTTGCTGCCTTTCGCAACAATGCGAGAGTGATTGATGGCGGATGGCCCACACCGAAGATATCTTCAAGGGAACGGGTAACCCAGAAATGCCACTACGAAGGCATAGTCGTGGAAATGCACTACCACAATCTGCAGTGGCGTCTTTCGGTCGCATTGTGGTGCCGCAGTCAGCTCAATGCGTGGCCAGCCAATCCATAAACCCACGGTCCGTTTTCTTCCCGGTTCAGGAAGCGACGCCCTTTGGACATGGTCGTAACGGTTTCGGCAATGCCAAGGCCGCACTGCTCGAGAAACGCGGCAAACATGCCATCCTTCTCCCGGGTATCGACTCGGGCGAACCGTCCTGCAAGATTTCTCAGATGGACGGCTGTGAGATGGACCGCGTCCAGATCACTGCGCGCGACCATCGGGCCGATCACGTAGCCACGCCCGAACTCGCGACACATGGAGTAGCCGACGATCTCGCCGCCACGGCTCAAAGTGCAGATCGAGGCATCCGCTGAGAGCAATGCGAGCAGCCTCTCGCGGTTTGTTCCAAACGCGCGCGTATCCAGCTCGATGATCTCATTCAGCCTGTCGCTCGGCAGCGTCTGCAATTCACCTTCCAAATCAGCCATGGCCGGGAGTACCAGCGGAACCTCCCCCTGTCGCATATATACGATGGCCTCGGTCGTGAAGCCAAGTGAGACATAGAGAGGATAGGCGACATGGGTGGCGTTGAGCGCCAGATTGCGATCGCCACACTGCTCAAGCACTTGGTCCATAAGCCATCGGCCACCGCCTTGCGCTTGCGTGCGGGGCGTTGTGATCACTACGCCAATGGTGGCGAAATCGTCCCCTTGCGGAAACCACATCGCGCTGCCGAAAACCCGACCAATGCCGTCTACGGCAACAATGCCGCGGCCGGCGCGGCGCAGAATATCCCAGTCCTTTGGCCGATGCGGCCAGCGGACTGAGATCGACAGCGCGTGCAGCAACTCGACGTCAACATCATCGATGTCCCGCGCGACCAGTTCGAAAGACTTCAGGCGCACTGATCTCTGCATTTCAGTCGACCTGCTCCTTATATCCAACTCGCGAGCACGTCCTGTCGTCGCTGACGGTGCCGCAGCCGTCTTTTGCCTTATGATTACACCCGAAAGCCAGCAGGTTTCGCTGGTTCCGGGCCAATATTCGAAATCTTCGGCCAAAGCATAGCTTCATTCGGCACGGAATGCTCTCGCCTGCTGCCACACTTGTCGCATCCAGCGAACTGCGAGTGGAGCGGCGCCCGGTGAATGTCGAAGAAATTCTAGCGACGCTGATCGCGTTCCCCTCGGTCGTGGGCTCGCCCAACGGCGCGATCGTCGACTGGGTGCGTGAATATTGCGAGGCGGCCGGAGCAGAAACGACCGTCCTTTGCGGCCCCGAAGGCGACCGGTCCAACCTGTTTGTCACGATCGGGCCGCGGCGTGCCCGCGGCTACATCTTGTCGGGCCACCTGGATGTCGTGCCGGCCGGTGAGCGGGAATGGAACTCGGATCCCTTTGTTCTGCGCCAAGATGGTGCCAGGCTTCATGGCCGAGGCACCTCCGACATGAAGGGCTTTCTTGCCTGCGTGCTGGCTGCGCTGCCGCGGCTTGCGGCGACGAACTTGCAGCGGCCCATTCATCTCGCATTCTCCTATGACGAGGAGGCGGGTGCCCGTGGTGTGCCGCATCTCATCGCCGCCCTGCCAAGCCTGTGCGAGAAGCCGCTTGGCGCGATTATCGGTGAGCCGAGCCGAATGGAAGCCGTGCGGGGGCACAAAGGCAAGGCGGCCGCGCGGCTCGAGGTGATAGGCAGGTCCGGTCATTCTTCACGGCCCGAGCTGGGACTGAATGCCGTGCATGCAATGTCAGGTCTCGTCACGCAGATCGTGGCCTATGGTCAGACCCTTGCGGATGGGCCGTTCGACACGGATTTCGCGCCTCCATACTCGTCATTGCAGGTTGGTGTCATCGCTGGCGGCCAAGCCGTCAACATCATCCCTGATCGCTGCACCGCCGATATCGAGCTCCGTGCCGTGCCGGGTGTTTCCCCATCATCATTGCTTGAGCCGGTAAAGGCCCAGCTAATCGCTCTCCGTGACAGCGGCTTTGACGTGGCGTGGCATGAGTTGAGCGCGTATCCCGGTCTTTCGCTCCCGCAGAAGAGTGAACTGACAACCCTTCTGGCCGAGTTGACGGGGCAAGAGCCGCTGCCTGCGGTAAGTTACGGCACGGAGGCTGGCCTCTATCAGCAGGCCGGCATCGACGCGATCATCTGCGGTCCCGGCGATATCAGCCGGGCTCATCGTGCCAACGAATATATCGAGATCGGCGAACTTGTTGCCTGCCGGAGCATGATCGAGCGTCTCGGCACGCGCCTAGCCGCATAGCCGGAGAGGGCGGTTTCATGGCTTTTCTTTTCAATTCCGACCCGGTGCGCGCAGCGGTCTTCCGCAAGGTTTTCGCACGCGAGCTCCCGGACGTCGAATTGTTCCACAGCAGCGAATGTGTCGACCCGGAGAAGGTGCGCTACCTCCTGACTTGGACGGCACCAGATGACATCGCGCGCTATCGCAATCTCGAAGTGCTGTTTTCGCTTGGCGCCGGCGTCGACCAGTTCAAGCGTGAGAGCCTGCCTCAGCAGGTGAAGCTGGTGCGCATGGTCGAGGACGGCATCATTCGCATGATGCAGGAATATGTCGTTCTCGGCGTGCTGAGTCTCCACCGGGATATGGTGGCGTATCGTGAACAGCAGAAGCGCCAAGCGTGGCTCGGTCTTGCCGCTCCGCAAGCCGCCGAGCGCCGCGTGGGCTTTCTCGGCCTCGGCATGCTGGCGCAGGCGGCTATCGAGCGATTGCTGCCGTTTCGCTTTCCCCTCGCTGCCTGGAGCCGAAGCAGGAAGGAGATCGACGGCGTCACCTGCTTTTATGGAGCGGATCAGCTTGCCGGTTTCCTCGCGCGCACGGACATTCTCGTTTGCCTGCTGCCGCTGACGGAAGAAACCCGTGGCATCCTCGATGCGGCCCTCTTCTCCCGGCTGCCTGCCGGGGCGAGGCTGCTGCATGTCGGCCGCGGGCCGCAGTTAGACCAAACCGCCCTGCTTCAGGCTCTCGATAGCGGGCACCTTGATGCCGCAATGCTCGATGTCACCGATCCCGAGCCGCTGCCGGACGGCCATCCGCTCTGGCGGCACCCGAAGGTGATGATCACGCCGCACATCGCTTCCGTAACGCAAGCAGATTCCGCGGCGCAATCCGTCGTGGACAATATCCGGCGCCACCGCGCCGGGGAAGAACTGATCGGCCTCGTCGATCGGACACTCGGCTACTAACAGGGAAACATGACATGTCACTTCTGATCACGATCGACACAGATCCAGCCTTCGCGCCGAAGGAGGCATTGCCAACTCCAGAGCGGCTCATTTCGGGCAATCCATCCTTCAAGACGTGGGCGCAGGATGCCTCGAAAGGCGAAAAGGTCCTGACCGGCGTCTGGGAGGCGACGCCCGGCGAGACGCATTCGATCAAGGGCACTACCTGCGAGTTCTGCCACATCGTTTCGGGTCTCGTCGAGATCGAGGAGAAGGGCGGTGAGACCAAGACTTACCGTACCGGAGACAGTTTCGTGATGAAGCCCGGCTTTGTCGGCGTCTGGCGCACGATCGAAACCGTGCGCAAGATCTACGTCAGCGTTTACGACTGAGCTCAACGCTCAAGGTCCGGCCGAATAGCGCGCGCGGCGGTTCCAGAACAATCGACTTTCCAGATTCCGCCCGACGCGATTCGACGCGGTCGGGCGGCTCATTCTCGGCGAAAAATGCGGCGCGCTGTCGACTATTGTTCTGATGAAACCAGGTACGAGATGCCGAATGTCGCTGCAATGTTGAGCAAGCTGCGACCTTCGGTGCCCGTCGGTCTCCAGGAGGACCTCAATGAAGGCTTACACGATAGCGCACATCCCAGGCGACGGCATCGGCAAGGAGGTGACCGAGGCGGGATGGGACGTGCTGCAGGCTGCGGCAAAGCGAGGCGGTTTCGCCCTTGAGAATACAAGGTTCCCATGGTCGTGCGCCTACTACCTGGAAACCGGTGCGATGATGCCCCCAGACGGCGTCGAGATCCTACAGAAATTCGATGCGATCTACCTCGGCGCCGTGGGGTGGCCAGCGAAGGTGGCCGACTCCGTATCGCTTCACGGACTGCTCCTGCCGATCCGCAAAGGATTCACGCAGTATGCCAACATACGGCCGCACAGGCTGTTGCCAGGCGTTCGGGGACCCCTTCGCCGTGATGGTTTCGATATCCTGTGCATCCGCGAGAACACGGAAGGCGAATATTGCGGCGCCGGTGGGCGCATTCATACCGGCACGGCCAATGAGGTCGCGATCGAGACGGCAATCTTCACGCGTGCGGGTGTCGAACGGATCCTTCGCTTCGGATTCGAACAGGCGCGGACGCGCCGCAAACAGCTTGCATCCGTCACCAAATCCAACGCGCAGAGACATTCCATGGTTTTCTGGGATGAGGTCACGCGCGAGGTGGCGAAGGACTACGCCGATGTGGAGGTCTCGCAATACCACGTCGACGCCATTGCCGCCCGCATGGTGCTGGCGCCTGAAAGCCTCGACGTGATCGTCGCCTCCAACCTTTTTGGCGACATCCTCACGGATATTGGAGCGGCCATTCAGGGCGGGCTGGGTTACGCCGCCTCCGCCAATATCAATCCCGATCGCAGCGCGCCTTCGATGTTCGAGCCGGTCCATGGTTCGGCACCCGATATCGCAAATCTCGGTATCGCCAATCCGATCGCCGCGATCTGGTCCGGCGCCATGATGCTCGGGCATCTGGGCGAGCGGCAGGCGGCAGCCGAAGTGATGTCGGCAATCGAGTCCGCAACCGCACGCGGGATAGGCACGATTGCAGGCAAGGACAGGACTGAAGCAATCACGCAGGCCGTGCTGGCCGGATTAAGCTGAAAGAGCAGAGGAAAAGAACCATGAACGCAATAACGAAGATTGGTTTCCTGAAGGATGCGGACCTGTTTCGCCAGCGGGGACTCATTGGCGATGTCTGGCAGCATGCGCACAGCAACGCGACTGTCGATGTGATCGATCCGGCCAGTTTGGAAGTGCTTGGAACCGTACCCGACATGGGCCGGGATGAGACAAGGGCTGCAATAGATGCAGCGCAGGCAGCGTTCAAGGACTGGAAAGCCAGGACCCATGCCGAACGCGGAGCGCTTCTGGAACGCTGGCACAGCCTGATACGGGAAAATGAAGAGGACCTGGCGTTGCTGCTGACGCTGGAACAGGGCAAGCCTCTGGCGGAGGCACGCGGTGAAATCCGCTATGGCGCCTCCTTCGTGAAATGGTTCGCCGAAGAAGCACGCCGGATCGGTGGCTCGACCATTCCGTCGCCAACGCCCGACCGCCGCATTCTGGTGCTGAAGGAGGCCGTCGGCGTCTGTGCCATCGTCACGCCATGGAATTTCCCCAACGCGATGATCACGCGCAAGGTGGCGCCGGCGCTGGCCGCGGGTTGTACGGTTGTCATTAAGCCGTCGGAATTCACGCCATTCTCGGCGCTGGCGCTCGGCGTTCTGGCGGAACGGGCAGGTATTCCGGCCGGGGTGATCAACATTGTCACCGGCATGCCCACCGAAATCGGCAACGAACTGATGGCCAACGAGACGGTGCGCAAGATCTCGTTCACCGGCTCGACCCGCGTAGGAGCGCTGCTCATGCGTGGCGCGGCCGATAGCATCAAGCGGCTCAGCCTCGAGCTCGGCGGCAACGCGCCCTTTATCGTGTTTGACGACGCCGATCTGGGCAACGCAGTCGAGGGGGTGATCGCATCCAAGTTCCGCAATGGGGGTCAAACCTGCGTTTGCGCGAACCGGATTCTCGTGCAGGCGGGCGTTTACGAGGCTTTCGCAGAAAAGCTGAGCCAGCGCGTATCGCGAATGAAGGTTGGCGCAGGGACCGATGACGGCACTGAGATCGGCCCGATGATCAATTCGGCCGCGATCGACAAGATCGAGCGTCACATCGCGGATGCACAGGCGAAAGGCGCGCGGATCATCGCCCAGAGCGAGACGGTGCCGGACGGCAAGCAATATGCACGGCCCGTCGTGCTGGGACAGGCTACGACCGATATGCTGCTGGCATCGGAAGAGACGTTCGGCCCGGTGGCGCCGCTTTTTCGCTTCGAGACGGAGGAAGAGGCTATCGCGATCGCGAACGGTACGCCATTTGGCCTTGCTGCCTATTTCTATACGGAGAACCTCAAGCGCTCGTGGCGTGTGGCCGAGGCGCTGGAGTTCGGCATGGTCGGGCTCAACACCGGCCTCATCTCGACCGAGGTTGCGCCTTTCGGCGGTGTCAAGCAGTCAGGAGTGGGCCGCGAAGGATCGCAGCTTGGCATCGAGGAATATCTCGAGGTCAAGACCCTTCATGTTGGCGGGCTTAACTAGGAAGTAGGTGGAAACACCTGCAGCTTCCAAAGTGTTGGAACAACAAGAAAGGGGCGGTGAAAACCGCCCCTTTCTCCGTATTGCGACCGGTGATCATTAACGAGGTGGGGAGCGCCGCAGCTTGGCGACTGCACTGGCAACAGACGTTCAGGCGAATTCACGAACGGGCTCCAGCCCGACGGCGCCGGCCAGACCGCCGATGTCCTTGATCTCGGTGTATTCGTAGAAGGGGTTCGCGGGCTCGTGGCCGCGATTCACCCAGACCTTGCTCTTGATGCCAAGATCATAGGCGGTCATGAGATCGTAGCGGAACGAGGACGACACATGCGTAATGTCTTCCGGGCCGCAGCCGAGCTTGTCGAACATGTGCTCGAAGCCCTTCATATGCGGCTTGTAGGCGCCGGTCTCCTCGGCCGTGATGACCATGTGGAAAGGTGCGCCGAGTTTCTCCACGTTCGACATGATCAGGCTCTTCATGGAGTTCGACAGGATCACCAGCGGAATCTCCTTGGCGACCTTGGCCAGCCCCGCCGGTACATCCGGGTGCGGACCCCATGTCGGTATTTCCGCATAGATGCGCTGGGCGTCCTCAGGCCGGAACGTCACATTGTTGCGCTTGCAGGCGCGCTCCACGGAATTGTGCACGACCTCGCTATAAGGCTTCCAGGCGCCAAGAACCTCATCGAGACGATAGGCCGAGAAGTCCTTGATGAACTGCGCCGTCACGGTTGCGGATAGTCGCGCGCCATAAACGCGTCGCGCCGCGCCGGCCATGTCGAAGTTGGTCAGCGTGCCATAGCAGTCGAAAGTGATGTATTTCGGTCTGAACTGGGTCATGGGCGTCGATCCTTCCAATCTTTCGGCACTGCGTGCCTTTAACAGCGAGGATCATAATGAGAGCCGAACAAGACGAGTCGCCGCATTCGATGCGCCCCGAAGCAGATTGTTTCGTATCGCGGTAGAGCCTTGGCAGAGAGTTGCGCCCGAGACCGTTTCGGTCTGCGAGGGGAGCGCGATCGGCCCGCTGTCCGTCCGCATAACATGCGGCGCCGGCGGCAAAGGAAAGTCAAAACACCTATCGCTCAGCTCCTGGTCGGAAGGAACTGCTGTCTGCGGCAGCCTACCTTGAGCTCAGAGAATTCAGGCCCGGACTGAACCATGACCACGCAGCAAATTACGCTGGAAACGATGACATTCGCGCATCTGAGGGATGCTCTCGAATTGTCACGTCATGTTGAATGGCCGCACCGTCGTGAAGACTGGGAACTGATGCAATCGCTCAGCCAAGGCGTCGTTGTCCAGGAGGAAGGACGCGTGGTGGGGACGATCTTGATGACGCCCTATGGCGACGATGCCGCCACCGTCAACATGGTCATTGTCGATGCCGCAATGCGTGGTCGCGGGCTCGGTCGCAAGCTGATGGAGGAGGCGCTTGCCAAGGCAGGCGGGCGCACCTGCTATTTGGTGGCGACGCAGGAAGGGCTCGCGCTCTACGAGAAGCTGGGATTCGTCGCGACCGGCAAGATCGTGCAACACCAGGGCCTGGCGCCGTCTGTAGACGCACCGGCACATGTGTCATGGGGCAAGGACGGCGACCACGCGCGCCTTGTTGCTCTGGATCGCGCGGCGTTTGGTCATGACCGGTCGGCGCTCATGCGCTCGTTGCGCGAGCGCGCGAAGTTCGCCGTCGTTCGCGATGAAGGCAATGTTCAGGCGTTTGCCGCAGTTCGTCGGTTTGGCCGAGGGCTGGTGATTGGGCCGGTGGTGGGGAGGAAGCTTCACGAAGCGAGATGCCTGATCGACTTCCTGCTGGCCGACAGTGCGGGCGAGTTTGTCCGTATCGACACCGACGAATCCACGGCTCTCGGCGAGTGGCTCACCCGTCGCGGGCTGGCCCACGTCGGCGGTGGCATCACGATGCGACGAACCGCAGACGAGCCGAAGGTCGAAATCAGGTCACACCAAACTTATGCGCTCGTTAGTCAGGCGCTAGGCTGAATCGGAGGAAGAAATGCTGGCCAACTCATTGATCGAACTCGATCGTGCACATCTGGTTCACCCATTTTCAAGCTATCGGAGCCATGAAGAGACGGGCGTGCGGGTGCTCAAATCCGCCAAGGGCGCAACGGTGACCGAGGCAAGCGGGAAAACCTTGCTGGACGGGTTCGCGGGTCTCTGGTGTGTCAACATCGGATACGGGCAAGAAAGCGTCGTCGAAGCAGCGGCGAAGCAGCTAAGAGAGCTTCCTTATGCGACAGGATATTTCGGGCTAGGATCTGAGCCCGCCATTCGTCTCGCAGCGCGCCTTGCCGAACTGGCGCCTGGCGATCTGAACTATGTCTATTTCACGCTGGGCGGTTCCGACGCGATTGACAGCACGATCCGTTTCGTTCGCTATTACTACCATGCCAAGGGGACGCCGCGAAAAGACCAGTTTATCTCGGTCGAGTATGGCTACCATGGATCCTCTACGGTTGGCGCAGGTCTGACCGCGCTTCCGGCTTTCCATGCTGGCTTCGGCGTGCCTTACGACTGGCAGCACAAGATACCTTCGCACTACGCCTATCGCAATCCGGTCGGTTCCGACCCGCAGGCGATCATCAACGCATCGGTCGCGGCACTGCGGGACAAGATCGCCGAACTGGGTGCTGATCGCGTCGCGGCCTTCTACGCCGAACCCATCCAGGGTTCGGGCGGTGTCCTGGTTCCACCGGCAGGCTGGCTGAAGGCACTGCACGCCGTGTGCAAAGAACACGACGTCTTGTTCGTTGCCGACGAAGTCATCACCGCCTTCGGCCGCACCGGGCCCCTGTTCGCATGTGAGGAAGACGAGGTCGTGCCGGATTTGATGACCACGGCAAAAGGACTGACGTCGGGCTACGTGCCGATGGGCGCCGTCTTCATGACCGACCATGTTTACAATACGATCGCGGACGGGGCCGGCAAAACGGCTGTCGGCCACGGCTATACCTACTCAGCCCATCCGGTGAGCGCGGCGGTCGGGCTGGAATGCCTGCGTCTCTATGAAGATGGCTTGCTCGAGAACGGCCGGAAGGCCGGGAGGCGCCTGATGAAGGGCCTCCGCTCGCTCGCCGATCACCCGCTGGTTGGCGATATTCGCGGTCGCGGCATGCTGGCCGCGGTCGAACTGGTGACCGACAAGGCGCGCAAAACGCCGCTGCCGGCGGCGGCAGATCCGGGACGCCGCATCTTCGACCGCGCTTGGGAGAATGGCCTTGTCATTCGCGCCTTCAACAGCGGCATTCTCGGCTTTGCACCACCGCTCTGCTGCACGGACGACGAAATCGATGGTATCCTGGAACGCACCCGGATGACGCTGGATCAAACCCTCGAAGACAAGGATGTGCGGGCGGCGATGAAGGGCTGATCCTCGCCATCGCCGGAGCTCCCCCGTCCAGGCGGCAGACGCCGAGCGGGGACGAAGCAAACCCTCAGGGTGGTGCCGCATTCCGCCAGGTGCCAAGCAAGTTGCAGCTATGGGACCTCAGCAGAAGAAAACACCGGCGCGCGCTCCAGGTGTTCAGACCGCGGAGCGGCTTTTCATTTGTCGAAAATGACATCGAGAGGCAAATGGGATTTTACGATCGGTGACTTCAGCACGACGAAGCTGAAATATTTGTCGATCCCGATATCCAGTTCGAGCATGCGCTCCATGATCGTCTGATACTCGCTTATGCCCGCTGTGACGAACTTCACAAGATAATCATACCCGCCCGAAATCAGATGGCATTCGATGACGGAATCCACTTTCTGAACGGCTGTGAGAAACCTCGCGAAGTCGTTTTGTTGATGGTGCTTGAGCGTGACCTCGGTGAAGATCGTTAGAGTCTGTCCGAGCTTGGACACATCGATCTGGGCGGAATAGCCGGTAATGAAGCCTTCCGCCTGAAGCTTTTTCACCCGCATCAGGCAAGGGCTCGGCGAGAGGTTGACCAGGTCGGCAAGCTCGACGTTGGTGACCCGCCCGTTCTTTTGCAGTTGGGATAAGATCTTGATGTCGATCTTGTCGAGCTTCATCGCAAACCTGTCACACGTTCGAACTGCGGATCGTCCGGCAGACGGCGTCCGTCACGTCCTGCGTGGTCGCTGTGCCACCCACGTCCGGCGTCAGCACGCCCTCACTGGTCACTGTTTCCACTGCGCTCATCAACCGGACGGAGGCTGCGCTTTCGCCCAGATGTTCGAGCATCTGGGCAGCGGTCCAGAAGGTGGCGACCGGGTTGGCAATACCTTTGCCGGCGATGTCGAAGGCCGATCCGTGAATTGGCTCGAACATCGAGGGGTAGCGCCGCTCGGGATCAATGTTGGCGGTCGGTGCAACGCCGAGACTGCCCGCCAGCGCGCCCGCAAGGTCCGACAAAATGTCGGCGTGAAGATTGGTGGCGACGATCGTATCGAGGCTGCGAGGTTTGAGTGTCATACGCACCGTCATAGCATCAACCAGCATCTTGTCCCACGAGACGTCTGGGAACTCTTGCGCCACCTCGGCTGCGATTTCATCCCACATTACCATGCCGTGACGCTGCGCGTTGGATTTCGTAACCACAGTCAGGAGCTTTCGCGGCCGTGACCGCGCCAGCCGGAATGCATAGCGCATGATGCGCGTGACCCCGACGCGCGTGAAGATCGCGACTTCGGTTCCGACCTCCTCTGGGAGGCCGCGGTGGGCACGGCCGCCATGGCCGGAATACTCACCCTCCGAATTCTCCCGCACGATCACCCAATCCAGATCGCCGGGGCCAACGCCCGCCAGCGGCGAAACGATGCCCGGCAATATCCTGGTCGGCCGCACATTCGCGTATTGATCAAAGCCTTGGCAGATCGGCAGCCGGAGACCCCAAAGCGTGATGTCGTCGGGCACATCGGGAGCGCCGACCGCACCAAAGAAGATGGCATCGAAGCGCTTCAGTTGCGCCACTCCATCTTCGGGCATCATCCGGCCATTGGCCTTGTAGTAGTCCGAGCCCCAGTCGAAGTGCTGGACGCGCAGCTTGAAGTCGCCGCAGCGCTGCTGCAGCGCCTCAAGCGCCTGGAGACCGGCGGCGATCACCTCCGGGCCGATCCCGTCGGCAGGAATGGCGGCAATCTCGTATTCGCGCATCGTCACTTCCCTGTTTTCAGCACGGCTGCTCGCAGCCTTAATCTCGTGTGCGACCGATTGTTACCTGTAAGTTGATCTTCTCAGAATTCAGCGACCTTGCCCCACGCAGCGGTCTTCAGGCGTTCGGGCCTATAAGGACGCGGGTCGACAATAGGCTCGCTGCCTGTAATGATGTCGGCGATCATATGCCCCGCGCCGGGGCCAATGCCGAAGCCGTGACCACTGAATCCCGCCGCCAGGATGAAGCCCGGAATCCCCTCCACTTCACCGATCGCGGGAATGCCGTCGGGTGTACTGTCGATATAGCCCGCCCAGGCATCGGAGATTGCGACGCGCTGGAGTTCGGGGATCAATTCACAGGCTCTTCGATATGTCAGTCGAATCTGTCCCATGTCGGGCTTCGGGTCGAGAATCCGGTTCCGTTCCATTGGCGTAATATCGTCAAGGCCCCATTTGCGCAGGCTTTCATGGCCTTGGCGCCAGCCCTCGAAGGCGCCCGGGGCGAGATTGCGCCAGCGGCGGGCGAACATCGGGATAAACTCGCGGCTGAACCTGAACTGCTGCGGCGTTGGATCGACGCGAGCCCGCCCGCTGATAGCCAGCGTGTATCCACCGTTGCTGCGCCGCGTCAGCGAGACGCTCGCTGTATGCAGGGCATCGGGCAGGCCGCTTGCGCCTGGCGCCACGGCTAGAATGGATTGACGCACGGCAGCTTGCGGGAAGCGCATACCAAGCTGGTTGCAGAAGGAGGAAGCCCACGCGCCTCCGGACATGACCGCGGTCTTCGTACGGATGGTTCCCGCTTCCGTAACGACGCCACTGACCCTGCCAGCGCTCAACTCCAGCCCGCGCGCCGCGCAATGCTGATGGACGGTACCGCCGGCCGCCATGATACCGCGGGCGGCAACCGGCACTGCCTTGGACGGATCCGCCGTTCCGTCAGTCGGTGAGAAAACGCCGCCCTTCCACTTGCGTCCGGTCACCTTGCCCTTCTCGGTGGCTTCCTCCGCGCTCAGCACATGCGTCGTAACGCCCACTGTCCCGGCGAAGTCACGCCACTTCGCCCAGCCCGCCAGCTCATTTTCGTCTTGTGAGAGATAGAGGAGCCCGCACCGGCGAAATCCAGTGTTCTCGCCAGTCTCCTGTGCCACCTTCTCCCAGAGATCGAGGCTCTTGGTCGCCATCGGCAGCTCGCGCGCATCACGGTTCTGCTGGCGGCACCAGCCCCAGTTTCGACTGGACTGCTCGGCGGCCACCCGCCCTTTCTCGACCAGGGCGACGCTGAAGCCGCGGCGTGCGAGATAATACGCCGTGAACACGCCCACGACGCCGCCGCCGATCACGACGACGTCCGCCTCGCGGGGCAGGGAAGGGCTGCACTCGATGTGCATTAGCGGCGCGGGCATCTACGGGACTCCGGTTACTCTGAAGCATTCTAACCCGCGCCGAGAATAGACAGGCTGCGGAGTTGTGTGCCTGGACGGAATATCCTGCGGTTAGTGAGCCTTAGGACATGCAAATTATTGCGTGAAAAGCTCGCTGGCGTCCCACCTCACAGAGGGGAGGTAGGCTGAAGCCTCAAAGCCATCTCGTGTGAAGGGGCGTCGATTGCGTAAGCGGCCTATGGGGTCGAATCCCACGTGCCCGCATGGCAATCCGCGCCGTCGCTGGAGAAGACGTTGTCGCTGCGGCATTGCGGGGCCGGGCCAAGCAAGGCCTCGGCCGGTAGCGAAGCAGACGGCTTGATGTCGGCGTCGGCGAACAGTTGGACAAGGCCGGGCTTCGTCGGTTTGTCGCAAGCGGCTGCGCAGAACGAAAACCGCACGCCTGATCCGCTCTGGATCCGAAGCGCGGTGCCACATCCGATGACAACGCCCGCTTGCGGCCCGAGCACCAGCGGGCCGTCCCGGTCGCCGTGGGGATCAGCTCTCCTTCCACCACGACGATGGTTTCGATGTGGGGGAAGCTTGCGACTTCGAGCTCACCAATAAAGCTGGTTCGGCCCACGATCATCGAGTCCGGTCCTTCCCAGGCGATTTCGCGATGCCCCACCAAGGGGTCGTCCTTGCCGAACGCTGCCCTGCGGAAAGAGCTTGCAACGGGTGCGCCGTCGGCGCGATGCAGCACTATAGCCACGGTCATGATTGCTCTTGCGCCTTGCGTCATGATTTCACTGAAACCTAGCAGTCGGTTCCGTCGTGCTAAGCAGTCAACTGGGATCGCTCAGAGTGTGCGAGATCAGTTCCCGCGGGTGGGTAGCAGGGTAGAGCGGTTGACGTTGCCAGCAACACTTCACATCCTTCCTCGCCCAAGGCCACCGCACTGTGCTCAACGCCATATGGAACGACGATGAACTCTCCGGGTTCGATGATCTCTTCACGGTCACGAAATTTCATGAGCAGGCGTCCCCGGTGAACGAAGAACAGCTGATCGTCGTGCTGCCGAAATGACCAGTTAGAGCTTCCCTTGAACAGGGCGACCTGGATTTGCATGTTGTTGACATGCACCTCGACTTTAGGCTCCCAAGGCGCGTGCAGCCCGGCAAACTCAATTGACAAATTCTTCTTGTGAATTGGCGAAAGGTGCTTGTTCAGGGCAGCGACGTCGCGAATGATCGCGGTGAGTTGGCTTGGTAGGTCATTCCCATTGGCCGGGTACTTGCCATCCAAAGCCGCAGTCCCAATCGTAAAACCAGCTGCGCCTGCGCTTTGGACGACTGCGATTCGTTCAGGGGTGTCGATCGAACCTGCAATGTAGACAGGCTTGGTGACCGCAGCGCAGACAGCCTTCATCAACTCGGGCACGTTCTGCGCCGAACGGTATGCCAGCAGGTCCAGGCCATGCACTCCATCGCGCCCTGCAATCGTCTTGGCACTTTCGACAATTTCGTCGATGGCGCCTTCAAGCACGCTCGGATGACCGGCAATCCGACCCGGAAACGGGAAGTACTGGATGCCGGTGTCCCTGAGGATCGGCAGCACATCGTCGACCCGCGTGCCACCAAGAAGAACGTCAACGCCGATTGCGGCAGCTGCCTTTGCCGAAGCAATTTCGCTTTCGCGGTCCAGTGACACGACTTCCAGATAGGAAGTTGCACCGCCCGTCCTGATGGCTGCATTGAGGCCTTTCAGCTGCTCGATCGGCACGCCGATGTCTTTGAACCCGATGTGCCGCACGCCAAAGCTGAGCGCGGTTTGAAGTTGCTGCGACGCGTCCGGAACCGTGCGGTCATTGCGCGTAAGCATGAAGATAAAGCGTAACCCCATCGGTGGTGGTTCCTTTCGAATCTAGTTCGTTTTGGTTCGCGCCGCTACCAGCCGCTTGGCGTAGGCAAGCGCCGTTTCCAAGCTGGCCTGGTCTGCAATCCCCCGGCCCGCGATGTCGAAGGCCGTGCCATGATCTGGGCTGGTGCGGACGAACGGCAGGCCAAGCGTGATGTTCACGCCCTTTTCCAGCCCGAGATACTTCACAGGGATCAGCCCTTGATCGTGGTATTGTGCCACCACAACATCGAATCGGCCTTGACGTGCTTGCATGAAGACGGTGTCGCCCGGATAAGGGCCAGTGGCGTCGATGCCCTCGGCTCGGGCCGCGTCGATTGCAGGTTGTATGATCCGGATTTCCTCGTCCCCGAAGAGGCCGCCTTCACCTGCGTGCGGATTGAGACCTGCTACGGCGACACGCGGGATCGCGAAGCCGAGAGCTTTTCCACCGTCGTGGGCGAGCCGAATGGCGGATAGCTGAGCGTCGAAATCGCCCTGTTCGATCGCCTTGCTCAGCGACGTGTGGATCGTGACGAGCACCGTGCGGATGTCATCGTTCGCAAGCATCATCGCCACGCGCTTGGCGCAGCCGTAGTCGGCCAGAATTTCGGTATGGCCGGGGTAGCGGATTCCCGCGCTGGCCATCGCCTCTTTATTGATCGGGGCCGTGACGATGCCGCTCACTTGTCCGGACTTCGCTGCTGCGATCGCTGCAACGATGGCGTCGAAGGCCGCCTGCCCGGAGATCGCGCTGATACGCCCGATTGGTGGGGACCCGGTAATGCGGGTGGTTTCGATAACTTCAATTCGCCGCGGCTCGAATTGAGCTGCATCGGCAGCGTTGATGCGTCGCACCTCGATGTTCAACCCGAGCCGGCGTACAATATCCTGCATGACAACATAGCTGCCGAACACGACGACGCGTTCGCCGCCCTTCGCAAGCACCTTCGCCACGATCTCCGGTCCAATGCCGGAGGCGTCGCCCATCGTGAGAGCAAGCGGGGGAATGTTCTTCATTGGGTTGCTCCACGTATCCGCGCGACGGCGCGCGTCAGGGCGTCGTCACTGCCAAAGCCACCGGCCTTCATCGCGAACAGGAGCGAGCGCCCATCGCCAAGCCTGGCGAGACCAAGTGGGAATCCGGGATCGAGTTCTTGCAGGATCTCGAACTCACGGACGTTGAGAAGATCCAGGATCGCGTCCATCGTGTCGCCGCCGGTGGCGATCAAAGCGCCGAAGCGTGGGCTTTGAAGCTCTTGCGCTGCGTCTTGTGCGATACGGCGCAGCACCGCTGCCGAGTCCGCCTCGCGCGCCCTTGGTCCGCGCAGCAGCATCACGCCCCTGACCTCCTGGAGTTGGTCTGCCTGCTGATGACTGCGCAAATTTGCGCTCCCAATGACGACCAAGACATCGCTACTGATGCCATCGAGCAATGGCGGTGGGGTCTTCGCTTGCACAAAACGCCGCGATAGGGCTGCAGCCATTCCGGGAGAACCAACCCAAAGGACCGACTCTGGATCCTCGATGGAAGCAATCTGCGAATCGAGTTCTTCCTGCGTTTCTGCATCAAGCAGCCTGACATTCTTGATGCAGTTGGGGACCAGGTCGACTAGCGCGGAATGCCGCACGGGATGCACGGGGTCATGGCTATACGCACTTTCCGACACCGGGATGCCGTCAACGAACTGAATGCCCCTCACTGTCGTACGTCCGGCCTGGGGGAACGCCGGCGCGAAGAGCAGCGATTTGCGGCCGCTCGCCGCAAAACATGCTTCAAGCTCCTCCGTTATGTGGCCGCGTAGAGTGGAGTCCACCGTTTTATAGAGCACGGCACGGCTGGCAAGTCGTGCGGTCAATCGAGCGACCGCCTCGAACGCTTGCGACGAAGTAGCAGACCGCGAACCGCTATCGACTGCGATTACCGCTGCCGCTTGGTTCGGAAGCTGGCGTCTGCCGATCGATGCAGTCAAGCCGCGGGCGACGAAAGGTGCTGCGCCATCTGCCGCGCTGGTGAGGTCATCGGCGAGGACCGCTATGCTGGGTTGATGATGGGTGCGCATGCATCAATTAACAAAACGTCGCCAAGTATGAATAGCGATAGTTTCTGACGAAATCGGTGATAGATTGTCACTGATGGATCGCTCGGACATACCTTCGCTCGACGACCTGCGAGCGTTCGAAGCAACAGCGCGGCTGGGTTCGGTCCGGCTTGCAGCAGACTCGCTTGCGCTCACGCACGGCGCCGTGAGTCGCCGTATCACCAAACTCGCCCATGACATCGGGGTCAGGTTGTTTGAAAAGAATGGGCGAGGCCTGCGGCTCACCCCGGCTGGCGAGACACTCAACCTGACTCTCGGGAAGTTCTTCGGTGAGTTGGCCACCACAGTGCAAAGCCTGCGTACCGCCAATGCCGGGAAGAATGCCCTTGTGCTCTCCTGCGAGCCTTCAGTTGCCATGCGTTGGCTTATTCCGCGCCTGGCGGCGCTTCAAGTGGCGCATCCGAACATGGCCCTCCACCTCTCCGTGGGTGGTGGGCTTGTGGAATTTCGCAAGAAACAGGTCGATCTCGCTATTCGACGGCTGGACTTCGCTGTGCCCGAGACATGGAACGTCCGGACCCTTTTCCCCGAAACGGTTGGGCCCGTTATGAGGCCGGAAGTGGTGCCAGCGTTCGAACGTGGCGACTATCTCGCTCTCGGGTCGAAGACTCGACCTGACGCGTGGGCGCAATGGCTGAAGACCCATCCGTCGGCGCGTCGACCCACAGAAATGCGATACTACGACAATCACGCGCTGATCGTCGAGGCAGCGTCCGCAGGCTTGGGTGTAGCCCTCAGTCCGCTCGTACTCGCGGTTGACGATGTGGAACGAGGAAGCCTGGCGGCGCCTGCTGGCTTTGACCCCGACGGCAGTCAATATGGGTTGATATGGTTGGGGTCGAGTGAACTGCAAGGTGTGGAGTTTGAACTCGCAGAGTGGCTCCAAGCGCAGTTCAGCGGCCTGAGCCCCCAGCACCTTTGAAAGAGCGCCCTGCGAGCTTCGCCTAGCTGAATGTGGTCGACCGGCATCGAAAAGCAGCAACCGAGCATTGATAGGCCGGGTAGAGTTTCTCGATGAGCGGCACAGTTTGCCGTGCTTGGTTCCGCACTACCATTTTACAGGCATCCTGATGAGGCATCGCATGGGCGCATCACGGGCTTCGTACAGGTGACGCCGGTTACTACCTACCTTCAACGCCTGGATGGGTGCCAATCCATTTCAAATGCGGAAAATCCCGGCGCGGCGGATCGTGCAAATTCCTGTGACAAGGAATGCCGTGCCCGCCTTGGACAGGTCGGCACGGCGGCTGGCCTCATTGCTCATTCATTTTTGGGGCAATCACTCTCAGACTCTCACCTATCCCACGCTATCATCATCAGGCCAAACAGAGTGAAATGCCAATTCGGACGCTCTTTTCAGAAGTTCGTGCTGCTCGCGGGCCAAGTTTCGATGACTCTGCGGAAACAGAACAGTCAAACTGGCTGAAAGAACGGAGCCAACCTCTTTATGGCGGGCAGGCTCCAGAGGACATCCGATAAGGCACAGTTTGCCCCATCGGTGAGTTCTCCAAGAAAAGGGAACACAGTTCGGTACACGGCCGGATTTTCATAAGGGAGTGGCCTGGATGAGCAGAACCCGTCTCTCGCGGCCTCAGCGTGCGAAGCGTCGAGATGCCCAGGCTACGGCTGTTGCGGTGAGGCGCTTCTGCTCAAAGGGCGATGATGCGGTCCGCAACAGCGTGGACCCGCTCGGTTGAAGGGGATCTGATCCAGATGGTCGCAAGCATCCAGGCTGTTGCCCCCCATGACATAGCGCTTTCGGTGCGCGATCTGACCGTAAGCCTGCCGGCCGGGATGGAGCGGGTCCATGCGGTCGAGAATATCTCGTTCGATCTGAAACGCGGCCAGATCCTCTGCATCATAGGCGAGTCCGGATCAGGCAAGTCGGTCACGGCGAACGCGATCATGGGGCTCCTGCCCAAGGTGATCCGCCTCTCATCGGGTTCAATACAGTTGGAGGGGATGAACATCATCGGCATGTCGCCCGACAAGCTGCGCAACCTGCGTGGTCGGGTCGTGTCGATGATCTTTCAGGATCCGCTCTCGGCGCTCAATCCCCTGATGACCGTGGGCGCGCAGATTGACGAGGTCATGGCCGCGCATGGATACGGCACGCCAAAAACCTGCCGCGACCGCGCCATCGAGCTGCTCACTGAAGTGGGCCTGCCTGACCCCGAACTCATGTATCATCAGTACCCTTTCCGGCTTTCGGGCGGGCAGCGACAGCGCGTCATGATCGCCATGGCCTTGGCGCTCGAGCCGACGGTGCTGATCGCCGATGAGCCAACCACTGCGCTCGACGTGACCACCCAGGCACAGATTCTGGAGTTGATCCGCGACATTCAGCGCCGCAAGGGCATGAGCGTGATGTTCATCACCCACGATTTTGGCGTGGTGGCGGAGATCGCCGACAGCGTCGTGGTGATGGAAAAAGGTCACATCGTCGAGCAGGGCAGCGCCGAGCAGGTGCTGAAGTCGCCCAAGCATCCCTATACGCAGCGCCTGATCGCGGCCGTACCGCATCTGACCGGCGAAGATCGCCCTCGTGCGGAAGCCGCCAGCAAGGAGCCGATCCTGAAAGTCGAAGGTCTGGTGAAGACCTATCGTGGCGGCAGCGCGCTATTCGGAGCGCAGCGGATTGTGATGGCGGTGAACGAGGTTTCGTTCGAACTGGCGCAAGGCCGCACCCTGGGCGTCGTAGGCGAGAGCGGTTCAGGAAAATCCTCGCTGGGCCGGCTTCTGATCAAATTGCTGGACAGCGACGGCGGCGAGATTTTGTTCGAGGGATCTGACATCGCCAAGCTTTCCGAAGCGAAGTTCCGCCCACTTCGACCGCGGATCCAGATGATCTTCCAGGATCCCTTCGCGTCTCTGAACCCACGCTCAACGGTCGGCCATATCATCACGGTCGGTCCGGTGGCACACGGAATGCCTTACGCCCAAGCGCGCGAGGAAGCGCGGGCGCTCCTGGCCCATGTCGGTCTCGATGTCGGCGCCTTCGGCCGCTATCCGCACGAGTTCTCGGGTGGGCAACGCCAGCGCATAGGCATCGCGCGCGCGCTGATGTTCAAACCGAAGCTGCTCATTGCCGATGAGGCGGTTTCCGCGCTCGACGTGTCGATCCAGGCGCAGATCCTGCAGCTTCTGGACCAGATCCAGCGCGAGACTGGCGTATCGATGGTCTTCATCACGCACGACCTGCGAGTCGCCAGCCAAATCTGCGATGAAATCGCCGTGATGCAGAAGGGCCGGATCGTCGAGCGCGGACCGCCCTCGCAGATATTCCTGAACCCGCAAGCAGCCTACACGCGCCAACTCGTGGCGGCGATTCCGGGGGAGCGGCCAGGCAATGCCCGTCCCATTGCAGCAAACGCATGAAAAATAACAAGAGAGGAACTACGATGACCAAAAATGCAACGACTACATCCAACTATTCGAGACGCCAGGCACTCCGACTGATGGCGCTAGGGGGGGCTGCAGGCTTGATCGCGCCCAATCTTCTGGGCAAGTCCGCTTTCGCCAAGACCCCTGCCACGGGCCCGGCCGGTCGCGTCGTCGTCGGCCTCTCACAAGAGCCGACGGTGTTCAATCCGCTGATGGCGCATATCGAAGTCGATGACGCGGTCCATTTCTCGGTTTTCGATGCGTTGGTCAGGATGGATGCCGAAGGTGTCCTTCAGCCGAACCTCGCGGCCGAGGTGCCAAGCCAGAAGAACGGCGGCATTTCGGAGGATGGTCTCAACTGGCGCATCCGGTTACGTGACAATGTTCGCTGGCACGACGGCGAGCCCTTCACGGCCGAGGACGTGAAATTCACCCTTGAGCTCATCACCAACCCGAAATTTCGCGCTTGGCGTACAAGCGGCCATTCGCTCGTGCAGGACATTACGGTGGTTTCGCCCACCGAGATCACCTGGCGGATGAAGGAGGCTTTTGCGCCCTATCTGTCGTTCCTGGCCGAAACCTTCATAGTGCCCAAGCACATCCTGGGGAAAGAGGGCGATCCGAATACAGCGGCGTTCAACCCGGCGCCGATCGGCACCGGCGCTTTCAAGTGGAGCCAACGGGTAGCCGGCGACCATATCGAGCTCGTCGCCAACCCCGAGTATGCCGGCGAGGGCCCCTATGTCGAGCAGCTCATCTTCAAATACATCCCCGATATGACGGTGCTCTACACGCAGTTCAAGAGCGGCGACGTCGACCTGGTCGATCAATCCTACATTACCGCCGACCATTATGCTGAAGCCCGCGAATTGCCAGACCGCGTGGTGACACTGGAGACCGGCGCATCCGTGGAGTCGATCTACCTCAATCTGGGGCGCCCGCAGTTCAAGGACCTGGCAGTGCGCCAGGCGCTTTACGCCGCAATGGACAGGAAAGCGATCGTTGACACGATCTATTACGGCGTGGGCACTCTCACCGAGACCTTCATGCCGAAGGAGTCCTACTACTACAATCCGAACCTGCCCGCGCAGGAATTCAATATGGACCGCGCGCGACAAATTCTGGATGAGGCCGGCTGGGCGCCAGGCCCGGATGGAATTCGCGCCAAGGATGGAGTGCGACTGTCCTTTGCCAATTCGACGACGTCAGGCAACAATCTTCGCGAGCAGACGCAGCAGTTCCTGCAGCAGACGTTTGCCGAGATCGGCGTCGAGATGACGATCTCGAACTTGCCGGCTGCGGTCATGTGGGGCGAATTCTGGCTGAAGTCGCAGTTCGACACCGCCATGGTGGGCGTTACCTATCTGATTGCCGCGGACCCCGACGCCACAAACCGCCTCCATACGAAGGCAATCGCTGCTCAAGGCGGGCACGGTTCGAACACCGGGCAGTATTCCAACCCCGAAGTCGATGCCCTGCTTGAAAAGGGTGCTCGCAGCTTCGATCAGGAAGAGCGGCACGGGATCTATAACCGCGTGCAGGAAGTGGTGCGTCACGATCTGCCCTTCCTGCCGCTGTTAGCGATCACCAACGTGCTCGGACGCAAGGCAGGGTTGGACGGTTTCAAGCCCAATGCCAACACGCGCACCGCGTCGTGGCATGCCGCAGACTGGCGCTGGAAGGCCTGATCCATCCTATTGCCGTCGCCGGATTTCACTGCGGCGACGGCAACAGCCTAAAATCGCCAACCCACAACGGAGGACTCAGAATGCGCGGCTTCCTGCTCAATCGCCTCTCGCAGAGCCTGGTGCTGCTTGTGATCGTTTCGATCATCGGCTTCGGCATTCTGAACCTCCTCCCGGGCGGCCCACTGGCGCAATTCGGGCTCGATCCCGGAATGACCCAGCAGGATATCGAGCGGCTGAAGGGATTGCTTGGCCTCGATCGGCCTATATGGATCCAATACCTGGACTGGGCATGGCGGCTGCTGCAGGGCGACTGGGGACACTCCTTCCGCGACGGAGCGCCGGTATTGCAGATCATTGGCAGCCACGTGTTCGCCACGCTGCTGCTGATGGGATCTTCAACCGTGATTGCGATCTCCATTGGCGCCTGGATTGGAATTCGGGGCGCCACACGCCGCTACTCGCTATTCGACTATCTAGCGACTGTCGGTGCCATGATCGCTTTGTCGGTCCCTACCTTCTGGTTCGGACTCGTCGGCATCTACATCTTTTCCCTGAAGCTGGGCTGGCTGCCCGCGGGCAATATGTCCGAGATCGGAGATGCCTCGATCCTGGGATATCTCCACCATTTGATCCTGCCAAGTATCGTGCTGTCGCTGGTCCATGTCGCGATCTGGAGCCGCTACATGCGGACGGCGACCCTCGACGCCATCAGCCAGGACTTCGTCAAGACGGCTCGGGCCAAGGGATTGAGCGAACGGCGGATTCTGATGAGGCATGTCGTCGGCAACGCACTCTTGCCGATGATTACCTTGGCCGGGATGCAGCTTCCCAGTGTTCTCACCGGCGCTCTGGTGACCGAAACCGTCTTTACCTGGCCGGGAATGGGACGGTTGTTCCTGGATAGCCTTGGCTATAGCGACTATCCGGTTGTGATGGGGCTTTTGATGTTCTCGGCCATCCTCGTTCTGCTTGGAAACCTAATCGCCGACATTGTCGTCGCTATTGTCGATCCACGTATTCGCCTGGCTTGAGCGCGCAACTTCCCCGACAGGAGACAGCCGATATGACCGCTCTCACCGCAAATGCAGCTCCAAGCCGATGGACAAACAACCGCGCGGCGCTTCGTTTCATGAGACACCGCCTGGCGCTGCTCGGGTTGGCGATGATCATTTTCCTCGTGCTTGCTTGCGTGCTCGGCCCCCATCTACTGCCTTATGACTCACTGTATATCGATCTGCGGGCCCGCTTTGCCCCACCGCTGACGGGCCACCACTTTCTGGGCACTGATCCGCTTGGCCGCGACCTTGCGGCAAGATTGTTGATGGCGGGACGAATCTCGCTGCTGGTGGGTTTCTTCGCCATGGTGTTGTCGACCCTCGTCGGCACGCTTGTCGGCGTGATCGCCGGCTATCGCGGCGGCTGGATCGGGGCGACGCTGATGCGCACGGTCGATGGCTTCCTGTCGTTCCCTTCGATCTTTCTGCTCCTGGCGCTGGCTGCGGCACTGAAGCCCAGCCCTGTGATGATCACCGTCATCATCGCCCTCACCAGTTGGATGGAGGTTGCCCGTATCGTGGAAGCGGAAGTCCGCTCGTTGCGGGAACGCGAGTTCGTCCTGGCCGGGCGCATGCTGGGATTGAGCGGCACCCACATCATGTTCCGCGAGATACTGCCCAACGCCATGGGACCCATTATCGTTGCTTCCACCCTGACGGTCGCGCGCGCCATTCTGATGGAAGCCTACATCAGCTTCCTGGGCTACGGAATTCAGCCGCCATTGCCCAGCTGGGGCAACATGCTCAACGGCGCCCAGCAATATCTGGGCAGCGCACCTTGGCTGGCCATCATTCCCGGAGCTGCAATCACCATCGCGGTGACCAGTTTCAATTTCATTGGTGACGGACTGCGTGACGCGCTGGACGTCCGGGACGACCATATTTGAAGTGCCGCGAGCGGCCGCTTTCTTAATCCCTGGAACATCAAGAGAAGTCAGTCACGTGCAAGAGCCCAAAGTCGCCGAAAAGAACACGCCCTACTGGTGGGAAGCGGCGCCCGTCATGCCGCTGCCGCGGCAGCCGCTGGCAAAGAAGCTCGATGTGGTGATTGTCGGCGCCGGCTATGCCGGGCTTTCGGCTGGGCTTGTGCTGGCGCGCGAGGGGCGCTCGGTCGCCGCTTTCGATGCGATGCATCCGGGCGAGGGTGCTTCCACGCGCAACGGCGGGATTACGAGCGGCAGCATCCGGCCGGACCATGCCACGATCACCCGGCGCTTCGGTGAAGAGAAGGCCATGGCGATCGAGGCCGAGGGCAAGATCGCGCGCGAATTCCTCTACGACTTCATCAAGACCGAAGGGCTCGACTGCGACTTCCGGCTGGTTGGCCAGTTCAAAGGCGCTTTCGGGTATCAACAGTATGAGATAATGGCGCGTGGCGCCGAGACACTGGCGAAGAAACTGGGGATCCAGTCCTACGCCGTTCCGCATGCCGAGCAGCGAAATTATATCGGCACCGATTTCTACCGCGGTGGAACCGTCCGGATGGACATTGGCGCGCTGCATCCCGCAAAATTCCACGCTGAACTCCTGCGGGTGGCGCTCGGATCCGGGTTGACGGTCCATTCGCATACAGCGGTCAAATCGATCGAGAGGAATGGTTCGGGGTTCCGCGTCACGACACCGGCAGGGACGGTGGATGCACGGCAGGTTCTGGTCTGCACCAATGGCTATACCGACGGCGCCGCTCCGTTCCTGCGTCGCCGCTTGGTTCCGGTCCGCAGCCGGATCATCGTGACCGAGGAACTTGCGCCCGATGTCATGGCGCAACTGATGCCGAAGCTGATGACGATCACCGAAAACCGGCAACTCGGTTTTTATTATCGTCCCTCGCCCGACGGGAAACGCATTCTGCTGGGCGGGCGCGACAGTTCTCGCGTCGGCGATCCGGTGGCGCCGAAACTTCTGCTACGCAAGGGCTTGGTGAACCTTTTCCCGGAATTGGAAAACGTCCGCCTTTCGCATTGCTGGTTCGGCAACGTGGCGATGAACCGCGATATGCTGCCCCGCATCTTCGAGAAGGAAGGTGTGGTCTATGCCACCGGCTTCTGCGGTTCGGGCGTGGTCTGGGCGCCATGGATCGGCATGCGTGCGGCCCACAAGCTGATGAGGCATGGCGAGCAGTCCCGCACGGCGTTCGACTTTCGACCGCCTTCGGCCATCCCGCTCTATCGCGGCGATCCGTGGTTCATGCCTGCGATTATCCAGGGCTACCGGTTGCAGGACCGTATCGCCTTCTGGCGCGCCAGCCGCTGACGGCCAAAGGTGACGGCCTTTTTTGACTATTCGTCGCTGCGGCCCGGCTGGAGGCACCGCGGAGCTTGAGGGCGCTGGCGAAGCGCTATGGAATCAACCAGAAGACCGTCGCGAAGTTGCAGAGTCGAATCTGTGTCCTCGATCTGCCGATTGGGCCGAAGGAGGCGCGGTCGACCCTGCTCACGGTCGATGAAGAGGCCGTCATCGTCGCCTTTTGACGCTATACGCTGCTGCCGCAGGATGACTGCTTCTATGCGTTGCAGCCGACGATCCCGCATCAGGGCAAGCAGCACAAGTTCGTCGCCATCTATCGTACCTCGAAGGGCGCCTTCATGGAATTGCATGAGAAGGCCACCACTGTCGTCTCCCGAGAGTTCCTGCTCCGGCTGATCGCGGCCGTTCCCCATAAGATCCACACAGTGCTCACCGACGATGGAATCAGTTCACCACACCTAATGCCGGAGGCTCGGCCGTGCCGCAGATCAATGAGGCTATCGCCAACGGCGAACGCTTCTGGGCGCACGCCTTCGAATATGCCTGCGCCACGAACGACATCGAGCACCGTACGACTAAGGCCAAGCATTGGACCAATGGACAGGTCGAGAGGATGTACCGCACGATTAAGGACGCCACGGTCAAACGCGTCTACTAGGGAAGTCACGATCAGCTCAGGTAACACCTCGGACTTCTTCGCCGACTACAACTTCGCACGCAGGCTCAAGACCCTCAAGCGCGTTCCAACGGACTCGCGAAGCGGTTACGCCGCCCTGCGCCGAACTGGAACTCGGTCGGGCTTGAGCAGATCGTATCGGTCAAGGGATCAAGAAACCGCACATCTGGCGAAGTCCTAGATGATTTCGGCACATTCTTTCGAGCGCACGATGCGATGAAGGGCTGATCGGAACTTTGCTTCCGCATTCATGGCAGCCGAGGTTGGTTGGAACATGTCGCCCCGAGTCGAGCGCATTCACAGCGATGAGCGTCTCCCGGCCGAAGTCGACGTCGTCATCGTCGGCGGCGGCATCCTCGGCTCTACGGCCGCCTATTTCCTGGCGAAGCGTGGCCTCTCTGTGGCTCTGCTAGAGAAGGGCCACGTCGCCTGTGAACAATCGAGCCGAAACTGGGGTTGGTGCCGTCAGCAGAACCGCGATCGGCGCGAACTGCCGCTCTCGGTGATCTCCATGCGACTGTGGGACGAGCTGACGCGCGATATCAATCGGGACCTTGGATTTCGACGCTGCGGTCTCGTCTATGCGACTCACGACGAGGCTGTGCTCGCCGGCTGGGAAAGGTGGCGCGAGGTCGCCAGGGAGTACGAGGTCGACACCCGCATGCTGAGCCGGGCGGAGGTGGCCGAGCGCGTCCCCGAAGCACGCGACAAATGGGTCGGCGGGACCTATTCAGACCGGGATGGTAAGGCAGAACCTGCGCTCGCCGCGCCGGCTATCGCCGAAGGGGCCAGAGCTCTGGGCGCCACCATCCACCAGGAATGCGCCGCGCGGGCGCTCGACTTGGCCAATGGCAAGATTGCGGGCGTGCACACGGAGAAGGGCTACATCAGAACCGGCGCGGTGCTGTGCGCCGCTGGCGCCTGGTCCTCGCGCTTCCTTAGGCCGCTCGGGATCAGTTTCCCCCAAGCAAGCATCCGGCAGACCGCGCTGCGTTCCACCCCGACAATCAACATAGGCGAGGCGGTCTCCACACCCTACTGCACGATCACGCGCCGACTGGACGGCAGCTATACGCTTGCGATCAGCGGCAAGGCGAACCTCGAAATCACGCCCCAAGCTATCCGGTATAGTCGGGAATTCATGCCGCAATTCTTGCGTCGCCTAAAGAACGTCAGGCTCGGCATCGGCCAATCGTTCCTTTCGGGGCCGGATTCAATGCCGGCGCTGCTGACCAGCGACGATCGGATCTTCGAACAGAATCGGGTGCTGGATCCTCCACCCTTAAAATGGCTGGTAAGCCAAGTGGTGGAGAGTGTCCGGAAGACCTTCCCCCAACTCGGCGACATAGAGATCGATAGTGCCTGGGGCGGCTTCGTCGATTGCACGCCGGACGCAGTGCCTGTGGTGTCGCAGGTGGACGCGGTGAAAGGTCTCGTCCTCGCGGCGGGCTGCTCGGGCCACGGCTTCGGTTTGGGCCCGGGGCTTGGCTATCTGGCCGCAGAGCTGGTCGTAAACGACACGCCTTGCGTCGATCCTACACCGTTCCGCCTGTCGCGTCTGGTCGACGGCTCGAAGCTGGACATCGCCGCTATCTGAAGATCAGTGGGAAGTCAGGCCTGACGCGCACCAACAAGCGCCGCTATGGCCTGCAGGACAAGATCGCCTGGTGGCGGGCCCAACGCTGACGGCTAAAGCTGGCGGCCCATTGACCATGCGGCGCTGCGGCCCGGCTGAATGATCGCGTCTCCAACGAAGACCATCACATGCACTACATCTCCACACGCGGCCATTGGTTGGGACTAGCCTCAAGGGGGCGATCTACGGCACGAACGTCCATGGCAGAATTCTGATGGCGACGATGACGCTGGTTTCTCACTCAGGCTATCGAATCTGGGACTTGGTTGCCATTCGGTCGTTGGCGGTGGACCGGAGTCTTGAGCTCCATGCGGCGCCATGAACCACGGCTCGGCTGTAAAGGTCTTTTCCAGTGCAGCGGAAAAATTCGTCGGCTGGGATCTGCCGGTGTGAAGGCGGTCAGTGGTGGGACGCTTTCGCGCGGATCAGCGCGTTGGCCATGTAGAGATCCTGGAGAGAGATACCGGAACTGTCGAAGACAGTGATTTCATAGTCGAAGCGGCGTCCGGGGGCACGCCTTTCAATGACGTCGCCGATTGGTGTTATCGCATGCACGCCGGCATCGATCTCGTCGAGCACGTGTTGGAACTCGCCGATCTGGACGGACTGGGAAAGCAGATCACAAAAGAGACGTGCTCTGGGAAATAGTTCTCTCGGCAATTCGCACTTGCCCGGAGCATCCGACCCCATGCTGACGATATGGGTTCCGGGTCCCACCCAAGCGGAATCGAACAGGGCTTCGCGTGAGGGTGTCACTGTGACCACGATGTCGGCTGCGCGGACGGCTTCTTCGGGCAAGGCAGCGCGCGCGTCCAGGCCCCTTCTCGCGATCTGATCGAGAAGAGCGTCGCGCCGTGGTGAAGGCCGGGCGACGACCAGCACGGTTTCGATTGGGCGGATGCGTGCCAGCGCCATCACTTCGAAGCCCGCCTGATTGCCGGCGCCGAATATCGCCAGGACCTTGGCTTGCTTGCGCGCAAGGAAATCGGCAGCAACCGCGTCGGCTGCGGCCGTCCTGTAGGCGTTGACCTTCCCAGCCTCGATAACGGCGCGGAGCCGACCTGAATGCTGATCGAGCAGCACGATTGTGGAGTTGTGGCGGGGAAGGCCACGTGCCGGGTTGCCCGACCAGAAGGAGCCAATTTTCACCCCGGTTAGGTCATCCGACGAACCGGATTTGATTGAGAAGGTATTGGTTGCCTCCTGTGTGCGCCCGAGAACAGCGGGAAAGATCCAGCTCCGCCGCGACGCTGCTGCCACGAAAGCCTCCCGCGCCGCCTCGAAAGCAAGCTCATGCGTGACAAGGGCGGCCGATTCCTCCTCGCTGATGTAGATCATCCAAAGTTCCCCATGTGCGTCAGTCGTTTATCGCTGGTTGCAGCTACGGCGTTACCGAGGCTGAAATCGCACCCCACGGCGAACGATGCGGACCTCAGCCGATCGCAGGGCAACCAGGCGGAGCGATTCTAGGTGCCCGATAGTCCTCGCCTGATTTGCGCAATTTGGGATGCCGAGGAACTGCTTAAAACGAACAATCCCGCTGAATTGAAAGCGCAAAACAGCAGCGAAATCTGTCCGCCGGACGCCACTCTAAGGTGCGACTTCAATCCTGGATCGAATGACAGCGTTGCACTTATGGCAATTGAGCATGGCACAGACATCGTCAGCAACCAGATGGAGCTGATGAAATTGGAGCCCCGCCATTTGCCGGGCGCGTTGAAGCTGTCGCAGGAGATGGGCTGGCCCTATCGCCTGGAGGATTGGGAATTTGCCGCAATGGTTGGAAATGGTCTGGTCCTGGAGCGGGGAGGACACGTGATCGGCACGGCCATGTCCTGGAGCTACGGACCGACCTATGCTTCCGCCGGAATGATCATCGTCACCGGCTCCGCGCAAGGCGGCGGCAACGGCTCCCGGCTCTTTGATGGATTGCTTGCGGCTACACAGGGGCGCCACGTGCTGCTCAATTCGACCGAAGAGGGGCTCGCGCTCTATAAACGGCGTGGCTTCACTGCCTGGGGCACTGTACTTCAGCACCAGGGCCCGCTGACTGTTGCCGTGACGCAGACGACCCCTGACATCCGTCAGGCGACGGTCTTAGACCTCGCGGCAATCCAGGCCTTCGACGAACGGGCCACCGGCATGCCCCGGACGGCGATGGTGGCTGCGCTCGCCGATGCGGGCAAGGTCGTCGTTATCGAGCGCGCGGGGCGGGTTGCCGGCTACGCCATCGCCAGGAAGTTCGGGCGCGGCTATGTTGTCGGCCCCTGTGCGGCCGAAAGCGTGGAGGACGCGCGGCTTCTGATCCTGGCCCAGCTTTCGAAGCTTCGCGATCAATTCGTTCGCATCGACGTCTATGCCGAGGATGGATTGGGCGACTGGCTTGAGAGCCTCGGCCTCAAGCGGACCGGCAGTGCCACCGCTATGGTCAAAGGGCAACGACCCGTTTCTGACGGGCTGGCCCACATGTACGCATTGGCAAACCAGTCGTTCATTTAGGAAACAAGGTCATGGACAATAGGGCGGCAAATCTATCAGGGAGCGCGACGGCGAAGAGTATCGACGCCCTTGTGACGCCGACCCTGCTGCTGGACCGCGGACGGCTCGGACGCAACATTCAACGCCTCGCTGAACGCGCCAAGAAGCTCGGCGTGGTGCTGCGTCCGCACATGAAGACGGCCAAGAGCATCGACGTCGCTTGCGACGTGTTTCCACAGGGACCCGGTCCCATCACGGTCTCGACCGTCGCCGAGGCGGCGTATTTCGCGGACCACGGCTTTCGCGACATCACCTATGCCGTCGGCATCTCGCCGGCTTCGGCAAGGCGCGCCATGGAGCTTTGTCGCCGTACCGGCGCCGATGTGAAGCTGCTTCTCGATTGCGTGGACCAGGCCGACGCCCTGGCCCGAGTGCGCGAAGCCACCGGCATGACGCCCTCGGTCCTCATCGAACTGGACTGCGACTACCATCGCGGTGGCTTGAGGCAGGACGACCCAAGATTGCTCGACGTGGCCAACAGGGTTGTCGCTGCCGGTGCCAAGCTCGTCGGCGTTCTCGCTCACGCGGGCGAATCCTACGGCTTGAACACACCCAATGCGCTGGTCAAGGCAGCGGAGAACGAGCGTTCAGCCGCCGTGCGCGCCGCTGAAATCCTGCGCGCTTATGGCCACGCCTGTCCGGTCGTCAGCGTCGGCTCGACGCCGACAGCGCATTTCGCCCAGAACCTGGAGGGTGTCACGGAGCTGCGCGCCGGCGTCTACATGTTCTTCGATCTCGTCCAGCATGGGGTTGGCGTCTGCGACCGCGACGATCTCGCAATTTCCGTTTTAGCCACCGTTATCGGCTCCAAGCCGGAAAATGGATGGGTGCTGGTTGACGCTGGGTGGATGGCGCTATCGCGCGACCGGGGAACCGCAAACCAGCAGATCGACCAGGGTTACGGCGTGGTCTGCGACGAAAAGGGGCGCGTGCTTGAAGATGTGATTGTGGCCCAGGCCAGCCAGGAACACGGTATCCTCTCCATTCGTGCCGGTTCCGGGAAATCCATGCCCGAACTGCCGCTCGGGTCTCGGGTCCGGATCCTGCCCAACCATGCGTGCGCGATGGCTGCCCAGCATGACTTCTACAGCGTCGTCAACGGGGACAGCCCCAAGATTGAAACGCGTTGGGAGCGGATGCGCGGCTGGTAGACGCGCGAACACACGCCTCGGACGAGCCCACTCTAATCAGCACTGGCGGTCAAGAAAATGAAATTTGCCTCTTACTGGTTGGATAAGTCGACGCTGATAGGCAGCACCATGACTGATGTCATGGATGGGCGCCCCGACCTGAACCTCTGGAAGGATTTCGAATGGCCAGCGATACCCGGCTATTTCGGGCGCCCCTGGTTCCTGCCGGTTCTGGGTGCCTATTCCCGTATTAAGGATCTTGTCGCGTGATCCCGCCCCTCGAACATCTGTCGCGCAACGGCCACCTGGACAAGTTCTTCATCGACGGTCGATGGGCCGAGCCACGCGGCACCGCCAAGGGCTTGGTGGTGAACCCCTCCACCGAAGAGGTTGTGGCTCGGTTTCCGCTCGGAAACAGCTTGGACGTGGATGCGGCCGTTGCAACGGCCCGCCGGGCATTCGCCGCCTGGAGCCGGACCACGCCGGAATATCGTGCCGGTCTGCTCGACCGCCTGCAGGCGCTGGTCGAGGCGCGCAGTGAACTGCTTGCGCAATGCCTCACCCTCGAAATGGGCGCGGCGATTGGATATGCGCGCACCGCCCAGGTGCCGCTGGCGATCGCGCATATCAAGGTCGCTCGCGATGTGGTGACAGCCTTTCCCTTCGTCAAGCAGCGGGGCCAAACCGCCGTCACCCACGAACCGATCGGTGTCTGCGCCTTGATCACGCCATGGAATTGGCCCCTTTACCAGATCACCGCCAAGGTTTCGCCCGCGCTCGCGGCAGGCTGCACGGTCGTGTTGAAGCCGAGCGAGCTTTCTCCCCTGGACGCTCTGCTGTTCGCCGAGGCGATCGAGGAAGCCGGCTTCCCTGCCGGCGTTTTCAACCTCGTGCAGGGTGATGGTCCGGGCGTAGGTGCTTGTCTCGCCTCCCATCCCGATGTCGACATGATCTCCATTACCGGGTCCACCCGCGCGGGCATTGCGGTGGCCCAGGCGGCAGCGCCGACGGTCAAGCGTGTCGCGCAGGAGCTCGGCGGCAAGTCGCCCAACGTGATCCTGCCGGACGCCGATCTCGACCGCGCCGTTTCCCTGGGCATAGCCGCCGCCTTCCGCAATCTCGGCCAGTCATGCAGCGCTCCGACACGCATGATCGTGCCACGTCCGCTGCTCACCGAGATTGAGGCAATCGCCAAGAGGGTCGCGGCCCAGATCGTCATTGGCGATCCTCTTTGCGAAGCCACCACTCACGGTGCGATCGCCAATCGTGCCCAATTCGACCGCATCCAAACCATGATCGGCGTCGGCATATCGGAAGGCGCCAAGGTCGTCATCGGCGGACCTGGTCGTGCACACGATCTGAACGTCGGCCTCTATGTGAAGCCGACGATCTTTTCGGCCGTGCGCACTAACATGCGCATTGCACAGGAAGAGGTTTTCGGTCCAGTTCTCTGCATCATCCCCTACGACACAGTTGATGAGGCCGTCAGCATTGCCAATGACACGGTCTATGGTCTGGGAGCCCATGTGCAGGGCAATGATATGGACGCCGTCAGAGACGTCGCATCGCGCATTCGCTCCGGTCAGGTGCATCTCAACTACCCGGCCTGGGATCCGCACGCGCCGTTTGGCGGTTTCAAGCAGTCCGGAAACGGACGCGAATATGGGATCGAGGGCATGCTGGAATATCTGGAGGTCAAATCCATCCTCGGCTATTTCTAGGCGATCTTTGCCCGGCGCAGAGGCGCGCCGTCGGAGCCATTCATGCCAAGAGTACAAGAGACCGACGGTGAATTGGTCGAGATCATCATGAACGAAGCCAAGTTTCGCGGCCAGTTCGTCCTGTTCGACCTCAGAGAGCCTTTATGAGCCTCCATTGGTTCAATCCCCCGGTCTCTATCAGGACTGGCAAGCCTGGCATGACGTATAGCTGCAACAACGTCGAGGGTGCAGCTCGGGAGCTCATGGGGTGGAACGATCGCGGCCCCAAATGGGACCTTGCGGTACGCGCCTGCCTGTCCTGTTTGGCTGGCGACATGACACCTGAGGATGTCCGCCAGGCGTTCATTGCCGCTGCTGAGGAGGGAGGCAAGCTGCTTGCCAGCGGTTGAGACTATAGCTTACTCCATGTCTGGCACGTCGCCACCCACAAACAGCGTCGTCGGCTCCCGTATTCGCGCAGTACCGGGTTGGCTTCACGCGACCTCGCAATGACGCCGGCATGGTTCCCCGCCAAGTCCTTGCGGTCCATATCGCCCGATCTCCAGTCGGCTGGTCCGAAGACAGGCCGGAGGTCGCCAGTCTCATCGCGGCCAAAGGCGGTGACGACGATTAGCTTCGGGGCTTTATGTTGCGGCATCAGGTTATCTGAGATGGGGGTCCTCTTTGGGCTGGAGCAAGAGCCGGTGGACGTTGAGCGGTGGAGGGGGCAGAACCTCGGTCATCTCGAATAGAGGCACCGATAGGCCGCCTTGCTCTGGCGCTGTGTGCTTTGACTTAAGGTCCGCTATTTCCTCGTCGCGTCTGGCAATTCGGCTTTCCAGATTGGCGATACGCTCAGTCAGCAAATACCGTCCAACAGCGAAGCCGCCGCCTCCAAACAGCACGGCAAACGTGGCAAAGGCTGCCGGGTTGGCCGCTACCAGCGCAGAGTTACTCTCAATGAAAGCGATAAGGTCATGCATTGAGGGTTGTCTGTCTCACCCCAGCACAGGCGGCGTAGGATCGAAGCTGATCGCCACGAGCCCCGGATGCCTGTGAGCGAGGGCGAGGATCTGTGTCTCAAGCTCGCAGTTGTAAGCCATGAGCGCCTTTACGGTCTCAAGGGGCGTTTCGTAGCGGGCGATGAGCTTCTCCGCCTCCGCGTGTAGTTCGGCTTTGGTTTCGGCGTCTAGGTGCATCGTGCCCATTGCAGTATTTTCCTAACGGGTTGCTCTGCGGGGTGCCGAGCGCGCGTCAAGGCGGTCCTGAAGGTAACCGTTGAGAACGATCATTTCCTTGAGGGCCTTCATCAACGTCGCCCTTGTGTACGGCAACGAACCTGTCGACGGTGGCTTGAAGGGCAGCCTCTTGCCGGCTGTCGAGTGACACAACGCAATCCACCTGAACGCCTCCTAATGTCGTGGACAGTGAACAAAAATGGAACAAAACTGTCAAGAGTGAAATGACTAGACGAGGAATAAATCCCTTTTTTTGGGCTCTGCCTGACAGGGATGGAAGACGGAAGCGCGGGCCGCACGCCGACACCTGAAGCGTGCGCGTCAGTGCCTTCATGGGCATGATCAAGTGAGCAGAGAAACGGTTGAGAGAATCGATGGGATGATCATAGCCCTGGCCGCGGAGGAGTGCTCTTTCTTTGCTTCCTCTTCCCCTTCGGCCATCGAACGACGCGGAACTCTGAGGCCGCCTCGTCCCTTTAAGGCATAGCTCTACCTGCTGAAGGCAACCAGGATGCCGAGCTCTTCCTGCATGGCGCCATGTGGCCCTCGATGCAGGAACTCGCAGTCCATCGAGGGGCCCCGCTGGCTCCCGCCGGCGGGCTCTTCAGTCACCCAGCGAAACGAAGCCGCTTCCGGCAAGTCCGGAGACTAAAGGAGGTTCCGATGAGAGAGCACGGCGGCGGACCCGAAGATGACGAGGGCATGCAGTTGCTTGCTCGGCGGCTGGCTTGAGAGGTCGGCATCCCGGAACGAGAACCGCGCGGTCAAGCTCATTGGTACCGACTGGAGTTCTTTGGGCGCGAAGCAAGTTTCCTGAAAAACCAGCGCTGGCCATTGTGATCTCGGCCAGGATCGCTGCCCTTGAAGGTCTTGCACGGCCGGAGGTCTTGCTGCATGTTTTCGGTGTTGGATTCCCGGGAGAAAATCATGCCAATTCAACAAAAGGCGGCGGAGGCCGGTATTTTCGACGCATCTGAGTTGGCACTGCTTGGGCGGGTTTTCCACAACCTTAAGCTAGGCAACCCATCGCCGGATGAGCGCGAGTTCATTGCCTCCCGAATTATCGCGAATTACATGGCAGGTGTGGTCGACGAGGCGGAGTTGGTTTTGCTCTCGAAGCAGCCGCTTGGCCGTTAGCCAACTCGCGGAACTTACCGCCTGCCCAGTTTTTGCGCTTCGGGGCCTTGTCGGTCTTTTTCTTTGACGCGAACAACGTACTCTTTCCGAAGTTGGAGCGCCGGAAGCTTCGCAGCGATACTCCCAGCTTCCGCAGCCCGTCTCGCCCACGGCAATGGCTTGCGGCTGTGGTATCCGAGTCGGCAGGCAGAATGATAACCATTCGCGCCTGACGCCTCGGGAAGAGCGGTCTTCCCGCTACCAGAAACACGATGACGAGAGCGCATAGCGCCAAGACTGCGGCGAAGGTGTTTGCTGTGAACTCGCCAAGTTGCATGACCATCCTCGTAAGGGACACGCGGTTAGACGAGTACCCGAAGATACCGACGAACAAGGGATCTTATTCCACGGTGCTTCGCAAAGGGCGGCAAAAAGATCGATTGGAATGGAATAATATCGGGCACAGCTCAGTAGATGGCCCAAGAACGAGCGTGAACGGAAATGCGTGGCGCGTAAACCGATCGTCACGATGATACAGGGAGCGGTAGCGAGTGCTGGAGGGTGGCTTGCCTCTCGCAGCTTGCAGGCGGGAGGAGCACGCTCCCATCGGCCCAGCGGTTGCCTGTCCCTGTCCCTGACCGCTGGGCCGATCCTCGGGTTTTCGGCCGGCAGACGATGAGTCCGAGTTGGAAATGGCGCTCGGGCTAACGCAGTATGAGACGGGATGAAAACGACGATCGACGTCATACCGCATCTGGAGGATCTTTGGCGCTACGGCCGGGTGCTCACAGGCAACGATTCCGACGCCGACGATCTGGTGCAGGAGGCCCTCGCCCGTGCGCTGTCGATGGCGGGCGGCTATGACACCTCCAGACCGCTGCTTCCCTGGCTGATACGGATCGTTCGGAACACTTTTTTGACCGGCGCTAGCCAGGCCAATGCCGACCGACGACGCTTGGCGTCCATCGCGGACATGTCCGACACTGCGTGGCCGCCATCGCAAGAACATTGCGCCGAGCTCTCCAAAGTCGGAAGGGCGCTCGCGCGAATGCCGGCCGATCAGGCCGAAATACTCCATCTGGTTGGAGTGCTGGGCTTTACCTACTCCGAAGCGGCCGAACTGCTTGGAGTGCCGCCAGGAACCGTGATGTCCCGGCTTAGCCGAGCTCGCGCTGCCTTGAAGCACAACATGGAAAATTTGGACGATGGAGCTTCCCCTCATTTGAAGGTCGTGGGAGGGCGTTATGTGGCCCGATAATCGTGTTTCGCAAGAGGATATCGGCCGCTTGCTGGATGGCGAGCTGTCGCCGTCGCAGAGATCCGAGCTGGAAGCCAGGCTTGCCCGCGATCCGGAACAGGCGGCAGAGGTTTTTGCCCACGCGCAGCGCATGGAAGCGTTGCGCAAGTCCCAACCCCGGCGGTTGTTTCCGCCCAGCGTGAGCCTGAAGAAAGCCAGGCAGCTGGAGAGGGCGTTTCGCCGCAGGAAGATGTTCACATTGCTCAGACTTCAAGTCGCGGCCGTCGCGCTGGTTGCGATCGGGTGGTCGGCCAACTCGCTGACCGTGCCGCTTCGCCAGGGAGGCAAGACAGCCGATGAGACCTTCATCCTGGCCGCCCGAGATGCCTTGCGGGTGGCACAACTGAATGCAGGTCCGGAGACGGGCACCGAGCCGAAGCAGGACAAGATCGAGCGACTGGTTGGCGCCGTCAACGTCAGCATGCCGACCCTTCCATCGGTATGGGTTGTGAAGGATGTCCAAGTACAGCCTTGGAACGGACAGCAAAGCCTGGTCGTGACGGCCGACACACCAAGCGTCGGTCGGATCACACTTGTCGCGGCTCCGATGAACGGCGAGGACGCCGTTTCGCCGACCACAGCGACCGACGGTCGCGTCCCGACAGTCTATTGGCAATCGGGAGGCACAGCCTACGCCCTGATGGGCTCGGCCGCGCCGGACCGGCTTGAGGTGGAAGCAAAGCAAATCGAAGTGGCAACGCGAAGAAACGTCTCTGCGAAGATCAGGGGCTAAAAGGTTGGCAATGGCAGAGGGAAACATATGCGCTCAGCAATTGGTCTATGGAACTCCGTACCGTTCGTGATCAGTTGGAAAGGTACAGGTTGGACTTGCTTTGATCGGTCGGCGACGGCCAGCGCGCCGATAGCAAAGACAGAGCAATGAACGTCCTGTCATTCGAAAGGCGGTATTTTCCCGCCACGTGCCCTGTCTGCACCGGCACGGCGCTCGAGGCCGACGTCACTCTTCGCAAGATCGAATTCCAATGTGCGTCTTGCGGAGGTTTCGAGATCACTTCCGCCGCGCGCTCTGCAATGAAAGGGCTGTCGCAGGAAAACCGTTCACTGTGGTTGTCGCAAGCTAGGCAACAGGGTTCCACGATTCCGCTGGTTGCTTGCGCAAACGAGACCCTCCTAACCGACCACTTTGATGACACAGGCTGATGTCCAAGGAAGTGCGACCGCGCGGGCACTTCCTGACGGCCCGGCACCAGGCTGGGGTGGTGTCGGGCCGTTTGCATCTTGGCGCAATGAGTTCCATCCCAGGGTCCTATTCTTGATATCGTGACGATCACCATGCGCAGATTGGAAGAGTACGAGGAAATTGGTCTCATAGGGTATCCCGGTGACGGAGAGTACATCGCCGTTCTGCGAGACAGCGAGCGCCAGAACTGGCTGCTCGGCGGTGAACGGTGTGGGCTGAACGGGACCCTCCTGGCGCATCAAGCAGCGGCTCTGCCCAGGTACTACCCGCACGGATCTCGCCTCGTTCTGGTGACGATAAGAGACAATTGGATTGTTGCGCTCCGGGACTACGGCGGCGCGGAAAACAGCCAAAACGCCAACGGATGATCGCGAGAAGGGCCTTGACTGCTGGGAAGAAGGATACGGCCAGGCGGCACACCGATCTTCAGGCCGCGGCCATGCTACGTGCTTCGACGATAGCCTTTGATGTGCGCACTGAAACGGCAATTTCGGAAGTCGCCGCCGAGATGAGCCTCGATCGGTTGGAGGTCATTCGCCTTGCGCTTCGAGAATGGCTGGCGATGCGCAAAAGCCTGCGCTTTCCCTCGGACATCCCGGAGTAGTTCATCATCCCTGGCTGAGGCAAGCCATGCCGCACAGGCACGTCAAGGCCGGCACAGTCTGGACTTCTACGAGCCGATCAACGTCCTCAAGCCCGTGGCCTCGATCTGGATTGTCGATGGACCTGAAATCAGGTTCGGCGTGGGCTGGCTGAAATTCCCCTTCACGCATAACGATCCTTCGGCCGCGCTGTGGCGAGCTGGTCCTGCATTCGTCTGTGAGATCTTGCGTCTGTGAGATCTTGCCCAAACTGCGATCGGGGATCGGAATGCTGGGATCAATTCGGTTCCTGGTTGCGCCGAACTGGTTTCACCGTTGGTGCCTGCCTGATTGGAAAGCTGCTGTCTCCCCAGATATGCTGGTGGCCACCGGCACCGGCCCTTGAAGCCACGCTTCATACATGGTCGCGCCTCCATTGCGACGGTCGCGCGACATAGCGCTGCCTGGCGAAAGTCCAAGATCGGCAATCAGCTCTTGGTGTTGTCCTGAGCTACGCTGTTCGCCGGGATTGTGTCCATCGCTGCCAATTTGTCCGCACATAGATCTGCGGCGCCTGGCACATCCTTCTTCATGCCGGCCAGTTTGACCCACCCGCCATCGCTGATGAAGCTGTCTCTCTGGTAGGAAGACGTATCCTTCAGCTTGGCCAGGTTGTCGCTCGCGTTGGACGCAGTGATGAATTTTTCCACACAAAGATTGGCCGCCAGTTCAGCCTTGGCCTTGATAGCGGATGTATTCGCCATTTCCGATGCCGTCCCTGCCGTCGTCCAGCCACCGGCGGTGAAGCCGACGATCATCGTCAATACAGCAGCACCCACTAGCGACCAAAACCAAAGTGTCTTGGAAGGTTGGTATTCGTCGAAGCGTTGCGACAGTGTTCGATCGGTTGTCATAGTTTCCTCCTTTTGAGATACGCTCTTCGTTTCGGAATGATTTCCGCAGCCGTGGGCCGACAGTGGCCGGAATTCGAGCGATCATCGGCAGGACAATGCTCCCCGGCAAGATCGATCCAGTTCAGGAAACAGGGCAGGGGGATGCAGGGTCCGATTGGCAGCACTTTCGGGCGCGAGCACGTGGGCGCCGATCCTCTATCGTCCTCACCCATCTCCCGCACTCTGGCGCCTGAGACGACGTGCTTGAGCATCCGGAAATTTCCCAAAACGGCAAGAGCGGACAAACTTCACCTCGATGCTGCATATACCGAGCCTGCCGCCAAACTATTCCAAGCTAGTCTCGATTATGTGAAGTCGCGGTAGGCTCCGTCGCCAATAGCCGGAGCTGACGACATGGCGCAAACGGCGCCCTCATAGGATTGAGGCCCCGCAAACAGCCCGGTCAACTACGTCGGCAATCAACGGGAGGTGAATGGCTGCTCAGCAACTCCTTGCCTGGAAGCTGACGATCGGATTGCAGTCCCACCGCAGTCGTCCAGTGGCAGATCAGTTGGATATCCGGCAACGTCCATAACCATCATCTTTTTTTGCTGGTCTGCGGGCATCTGATCGATCAGTTCGGCGCGCTACGGCTCCTGCTTCTCCATCTCATTCGATTGGCCGCTTCTTCAGCGGGTGTGGCGCGGATTGAGCAACCGGTTCCGCGAGGGGTAACAGAAAGGGCCAAAGGCTCTAATCGCCACTGGATCACAGTGCAGTGGCAGGTCAGGAAATAGCAATCCCCGACCGCAAGAGCAGAACTGCAAATCTCACGCTCCGCCCATATAGATGTCCATGATCTGCCGGTCGTCGTGCACGTCCTGAGGCCTTCCCTCGAAGCGCCTTTCGCCGGCCGCCAAGATGTAAAGTTTGTCTGCAATGGGCATGGCCTCGCGGATGTTCTGCTCCACCATCACGATGCCGATGCCACGCGAGGTGAGGGTGGTAACGCGTTCGAGCGTCTCAATGACCATGGCCGGCGATAATCCAGCGGAAGGTTCGTCGAGTAGAATGAAGCGAGGTTGCGAGACCAGCGCTCGCGCCAGCGCAAGCATTGCCTGCTCGCCGCCTGAAAGCGAACCGGCCGCGGTGCGCCGCCGCCGCGCCAAAGAGGGATATTGCTCGATCAGCGCCTCGATGCGCTGCTCGACTAACCGGCGGTCCGCGATGGCGTAGCCACCCATACGCAAATTTTCCATCACCGTCAGGCGTGGGAACACGCCGCCGCCCTGGGGCATCAGCACGAGCCCTTCGCGCACTATCTCATGAACGGCAAGGTTGGAGAGCGTTGTATCGCCCAGGCTCGCCCTGCCGCTCCACACCGGCAGCGCGCCGGCAATGGCCTTGAGCAAGGTCGACTTGCCACACCCGTTCGGTCCGAAGATGCAGGTGATCTTGCCAGCCTCCGCATTAAGCGAGACACCGTGGACGATCTCCTGCTTGCCATAGCCGGTGACGATGTTTTCTGCCGTGAGCGTGGCGCTCATTGCGGCCGCCCCAGATAGGTCTGCATGACTTCCGAGTCGCGAACAATGTCGTCGAACGAGCCGCTAGCCACGACACGGCCTGCGTCCATCACGATGATGCGGTCGCACACATTGCGCACAATCTCCATGTCGTGCTCGATGATCAGGAAGGTGACGCCGCGCTTGCGCAGCCGCGCGATGGCCTCGACGATAATGTTCCGGATATTTGGATGCACGCCCGCCGTCACCTCGTCGAGCAGAATGAGCGAGGCCTGGCGCATGATGACGCGCCCGAACTCCAGCAGTTTCTGCTGGCCGCCCGAAACGTCGGAGGCGCGATTGTCGGCGACATGGTCCAGCTTCAGCAGCGCCAGTGTTTCGGCCGCCCGTTCACGCGCGCCCTGCCAATGGCCCTCGGCCGCTGCTGCCAGTAGGTTTTCTATGACGGTCATATTGTCGAACATGGCCGGAATCTGGAAGGTGCGGGCAAGCCCCAGCCGCGCGATAACGTGAGTCTTTCGGCCGCCGATCTCGTGACCGTCGAAGCGGATCTGGCCGCGATCAGGGGTGACCGCGCCCGATACCAGGCTGAACAGTGTCGACTTGCCCGACCCATTAGGCCCGATCAGGCCGGCGATCTCGTGCCGAGCGACGTCCAGGGAGACACCGTTGACGGCTTTGATGCCGCCGAAATGGCGGTAAAGTTCGCGCACGACGAGGATAGGGTCGCCGCCGCCAGCCGTTCGGTCGTCGGCCACGCTCAATTGGGCTCTCCCTGGTCACCGCCGACAAGCTTGTCGACCGCCTTTTCCAGCACGGCGCCGGAGTTGCCGGCGCGCTTCGAAAACAGGCCGGCGATGCCGTTCGGCATGAACAGCACCACCAGCACGATGGCCGCGCCCAATATGGCGATATAGAAGGCGGTGTCGCCCCAATACATCCAGATCAGCCGGTTGACGACGAACAGCCCCACGCCGCCCAGTGCCGGCCCCCACAGGCTGCCCAGCCCGCCCAGCAGCACCATGACCACCATCTGGTCGGTGATGTCGCCGCCGAAGACGCTCTTCGGATTGATAAAGGTGACCCAGTAGGCGAAGATCGCGCCGAACACGGAGGCGGTGACGGCGCTGAGCACAAAGGTCTGCAGCTTGACCAGCGAAGTGTTGATGCCCATTGCCTCGGCCGCCAGTTCGTGGTCGCGCAGCGCCTTGACCTTCAGCCCAAAACGTGAGCGCTCGAACAGCGCCCAGGTGATTAGGTAGGTCAGCGCCGCTGCGGCGAACATGGCGAAGTAGAAGAAGCGCTCATCGAGAAACGGCGGCAGTCCAATTCCGCCGATGCCGCCGGTGAAGTCCATCACCGAGGCGAACTGGATAAGCACCTCGGCGAAGGCCCAGGTGGCTATGGCGAAATAAGCGCCACGCAGGCGCAGCGTCGGCGCTCCGATTATGATGGCAAACAGCGCTGTCACAACCATACCGGCGGGGACGGTGGCGAAGAAGGGCCAGGCGAGCTTGTCGCCCATCAGCAGCGCGGTGACGTAGGCGCCGAGCCCGAAAAAGGCCGAATGGCCGAAATTGATGTAGCCGGCATAGCCGCCAAGTATGTTCCAAGAGCAGGCCAGCCCCGCCCACATCAGTGCGCCGGTGGCGATACGCAGCCAATAGTTGTTGACCAGCATCGGCAGCAGCGCCAACACGCCGATCACCGCGATCAGCAGGAGGACGCCGGCCCAGCGTGGGTTCATGTCCGGTCTCACAAGCCGTGCCGCAGGATCCCGCGCGGGGATACGAGCAGGACGAGGAACAGCGTGGCGAATATCGCCAACAGTGAATAGCTCGACCCGACATAGGTCGCAACGAAGGCTTCGATGACGCCGAGCAGCAGCGCGGCGACAAGGGCACCGCCGACGGAGCCTAAGCCGGCAAGCACAGCCACGAAGAATGCGAACAGCGTATAGCGCAGGCCGACCTCCGGATTGACTGAAAAAATTGCACCCATCAACACACCGGCCATGGCAGTGATGCCTGCATAGAGTCCGTAAACATTGGCGCTTAGGCGGCGGATGTCGACGCCCATCAGCGCCGCGTTCTGCCGGTTTTCGGCCGTCGCTCGGATCGCCAATCCATAGCGGGTGCGGTAGAGGAATATGAACAGTCCGCTGGCGATGGCGACCGCGAACACCGCCGCCGCCACGCGGATCAGCGGCACCGTCAACGGGCCGACGGCGAGGCTCTCGCCGCTCAAGGCCGTCGGAACGCTGTGGGTATTGAAGCCCCACGCGGTCAGCATGCCGCCGCGCAGCAGCGTGAACAATCCGAAGGTCAGCGCCAGCGCCATCAATTCCGGCCGCGCCGTGCGGCTGTTGCGGACATTGTAGAGGATCGGCCCGATCAGATAGCCGATGGCGCCGAACAGCACGAAGGCGACCGGGATCGCAAGGAATCCGTCGACGCCCAGTCCAGCGGCCATGTAGTAGCCGAGATAGCCACCCAGTACGACCCAGCCGCCCACGGCGAAATCGATGACGTGCAGCACGCCGAAAGCGAGCTGGAATCCGATCGTAAAGGTGGCGATGACGCCGCCGATCAGAAGGCCGTTCAGCAAGGTCTGTAGGAAAAGATCCAAGGTGCAAACCGTCCCTCAGTAGGCAAGCGAAAGAGCGGGAATGCCATGGCGAGGCGAGCGCGCTCAACGGCATGGTCCGTCATTTTCCGCGCACGCGCAACCGTGGTTCCGCCTGGCAGAGTGATGGCGACGAGGCCGCCCACACCCTGTCCAAAACCGCCTATTTCCAGGCCGGCAGCGGGTAGGTGAGGTCTGCTGCCGCGGCTTCCTTCGGCCCCACCGCCACGGTCTTGCCACCCTGAATCTGGATCAGCACCGGCACCGGCTGGACGTTGTCGTGGTAGTGGTTGCCTTCCTTCTCGAACTTGATCGGCCCATAGAAGGTCTGGATGTCGGTGGCGGCTATCGCGTCCTTCAGAGCCACCCTGTCTTCGGGCGTGAGCGCCGGCTTCTTGCCAAGCCGCTTGACGGCATCGCCGAAAACGAGTCCGCTGGCCGCGCAGGCCGCTTCGGTATAGTCGGGCTCGTGTCCAGACTTCTTTTGCGCCATCTCGGCAAACTGCCTTGCGGTGCCGAAGACGTCGTCCTTGTACGGCACCGATGGCAGCCACACGGAGACGCCGCAGGTGCCGTCGGCGTCAGCGGCAAGCGCCTGGGCAAAGGCCGGGTCGGTGACGCCATAGTGCATTATCAGCGCCTTGGGCCGGAAGTTGAGCGACTTCGAGGTCTTGACGACGTTGATCAGCGGCTCCTCATGGCCGCCGACGGCGACGATGTCGGGGTTGAGCGCTGCGATCTTGGAGATGACCGGGGTCAGGTCGCCCGAGGCCGGTACCAATTCGTAGGCGACGAGTTCCAGTCCGGCTTCCTTGGCCCCGTCGCGAAAACCTTCGCCGGTTTCCTTCGAGAAGGGCTCGTTGACACCAATCACTGCAATCGTCTTGGCCGCTGGGTTGGACAGTTTCGCCAGTACGGCCAGCGACTTGCCTGCGGTGGTGTCGACGGCCGGGATGATGCCGAAGTTGAATTCCGGCTTGGCCTTCCAGACGTTTGGCGATTCCGCGGAGCCGGAAATCATTGGCACCTGGTACTTCTGGCAGATCGGCTGCACGGCGATGGTCGAGCCGCTGGTGTAGGGGCCGAACAGCACATCAACCTCGTTCTGCACGATCAGGCGCTCGGCGGCATCGGCTCCCGTCGCCGGGTTGCTCTGGTCGTCACCGTAGAACATGTCGACCTTGAAACGCTGGCCGGCGACCTCGACGCCGCCCTTGGCGTTTATGGCCTCTGCCCAGAGATCGTAACCGCGCTTGGTCAGGTTGCCACCGAGTATGTTCTCGCCCGACAGCGAGGTGATGACACCGGCCTTGAAGGTCGCCACCTGCGCGCGTGCCGTTCGCACGAACGGTATCCCCAACGTGCCGGCCGCCAAGGCGACGGCGCTGCCGCCGAGGAACCGGCGGCGAGAAACTTTGCTTTTGATGGACATCATTCAACTCCCTTTGTCCGACTGTCAGATTGGAAACCGATGATGTTCTTGTTCATACCACAAGACGCGGTTGTGCGGCCAGGAAGATTGCCTCACGAGGCGGCTTTGGGTCCGAGCGGTCTTCGCTGGATCGAAAAGACGGAGAGCTTTGCGGGAGCTACAGGAGGGTTGAGGATGAGAAGGACGGTTCACACCGAGCAAACGGGGTGGCGCCCAGGCTGAAGGAACGGGCTGGCACGACAGGCCGAGGTTCTCGTAGAGCGTGACGCTCCCGGCGCTGCTGGAAACGGCGGTCGCCGAATGGTCGATGCCAAGACAAGTTTCGCCGTCTGATCGATCGCCCGCTTGAACTTCAGCACCTTGTCCGGCGCGCTGAAAGACAGAAACAACACGCCCAACAGGCAGCGCACAGGGAACGTGGCGAGGATAGCGGGCGTCGGATGCTTTCTTCGGGCTCCGGCTGAAGTGCGCGCTCGGCGCGCTCCCGACTCAGTCTTACATTGGAGCGTTGGATTGGTTCGCAAGCCGCGATCACATTCATGTTCCTGCGCGTTACCGCATTGTAATGGCGCCAGCCGGACCTTTTGGTCCGCGGTTGCGTTTCATGGGAGCCGGCTGACCTGGCAGTGGCGATAATTTTAGTTCCAGGCGAGCTTCTTTTCGAATGAGTTCTCCATGTCCGATCACAAGCCTCTGGCGCGGCAGAAAGCCATCGTAACGGGGGCTAATTCAGGCATCGGCGAGAGCGTTGCCGTTGCGCTTGGCCGGGCGGGCGCCGACGTGGTGGTGAACTATGTCGAAAACGAGAACGCCGCGAACGCCGTCGTGGACCAGATCCATCGGGCCGGCAGCAAGGCGATCGCCCACATGGCCGATGTCTCGATGGAAGACCAGGTTCGAGACATGTTCGAGCGCACGATGCGCGAGTTCGGCACCATCGACATCCTTGTCGCCAATGCCGGCCTGCAACGCGACTCGGCGTTTGCTGACATGCCTTTGGCGACCTGGACTAACGTTCTCGGCGTCAATCTGACCGGCCAGTTCCTTTGCGCCCAGGCTGCGACACGCGAGTTCCTGCGGCGCGGCGTGGTGCCGTCCGTCTCGTGCGCGGCCGGCAAGATCATCTGCATGAGTTCGGTGCACCAGGAAATCCCGTGGGCAGGCCATGCGAACTACGCCACCTCCAAGGGCGGCATCAAGCTGCTCATGGAAAGCATGGCGCAGGAGCTGGCCCCCAGACGCATCCGCGTCAACGCCATCGCGCCCGGTGCGATACGCACGCCCATCAATACCTCCGCCTGGGATACGCCCGAAGCGCTCAAGGGCCTGCTGACGCTGATTCCGTATGGGCGGATCGGCCTGCCGGAAGACATCGCGCGGGCAGCCGTCTGGCTGGCGTCCGACGATTCCGACTACGTTGTCGGTACCACGCTTTTCGTCGATGGCGGCATGACGCTCTTTCCTGGCTTTTCGACCAACGGCTGATCGGAATGGACGGCGGTCGGCGATGCGAGCTTCTTCCCTCGATCGCGGTGGTCAATCCCACACTGACAATCATCGCCAACGCGCGTCGTGTGGCGGATAGGAGCGGCTTACATGACGGCGACATTTTCATGTGACCTGAACGGACTGGCGACGGAACTGCCGCATTTCTGGGAACACACGATCGGCAGTGGGCACGCCACGCTCGGCCTGCGCGCAGACTGGCAGGCGCAACTGAAGCGGACGCATGATGAGCTCGGCATGCGCTATGTCCGCTTCCACGGCATATTGTGCGACGAGATGGGCACGCTGATCGGCGAGGGCAACACATTGTTCTATTCGTTCTTCAACGCCGATCTCATCTTCGATTATCTGCGCTCGATCGGTATGAGGCCGTTCGTCGAATTGAGCTTCATGCCCGTCGCCCTGGCGTCCGGCGACAAGACCGCCTTTCACTACCGCGCCAATGTCACGCCGCCGAAGGACTACGCGCAATGGGCGGTGCTAATCCGCAAACTGGTGAGCCACTGGGTGGGCCGCTACGGCCTGGACGAGGTGCGCCAATGGTTCTTCGAGGTCTGGAACGAGCCGAACCTGACCGCCTTCGGCAGCGGCAAGCAAAGCGACTATTTCGAGCTTTATCGCTATACCGCCGAAGCCATCAAAGGCGTCGATAAGCTGTTGCGGGTCGGCGGTCCGGCGACGGCCGATAACGCGTGGATCGAGGATTTCCTGAATTTCTGCCGGACCGGCGACCTGCCCGCCGATTTCGTCAGCACGCACCATTACCCGACGGACGATTTCGGCCAACCAGGCGACGACACCGAAGCGCAGCTCGCCGCCAGCAAACGCAGCGCCCTGCGCGACGAGGCGCGAGGCGCGCGCAAGCAAGCGGGCGACGTGCCCCTCTATTATACCGAATGGTGCACCTCCTCGAACCCGCGCGATCCCTTGCATGACGACCCTTATGCCGCCGCGTTCATCGTCAAGACCGTTCTGGAAGCGAACGGACTGGTTGAGGGATACAGCTACTGGACCTTCTCCGATATTTTCGAGGAGAATTATTTTCCCTCGCTGCCCTTCCAGGGCGGGTTCGGACTGTTGAACATCCACGGCATCGCCAAGCCGGCCTATCGTGCCTTTCAATTGCTGCATGGCGCTGGCACCGAGATGCTGCCGGTCGAGGGCGCTCACGAGACGGTCGACGCCTGGTTCGTCCGCGGCGACGGCGCGTCTACGCTGATACTGACGAATTTCGCCCTGCCGCGCCATCCGATCAAGACCGAGGAGGTGTTGTTCACGCTGAAAGCCGCGTCGACTGCGACCACGGCTTGCGTGCAACGCATCGACGCCGAGCACGCCAACGCCAAGCGCCGCTGGGAAGAAATGGGCAAACCCGAATATCTCGACGCGCCGACCGTGGATAGACTCAAACATCTTTCGGAGCTTCGCAGCGAGCCGGTCGCGAGCAAGAGCGAGGCCGGTAGCTTGGTCCTCAAAATTGCGCTGCCGCCGCTATCGGTCGCCGCCATTCGTCTGGCGAACACGTAAAGCCGAGGCCCGCTTTCGGAGACGTACGCTAGGCCGGCCGCTTCACGACGCTGACCACTTCTCTGGCTTGCATGAATTCAGGACGGCGTCTCGCGCACGCTGACCGTCCTCGGTATGGTTTGGCTTGCCATTCAAATCCATTGCCAGGTTGGCGTGGCAGCAAATATGCACGCCCCGTTCGGGTTCGGGCTGAACGGGGATTTTCGTAACGTGATAGCCTTGTCGTCGGAAACTTGTGGGGATTGGCGCCTTTAGGTCGCCAGAATCGCGATAGCTGTGGCATCGCTCGTGACCGCCTGGGGTCGACATCTGGCGCGCCTTGCCAGGTGGTTTGAATCGGACCGCCCAAACCCGACCAAAGTCTGATTCCGAAGCGCAAAGGTCTGAAGCGTGAAACAACGCAGGCGAGGTCACATTAGTAAGGCGACCGCCGATCACCAGTCCCTTCATCGCCGGTCGATTGAGTACCCGCTTCATGTGGCGGGTACTAATATGGTGGCTTGGCCGGCAGCCTGGTACATGATTTGTGTTCGCAGCGGTTTTGGTGAGTGTTCCTTGTTTTCGGCAAGCCGTTGTAGCCCAAACGACAGGCTCGATGGTGATCATGCTGCCCGTCCATACAATCGGCCCCGCTCTGAATGGCTGACTGCCAAGCGACATGGCTGACGAAGAACGGCTGGTCCTTAAGATCCTACAGGCCGGCACCCAAGAATTCCGCCGGCGTCGGCATTGAAGTGACCCATCAAATGTGCCTAGATTGGACAAACATCGCTGGGGAGGAATGGCGATGATGGCCACGCAAACAGATACCACTCGAATGCTGGTCGAGGCTGCGCGGTTGAGTGTTCGGCGTACCGGACTGGAGATTGACGAACTTCACCGGAGCCTGAGCTTTTCCCGGAAGGCCGTCGAAGCCTCGCGCCAACTCTTGAAGCGCCTTCATGAGCAGCAGAAAGATCGCCAGCCGGGATCGTGCTCCGAATTTATCGGGCAGGCGGCAAAGGCACCGAGCGACATCTCCGCATTTGATTGCGACATTCTGCGCGAAGTGTTCAAAAAACTGGTTTTGGAAACCAAAGTGCCGGAAGACAAATGGCGCGATCTGGCTACAAGCCTGATCGTGGAATTTACCGACCGCAAACAGATCGAACCCGCCTTGATAAACTGGATCATCCGCAAGTAGGCACTGCCGCCGTGGAGGGTTGCCAGCCCCCTCTCTCGTCGCGAAAAGTTGTTCGGCGAATCTCGCTGGCTGAACTTCAGGTCCTGCTTCGTCACTGCGTGCCCCTTAACGCCGGCCTTGCCGATCTCAGGCACCCGCATGAAGGAACTGCTTCTCGACCGCCCTAGTATCGCGCTCGCCTTCTGGTGGAACACGCTTCAGGATGAAGGGCTGTTGCGCGAACGCATTATCGATGAGGGAAGGCGCGACGCCTTTTCGCGCATTGGATTTCTGATATATGAAATTTTCGTGCGCATGCGGGCTTTCGGCGACATTGTTGACGAGAATTTTGAATTCCCGATTACCCAAGTGGATCTGGCGGACGCGACAGGCCTCACACCTGTTCACGCCCGATATACCGAGACCTGCGCCCGCAAGGACAAAGACAGGGATAACCGAGAGGCCATCGTCAAAGCTCCCCACAAGACGAACAATTGGGATCATGGTGCGGTCTATGTGACGGCGACGCAATCGGCGTTGAGTCGGAGCAAGGCGTGGAATAGGCAACGCCAGGGCAAATGAACGCGTCGGCCAAGACATGAAGCAGAGATCGACGATCTGCGGCGCAAGGGGCTCGTCATTGGCATAGCAGCCTAGCGGTTATGCTTTCATCCGCTAGGAAAGCGCGCGGAGCGCAGCGGCATTCTTGACTTCCGGCGAACGTCGGCAAGTTCGTCAAGCAACCGCTATATGATCCCTGCCGAAGCATGGAACGATTTCGAGCTGGCGATGTTGGACCCTCGCACTGTTCCCATTCAGTGCTGTGTTCCCGCTGATTGCCCGCCGCCGAAAGGTGGCGGGCTTTTTTAGCATCGTGGAACATACCTCCACCTTCGCAGTTTATAGCGTTCCGATTGCTGCGTGTGGGGAAATCATGAAGCGAGACTTTGCAGACCTGTGCGCTTGGGCGAGCGCACGGGGCGTTACAATCTACCAGCGTTCAAAGACAGTATGGATCGCGGCTGGCGGCTATCGAGGTCGCGATTTGGAAGTTAAGGGGCGGTCGCCAGCTATTGCCCTCGCACTATGGATTGAGGCTACCCGGTACCGAGGCTCGATGTATGGCTGTTCTTAGCAAACAATTTGCTCGCACCCGTGCCGAGCCAAGGTGGCCGGCGCCCTTGTTGCGGGGGCGGGTGGGATAAGCCTGCCAGCCGCGCGGTGCAGCCTGGACCCTACAGCATGCCCACTACACGGGCAGGAGGGCACCTACCCCACCATCCGAAGCGGCATGTCATGACGGGAAATGATGCGTTCGAGTTCGCCTTCGTCCTCGATGCCGGCCTGAAACAGCGCCATCAGCTCACATGCTGCGTCGTTGGCCATGGCGGAATCCAAACTGCACCGTCTCTCTGAACAATACTGGATAAGAACCCGCTGCAGCAGTTCGAGATCGGTTGGATAAATGGCGATGTCTGCTGGATGATGCATGCGCATGCTGTGGTCCTCCGCAAGCCGATGCCTTTGTTCAGCAGCTTAAGGGGAGCCGCTGAGCACCCCCATCGCATCCTGCTCCTGCGCCGTCATTTAACTATGATATGCCCGCCCTGGATCTGCCGCCACCAGCCACGTCGCGGCTCTGTTTCCCGATCTTGTTCGTCGGTGGTCAACTAGTGCTCCCGAGGCATCGATCCCGCGCCGCAGGGAACACTTCCGCCAAGTCGAAGTTCGGCTTCCACAACGGAGAACCAATATGGCGGCCACTCGAAATTCAAACGACAATCGCATGCCAGAAAAGATGCTGCTCGGTACGGTGGAGATATCGCGCAAGCAAGCGGAGGATGAAGTCAGGGCACGACGCAGGTACAAAATGGCGAGGCGGGCTCGGGAATCAAGGCGAGGCCCGGCCATGCCTCGCATGGTTCTTGACGGACGCCACTAGCAGACCGCGGTTGCAGCCGCCTGGATCGACCTCTCTATCTAAGAGATGTGGCACCCTCGGCACCCGCGACCCGGCAGATCGGCACGACCTTTCACTTGGCAATATTCAATTCCCCAACTGCGATGCCGAACCTCCGAGCACCATAGGTTTCAGGGGATGCGCATGCCGCCGTGGGGCGTGCCAGGGTAGAGGTTGGTAGCCGCGGGGACGAACTGGGCTCGCGTTGCGGAACCGGGGTTCGTGTTCCCGAGACGACATGCTGAGTGCAAGTTCCGGGGATGCTGCCGACTTTCTCGGCCCCCCAGAAGGCGAAGACCGCAGCCTTCGCGTGGTTCCTGCTGTCGGATGCTGCTGCAGATGTGACCGGCAGGCAATACGTGGTCGATGGCGAGTTAACGATGCTGTAAACCGCGATCGCCGTTGGAGCTCTGGTAGCGTGGGCTGATCGACGGGCGGCGAGAACCGTGCCTACGCTGCCCGTTCAGATCCGAGCACTTCCGTTGCCGACTTGCCGAAATCGATCATGTGATGCTCGTTGGCATGAGGGGCACTCAGATGGGCTGTTGATGAGGCAAACCGACCCGATCCGATCAGGTCCGCGCGGGTCGTCGCAGACGAGCGGAAACTGTTCCCTCGTTAAGCATGCAGCTGGCGCTCTCTTCCGAGCTTGCAGAACTACTGCCAGGCGAGCGGTCGGCAACTGCCTGCATCATCATCAACTCAGTTCGAGCAACCTACACCTTCCCTCAGACCCCGCCGCTGTCTCCGCGATTATAGGCTTCGCGAACTGGCACATCGTCCGCCGACCTCAGATTGACGCACGGCCCTTTCGCTGCAAAGATATTAAGCATTTGTTTACCAAGCATCAGCAAGCGCTGACGATCGGAGGGGGTGTGGAATCGTTTCTGGGTACGAACCGCCTTAATTGGGATGATCGGGCCGAACTGCATTCGACTGACACAACGGGCAGCTACCAGATCGAAAACGTGCTGGCAGGGGGATCCAATCTCTATGAGCTTGAGACGAGCGAGCTCGGTAATATTGTCGGCAAGGATATCATCCATCTACAATGTCACATTGGGCTCGACACGATCAGCTTGAAAAATCTCGGCGCGCGCAGCGTGACCGGCCTCGACTTTTCACCGACTGCCATCGCCGCTGCGCGGGATTTCGCTTCCAAGGCAGGCACTGATGTGCGCTTCGTGGAAGCGCCGCTATTCGAGGCAGTCGAAGCGCTTGGCCGGACCTTTGACGTCGCTTACGTGACTTGGGGTTCGGTAAACTGGCTCGACGACGTGGGCCGGTGGGCGCGAGTGGTTGCCGATCTCCTGCGACCCGGCGGTCGGCTCTATATGGCTGAGGGCCATCCGTTAATGTTCCAGTGTGATCGCAAGGCCGCGGCACTCGAGTTGAAGCACGACTGGCGAACACCCATAGCTCAGCCGCTCGCCTGGAACGAGGAACTTACCTATACCGGCGACGACCGGCGCTTGAAGCATCCTCGCTACTATGAGTGGATTCATCCCATCAGCGATGTCGTGAACGCCCTGATTTCAGCTGGGCTCACGCTCGATTTTCTGAATGAGCATGACACGGTTTCGTGGCAGCACTTTTCATTTGCGGTGAGGGCCGGCAAGAATATGTACGGCTTGCCAAAGAACTCTCCCAGGATTCCGATGGCCTATTCCATCGGCGCGACGAAGCGGAGCGTCGGTATGATCCCATATCTCGCTGCTCCTAAATCCATGTGACGGTATGATCCCGCTTAAACGACTGTCGCCTGCGATCAGGATTCTTTCCGAGCACAGGGCTCTTGCTACGACGCGCAGTCGAAGGCACCCGCCTGCCGAGCACCGGCTGGTCGGGCTTTCGACGGCGATCTGGTTTGCTAGGCGAACGCCCTCAGCTTGAGCGTAGCCGTTTCTAAATCTTGCGTATAGGCCAGCCGCGCCGTGTAGCGCGGCTTGTAAGGGGTTGGCAGCAGCCCAGGTTCGTGCCGTTTGTAGCCGTTTCGCCTGTCTTCTCTGATTGCGGTCAGGGCAGGTGACGAAGTCGCTTGTCGACGATTCCCATCAATATCAGTGTTGTCATCGGTGTCGTCGGCAGCGTGAAAACGTCGAGGGGACCGGCGTCGACCCGAGATGACATCACCGTCGGAAGTGCAAAGTTTTCAGAAGTGTGAAGTCTAAAATTAAGCAATCAACGCTAGTATTGTAGCACGAGTCCATCCGAACACCGGAACCACACAGGGAGTTCGACCCCATTGCCCCTTTTCGGCGCTAGGTTCGGCGGGATGAAGGATGCCGTTTTTTCTTCGGTGAATATTCCGGCCGCCATGGCGGTCTTGGTTATTGCCATCAGCGCAGCGTATGCGGACCATCAAAACAAAATCGTTTCGGACCAAGCCGCCCGCGCGGATGTCCTGGTCAAGGTAAATCTAATTCGCGCCAAGCTAGAAGGTAACATCAGCGGAAACCTCCAACTTGTGCATGGACTGGTCGCGACGGTCGTGACGGAACCCTATATGGGACAGCAACGCTTTGCTTCTCTCGCGAGAAACCTGTTCAGCGAAAACTCACAATTGAACAACATTGCCGGCGCGCCCGATCTGGTCGTTTCCTTGTTGTATCCGCTGAAGGGCAACGAGAAGGCGATGGGCCTCGACTACCGCAAGGATGATTGGCAACGCAAGGCCGCGCTAAGGGCGCGAGACGAGCGCAAGTTGATTCTTGCCGGCCCCGTCGACCTGAAGCAAGGAGGCCAGGGCTTCATCGGCCGTTTTCCGGTTTTCGTGTCGAGTGCGGGCAACAGTGAAAGATTTTGGGGCATCATATCCGCGGTCGTCGATGTGCAGCGCCTTTACAAGGCGAGCGGCCTGTTTGACGATGATCTCGGGATTGATATCGCGCTCATAGGGAAAGATGCCCTTGGCCCAAGCGGAGTTCAATTTTTTGGCTCTGCAGACATCCGCAAAAGCAATCCGGTGACGGCCGAAGTTCTGCTTCCGTCCGGTTCGTGGCAGATCGCAGCCGTCCCCAAAAACGGCTGGCCTTCGACCCCCAGCAACGCTTGGCTCTTGCGTACCATCATGGCCGCGGCCGGGGCGCTGATCCTGATCCCATTCCTGGTAGCAGGTCGGCTGCTTAGTGAAAGGCAGCGCAATTATACGGAACTGCGTCGATTGTCCCGACGCCTAGAACTTGCTCTGGAGGCGTCAGCCATTGGCGTTTGGGAACATGATCTCGCGACCAATGACCTGTCGTGGGATGATCGCGTGAACGAAATATATGGCAAGCCCAGCGATGGAGGTCCTCGCGGCTATTCGGATTGGGCGGGCGCAATTCACCCCCTGGATCTGGCCCGCGCCAACGCAGATTTCAACAGTGCTGTGGCCAGCGGCGGAACATATTCGTCGGAGTACCGGATTGTCCGTCCAGGTGGTGAAATTCGTTACGTCCGATCCAAGGCCACCATATACCAAGCCCCAAACGAGACGCCCAAGATGATTGGCGCGGAATGGGATGTAACGGCCGACGTCCTGCTCAACAGCGACCTGGTTCGCGCAAAACAGCTGTCGGAGACGAAAAATGCAGAACTCGAGTCTGCCAAGGCGCGCATAGAGCATATCGCACTTCACGACTCTCTGACGGGTTTGCCCAACCGTCGTTACCTCGACCAGGTACTGAAAGACTTCGTAGCAAAAGCTAGGCGAGACTGCGGTCATGTGGGCCTGCTTCACATCGACCTCGATCGGTTCAAGCACATCAATGATACACTTGGCCACGCCGCGGGTGACGCGATGCTGGTTCACGCATCTACCGTGCTGCGATCCAAGGTAGGGGAGGGCGGCTTCGTCGCTCGTATTGGCGGCGACGAATTCGTGGTCCTGTGCACTGTGCAGCATACTAAGCAACTGGGGCTGCTGGCTGACGACATCATCAGCAAGATGAGCGAACCTGTTTACTACCACGGCCACCGCTGCCGCTTTGGTGCTAGCGTGGGGATTGCAGTCGAGAACGACAATGACATCGAAGGCAAGCATCTGCTGGTGAATGCCGACATCGCGCTTTACCAGGCAAAGACGCGTGGGCGCAACCGATATGATTTCTTCACCGAGGTGATGCAAAGCGAGATCGTCGACACGAAGCGGATTGCCGACGAAGTTCTCGGCGGCCTGGAGCGCAATGAGTTCATAGCCTTCTACCAGCCTCAATTTAATGCAAAAACCCTCGAAATCGTCGGCGTCGAGGCGCTTGCGCGATGGAGACACCCAAAGCGGGGAATTTTAGCGCCGGATGCCTTCCTAAGGATTGCCGACGAGTTAAATGTCGTCTCGATGATCGATCGATCCATACTGAATCAATCACTTTCAGATTTTGCAAAGTGGTCCAATGCAAATCTCCATATACCACGGGTATCGGTCAACGTTTCCGCGCGACGTCTTCATGACGAAAAACTCATAAAGAGCTTAAGGAAATTAGATATCAAAAAGGGAACGGTTTCGTTCGAGCTTGTTGAGTCTATTTTCCTGGATGGCAGCGATGATTTGATTGCATGGAACGTCAATCAAATAAAGGAACTCGGCATCGATATAGAGATAGATGATTTCGGCACGGGCTATGCCTCTATAGTCAGCCTGCTCAAGCTACAGCCCCGCCGGTTGAAAATAGATCGGCAGCTGATCATTCCAATCGTCAAATCTCCGCAACGAAGGCAGGTTGTGTCGTCGATCATTGAGATCGGCAAGTCCCTGGGTATCGAGATTATAGCAGAAGGTGTCGAGACGATGCAGCACGCACGGATGCTTGGAGATTTGGGCTGCGACATACTGCAAGGCTATGCCTTCGGCCATGCGTTGGATTCCGAGGGACTACAACTCTTTGTTCGGTCTCGGCGCCTGCGCGCAGTCAGCTAAGTGTCAGACGCGGCCCGGGTTAAATCGGCGGGCGATATCCAACAATGCTGCGCCATAGCTTTAACCCTATCGACCAGTTTGCCGGCAATTGGGATCACCGGATCCAGCGCGGGTGGCGGTTTTCCTCAGTGGACCCACGACAGGCTGAACAGGGCCGGGCTGTGGCAATGCGGGCGTCCACCCGCGTCTATAAAAGAGCTTCTGGCATCTCCAGACGGGGACGCTGGGCCCTTTTCAATGCCTTTCCCGATATCCGCCAGCAAATTGCCGAAAACCCGGAACTCTAGCCGCATCCGAGTGTGCGGGTTCGCGCCACCCCGCTTGCGCCGTGATGTAATCGGCGTCGACCAGATTGCAGGGCTCCTCAGTTTGCGTAGGCGGCAGCCTTTCGCCTCTTTTGCAACGAGCAGGTTCTGGCGGTCATTGCTTCTGATCCGACAATAATCCGCGTAGTTCGATAGTTAATCCGCGGGCATCGATGGCACGCCGTCCATGTTCTGGCGTCAGGTCGGGTGATGCGCGGCGATAGAGCTTCGTGTTGGCCGCGCTACTTCTCATCGGGGGATGCCTTCGCTGCCAGCGAGCGCGGCTCCTTCGGCCATTCCCAATCAGTTCCAGGAGTATGTCCTTGCCGTTCTCCAAACGGATTCCAGACGGCCAGGACGCGCGGTCAAACGGCCTCCTACCTCGCCCTTTATTCACGCCGCTTCATTGAGCTTTGGGCTTAATCAGGTCGCGAAAAACATCAAACCAGAAAAGAAAATCGGCCGTCCGCCCAGCGAAATGTGCTTCCATGGCGCAGTAGACCACTGCCGTTGCCGCGTCTGGGCCATAGAGTTCCCGGGCCGCACTTGCAGCAGCAACTAGGTCGGCGGTATCCGAAAGCATTAGGTCGCGAGTTGCGTCGATCCTTGAAGTCATTTGGTAGTTCTGTGGCGGTGATGCGTCTCGTCAAGAAGGGCGGCCCAAATTCGTCAATACAATCCGCCCGCTTGCTCCGGCCGGCGGTTTTTTTTGCCTGGCGAAACCAAACCAGCGCTGCCACGTTCGGCCGTAGGAGGTTTCGATGGAAGATGACGGCAGCGAACGCGAAGACGAGGGCATGCGGCTTCTTGCTCGGCGGCTGGCTAAAGAAGTCGGCATCTCGGAACGCCAGGCGCGTGACCTGATCAAGCTCATCGGCCCCGATTGGAATTCATTGCTGCGGGAGGCGAGGTTTTTGAGAGACCGCAACTAGGGACGTCAGGTGTTCAAGCAATACGCGGTTCGCGGCCAGAAATCGCCGGTATGCCGACGCGAGCAAATCGCCAGGCGTGCTGTTCTCACTGACCCGGCCTTAGCACCTCCTGCAGGTCGGAGCCGAAGGCTGAAAAAGGCGGTTCTTTCGCTGGAGTGAAAAATTGAATGTGTGGCAGCCATGGCAAGTTATTTTCCGCGAAACGGGATTAGCGGAACCTAAGATCTCCCCGCAGCTTGTTGCGGAATGGACGATCGAACCAAGCCTGAAAAGGTGGTGCCTCCGCCGCCGCCCGGATGGCAGAACGGCAGGGGCATTTTGATAGCGGTCTCAGCGGTTGTGGTTGGGGCTTGCGCGCTGTTCATCTGGTGGTTGTTTTCTCGATGAGCACGCGTGGAACCAACTTCCTTCACAAATGGATATCAAGCAACGTCCCGGAAACAGTCGGGGCGGATGTCACCTCGGTTGCCCAACTCACCCAGAAGCTTTTTTCGGATGCGAAAGCGGCTGGCATCAGCAGCACAGAAATCGAGGAAGATACCGTCAGTTTGTACAACGCAATCCTCGACGCAATAGTACCCCATGAGGCCGGCATGGCGGATTGAGGGGAACGTCCGAATCTCTCCGCCTCATCGCCTGATCAGCCGTCCTTGCCGCTCGCGGTTCAAGCACCTGTGACCGGGCTTCTCATGCCAAAAGAGAGCTGCCGCAGGCCGCGCATGGCCACCTCCCGCCGCAGGTCAGGTGAACAAATGGTCCTCTTCGCGGCCATGTTCCCGGGACTTGGCGGGCCGAGACCGGACAGCTTTGGCGCCCGCGCAATTTTTCTGCCTCAAGCGTGTCGCGATTAATCGGCCTCATATCCGGCCGCTTTGAAGAAGTTTCTGCATTCGGCTGGCTCGAACAGGTGGCAGATATCGCCGAGAGCCTCGCAAAGCGTGTCGAAGGTTCTGGCCGCCTTCTTTCGCAGGTGCGCCTTGAGTTTTGAGTAGGCCATCTCGATCGGGTTGAGGTCGGGCGAGTATGGCGGCCAGGAACAGGAGCCAGGCGCCCCTTTGGGCGCTACTGCATGTCTCCACCTCCACGACCCTGTGAGAAGGATTGAATCTCCTCGAGGTCAATCCTGCCATCGCCGTTCTCGTCGACGGCGTCAAATATCCGCCCGATCACATCCTGGATCTCGCTGTGCGAAAGGGCTCCATCGCCGTCGGCGTCCATTATCGCAAACATTATTTGCATACGGGCAAAGTACATCATGCGGGGCCCCATGCGATCAGCCTTTCGAGATATCCTGCCCGCCTCGCGAGGCCCTTGTGCGATGTCCCGGTGCCAACCTTTGCGGTGCGGAGGTCCTCCTTCGGGACCGCCATCTCCCTGCAGCTTTTCCTGCAACATCTCGTCTATCATCTGGCGCATCATTTCACGCGTCTGGTCGTCGATATGTCCGGTGGGGCCGGGGGGCGGCGTGGATCCAGACTGCTGCGTTGGCAGCTTAAGGTCCGGTGTCCCGCTCGTCTGGGCCATCGCCGGCAAGCTCAACAAAACCAAAGCAGCGGCAAACTGCCGCCGGCCCGCATTGCGCTTTCATCGGCTTCTCCTTCCTTGGATGGTTGTGCCAAACTTCGGCGTTCACGGCCAAACTTGCTCCTCAAACTTTGGTTCCGATTCGCACGCTCGGCTAGCAGCCGAGCCGGATGCGTCGGTCCTTTCCGACTGACGGTCCGCGACGTTCAGGTCGGGCAGCGGGAGCACCTTCGCTTGCGTCTGGAAAGCGGTCGTCGATGGCATCCGTTCAAGAAGAGCGGCTCCGTGCCGAACGGCCCCGAGCTCTAACTGCCGACCGAAAAAGCGCCGGTCAGGAGGAGGGCGAGCAGTCCTGGAGCAGACATCGCCGAGAGACGGGCAGGACATCGAACGCGCATAGCCGGTGTGCAGCCTCTCCAGCGATCTATGGTAGTCGCGCCACCACGGGCCGATATTGACGGTCGGGAGATTGGCTAACCCACTCTGCGACGTCCATCGTAAGGTGTCCTTCCATGCGGGCGTGTTTGCGTGCACGATGTCGAGACAGCGTTTGGCGGCTTCGCCGAAGAAGCTCACATCGGAAATCCCTGCGACATACTCCGAGTAGCCAATCGCGCTGCCGTGGTGTGCCGATGCCCTTCGGCAGTTCCATGGCCACGGCCCGAAGCCGGACTTCGGTCGAAGTGACGGAGAGATTTGTCGGCACTATGGTATCTAACCAAACCCGGTATGATTGCAGGCCCATGCTATTGGCCTGATACCAGGCCTCCTGGGTTGTCAGGCCAGGCAAAATGGATCCGGTGGTCTGTATGCGTACAGTCGCAATCGATCAGCCGGCCAGCTTGGAGCGTACCAATTCGCGATAGCAACGAAGATTACGTCCGTTAATTTCAAAGCCAGGGCTTCGCCAGCACTGGCTGCCGGCTGTGACGCTCAGCCTTTGTTGTCGAGCTCCTGCAAACCGTTTTGGATGGCTTCGATGAGCATCGCCGTAGAGTAGGGTTTCTGAACCCAGCCGAGTGGTCTTGCCGCTTCGGCTCGAAGCTTTACGTCGCGGTCAGCGTGCGCGGTTGCGAAGATGCACCGTATGCCGAAGTCCCGGTAGAGTTCCAACGCTGCGTCAATTCCGTCCCGCTTGCCAAGCAAGCGGATATCCATCAGGGCAATCGCAGGCTGAGCCGAGCGCGCAATTATGATCGCCTCCTCGGCTGTGCTGGCTATCCCAGCCAACACAAAACCGGCATCGCTAAGACTAGCCTCGACATCGAGGGCTATGAGGTAGTCGTCTTCGACGATCATGATGCATGGTTTGCCGGAAATTCTCGCTTCTGCTCCAATCCCATCATCTCTGGAGAAAACCAACTGAGGTCTGAATGGCTGGTTCGACTCCCCCGTTCGGCCTGTCTCAAACATTGCCGTTTTTAAGGTCAAAGCCGTTCTCCCCGGGAGCCTGAGAAAAAATCACGATGCAACGAGACGGATCTCGCTCAACTTCGAAAATCCCACCAATCTGTCGCGCCAACCCCTCAACCAACCGCAAACCTGACGAGGAAGGACGCACCGCCCTCAGATCGAAACCTGAACCTTCATCCTCTACCGTCAACACCTGCTTTTGACCGTGCTGCTTGATCCCAACCCGAATGATGCTTGCCTTGCCCGCAGATCCATGTTTGACGGCATTGACCAAAAGCTCATTGAGTATGAGCGCAAGCGGCATCGCGATATCGTTGGGCAACTGGATGGGATCGGCGTCGCAAATGAGTTGGACGTTCGCTGGAAACACCTGCTTTGTCGTTTCGCAAATGGCCCCGAGAAAAAGTGGCGCGCTGAAATTGGATGCGTCTGGGGTGTCGTAGAGAACACGTTGAGCCGCAGCCATGGTTGCCACTCGCTTGCTCGCCTCGTCGAGCGTCTTGCGAGCCTCCGAATTTTGACTGGTCCTGGCCGCTACCGAAAGCAAGGACTTCAACATCATCATGTTGTTCTTAACGCGATGGTTGAGTTCGTTAAGCAGGATCCGCTGTTGTGTCTCAGCTTGCTTGCGCTCGCTGACGTCGACCAGCATGTTGATGCCGCCGACAATTGCTCCAGCTGCATCCCGCATCGGCGTCGGATAGGGAATGAATGGAATCCGCGTGCCGTCCGGCCGCTCGGCAATCGCCTCAACTCCCCGGACCGGCCGCCCTTCACGAAGGGAAACAGCCATTGGACACTGGTCGTGAGGAAGTGGCGTTCCATCTGGCCAATAGAGCTTCCAGGTGACGCACCATTCATCACTGCCGATCACCGGCGTGCGGCCGGCGAGTTCGACCGCTGCCTCATTGAAATAGGTGATCTTGCCTTGCTCATCGGTCGTGTAGATTGCAGCAGGGATGGCCGCGAGAAGATCCTGAAGGTGACGTTCACTGTCGCGCACCTTTGCTTCCGCAATTTTCTGCGCAGTTATATCCCGGGCAATTTTGGAGGCGCCAACGATACGGCCCGCTGCGTCTCGGACAGGCGATATAGTCAGAGAAATGTCCACTAGCGACCCATCCTTGTGGCGCCGGACTGTTTCGAAATGATCGACAATTTCGCCCTTGCGTATTCGACCCAGGATGAGCGGCTCCTCTTGCAGCCGATCCGGAGGGATGATGATCGTGATCGGCTTGCCGAGCACTTCCGAGGCCGAATAGCCGAACAGGCGCTCAGCCCCGCGATTCCATGTCAAAATGATCCCATTCAAATCCTTGCTGACGATCGCGTCATGGGAAGACTCCACGATTGCTGCCAGCCTTTGAGCAGCAATTTCGCCCTTTATGCGTTCGATACCGAAACCGAGCTGACGAGCGATGGTCCGACCCGTTTCAATCTGCTGTTCCGAGTGCTCTTGAGGCTGGTCGAAGTAGGCCATGAATTTGCCCAGAAGCCGTCCACCTTGTGTGATCGGAATGAAGTAGACCGCACCAATGCCCTCAGTCTGGATCGCTTGTTTCAATTCTTCCGGCAAATCCGCTTGGTGTGCATCGTCAACACAGATCGGCTGCGGATCTTGGCTCTCCGCTGACCAAGGCGAGTGTCCTTCCACCGCTACGCGGTAAGTGTCGGACAGGCCACGCCAAGCCACAAACTTCATGCGCCCGTTTTTATCCAACAGCAATATCGAAGCACGCTGGCATTGGAGCGCACGTTGGATTGCATCGAGCGCCGGCGCATACACATCCTCTTGCGTGCGCGCATGCTGCAGCATTTCGGTGAATCGATGTATCGCACCCTGTTCCTCGGCACGTTTGGCAAGCGCCGCCTCAACCCGCTTGCGCTCGCTGATATCGTGCTGGACACGTACAGCGTATCGAAATGACCCGTCGCAGTCATGAACGCTCGACGAATTCACAACAGCCCAAAAAACTGATCCATTCTTGCGAACAAATCGCTTTTCAAGTGTGTAGCTGTCGATCTCGCCAGCCACTTGCCGTCGATACTGCTCGCGATCTGCTTCAGCATCGGCGGGAAAGGTGCGGTCAAAAATCGATCGTCCAATCAGCTCATCCTGCGTGTAGCCCAAAAGGTCACACAGATGGGAATTTACCCGCAGCAGTTGGCCTTCGGCGTTTGCTTCCACAATACCAGCGGCAGCGTTCTCATAGGTGATGGCAAGGCGCCGCTCCTGTTCGCGGATAAGCTCCTGCGCCTTGACCGTTTCAGTCACATCGATGGTGATGCAGCGGGTATTGAGGAAGCGGTCACCCAATGCGCGAACGTTGGAGGTTATCTCCACCCAGCGGGTCGAGCCATCTTTGGCACGCAGCCGGGCGCGGTGGTTTTTAAGTTCCTCCCGCCGGGACAGGCGGTCCAATATGTCTCCAATAGCAACCTGATCTGCGTGGAAATCGCGAATGTTGCGGCCTACATATTCGTCGGCCGTGAATCCCAACATTTGCAATTCCGCGCGATTGGCACGCAGGATGGTGCCATCTTTCCCGACGAAGTGAAGTGCGATGGCGGCATTCTCGAAGAAATCCTCAAACTCATTGGTGAGTATCGGATCGGGAACCTCCGAGAGAGAGGCTACCTCGTCGACTTGAGCAGGAAGAATCCCTTGCTTCATTTGGCACCCCGTCCCCACAAGCCCCTTCGAACGCTTGTGGGGATGAAAAGTTCCAAACTGACCGCTTTAATCGGCGCCAGACGCATCAGATCCCTTAGCCCAAGATGCATGAACACCGCGGATCACGTGCTTGAGGGCCGCCCGGATAGGTTCAATTGCAGCAGAGGAGCCTGAAGAAAATCGCCTGCCGTGCGGCCGAAGCACTATCCGTTAGCACGATTGTGCACGGGCCGAGGTGGTTGAGGAGTGCGTCGGCAATTTGCCCGTTGGGGTCCTCCACCTGCCTCTCAAGCCGAGCGTGCCGTGCGCCATTGCTTGGGCCATCATTGCTGCTGGGAGGTGACGAAGCACGCGAGTAAAAGTCTCTATCGCGGCTCTTTGCGAAGGTTGAGATAAGTCGCGTCGAACTCGGCGGCTCGCACCAAGCGATCCCAGTTCGTGATGGTCACGACCTTACGCTGCCAGGTGATAAGGCCAGCACGGCGCAATGCCATAAGCGTCCGATTGAGATGGACAATCGACAGCCCCACCGTATCCGCCAGCATGCTTTGCGTGACAGGAAATTCGAATGACCATTCCCGGGTCAAGCCGACGACCTCCATACGCAGGAACATCTCGCAAATGATGTGCGCCAGGTGGGCCTCTGCGGACCGGCGCCCGAGGCACGCGATCCAAACCCTCTGAATGGCGGCATCCACCGCCAATACCGTTGTCAGCACGCGGAACAGATGCTGGTGGGTCTCAGTGATCCGATGCAGCGTATCATGCCCGATGAACGCCATGCGAGTTGGCGCCAAAGCAACGACGTTGTGGTCCATAACGTGCAACAGGAATGCATGCAGATCAACGAAGTCGCCTGGAATGTGGAGGGCCGTTATCTGACGCCTGCCGTCGGCGAAGGTGACATTTCTTCCCGTGATCCCCGAGACGATAACGCAGCTCTCCTTGGGTTCGGAGTGCTCCACGACGATTTCGTCGTCGACTTCGTAGTCACGCACGCGCCAGGGGCCGTCCTTAAGTACTGCCCGGTCTTGGGCCGTGAGATCGTCCCGTCGTTCCAGCACCTTGAACAACACGGAGAGATCGAAACCTGATCTGTTCGGCAGTATCGTCTCACCTGGCAAGGGGTTACCTCCTTAATATCGAGCGGGCTCAAAAGCTCAGGTCAGGTTGTATCGCGTGCCATACCTCGCCCCATCACTTGGAAGTAGTCACGTTCCGAGAATCGCCGAGTGTCGGACCATTAGGATGGTACGACTGTCCGCGGGTCGAAGGCGGCAAGCTAGCGATCCATTTCTTCGCGCGGACATCAGAGTGGTGTCACCGCGCGCTCGCCCGCGTGCTGCACACCACCACGCCAGCGAAGACGAGCTACATCTCCCCTCATGATCTCCACCTAAAGAACGTAAAGCTGCACGACGCCGAAGGTTCCGCCACACATGAAGAAGGCTTCATATCTGCCGTGGAACGACACCTTCACGCCAGCGCATCCGACCATCGTCGCCAAGTTCCGGCTTCGTCCAAAACTGTGGCCGCCCAAGATGTCGGATCAGCTTGCGGCAAAACCCTTCAAGCACGTTCGCGAGCTTGGCCCAAGAATGGGAACCCGCGTTGCAGTCGAAAGTTCTTGATGATGGCAAATCACCCGATCACGAGCGTGCTCACCTCAATTGGCACGTTGACCTCTCGGCCGGCAGCATTCCTGGTGCTGCTGGCTTACACGGCCCTTTGGCTATTTCTCGACAGGGCGAGTTTGAACTGGCACGGCGCGGCGACCCTGTTCACCTGGGCCATGACA